>JBQGCF010000258.1:0-8570 GCA_052038315.1 Iamia sp.
CCCGGCGGCGGCCGCGCCCGCCGCCGCCTCGGTGGAGGCCGAGGAGGTGTAGGGGTTCGACTCGGCGTCCGGGGGCGGCGAGACCGAGTCGGCCACGACGTGCATGGCGGCGACGGCCTCGGCCTCCGACGGCACCGGGTCGACGGCCGGGACCGGCTCGTCGGCCGGCAGCGGCTCGGTCGGCGCCGGCTCGTCGACGGGAGCGGGCGCCACCGGGGCGGCCTGCGGCTCGGCGAGACCGGGGACCTCGGTCGGCGCCTCGGGCTCGGGGACCTCGGCCACGGGGGCGTCGGTCGGCGAGGTCAGCGTCGTGATCGAGAAGCCGTTGCCGGGCGCGGTGCCGGCCTGGACGTCGACGTCGAACACCGGCGCCGGCACGGGGCTCCCGGCCGGGTGGACGGCGATGGTGTGGAAGGTCCCCAGCACCTCGCGGTCGACGCCGGTGAAGGACCCGACGCCCGACAGCGACTCGCTGGCGTCGGACCCCTGGAGCTGGACCTCGACCGAGCCGTAGACCCGGACGTAGGTGCCGGCCTCCGAGGCGGCCACCACGGCGAAGCCGGGCAGGGCGCTGGCGTCGTCGGCGGCGACGATGGCGGCCAGCTCGCGGGCCAGCGACCGGGCCGGGGTGGCCCCGCCGGCGGCGGCCACCGCGTCGGTGAGGCGGCGCACGAGGTCGACCGGGGTGCGGCCGGCGACGAACAGCACGGCACCGGAGGTGCGGGTGACGAGGCCGTCGGCCCCGGGGACGGGGGCGAGGCGCCCTTCGCTCAGGTTCATCTCAGGCCCTCCCGAGGGCGTCGAGGGCGTCGGCCACCTCGGCGGCGGTGCGGAACCGGGCCGAGAGGTCGGGGTCGAGGCAGCGCCGGATCAGCTCCGCCTCGGCATCGGACAGGGACGGGTCGAGGGTGGGGGGCGAGGACAGCACCCGCCGGACCGCCAGGAGCGGGTCGCGGGAGGGCAGCTCGCCGTACACCCCCTTGCCGGTGAGGACCCGGTGGAGGGTCACGCCGAGGGCCCAGATGTCGGTGGCCCGCGACGCCCGCTCGCCCCGCATGATCGCCGGGTCGAGGTACTCGACCGAGCCGATGGCGCCCAGCCCGGTGATCGTCTGGCCGGGGGCCAGGACCTGGACCAGGCCGAGGTCGGCCAGCTTGGCGCCGTCGTCGGTCAGCAGGACGTTGGCCGGCTTGATGTCGCGGTGGGCGATCCCGGCCTCGTGGAGGTCGTGGGCGGCCCGGGCGGCGGCGGACACCGCCGCGATGCCGCCCTCCCGCGTCACCTCCCGCACCGGGTAGGCCAGTGACCCGCCCGGGCAGTACTCCATGGCGTAGTAGCACTGGCCGGCGTCCTGGCCGGCGTCGTACAGGGTGACCAGGTGGGCGCTGCGGACCTTGGCGAAGGTGCGCAGCTCCCGGGTCAGGCGGTGGAAGGCCTCCTCGCCGGCCGAGACCTGCAGCACCTTGACGGCGACGTGCTCGGCGGCGATGCCCAACCGGGCCGGGGTGGCGGCCAGGTAGTACTTCCCGCTGCTGCCCTCCCCGAGGGGCTGGATGAACTGGTAGTCGGCGATGCGGTCCATGGGTCCTCGTTCAGACGAGCCGGCCGCCGAAGAAGCGCCAGCGGATGAAGAAGATCTTCATCGGCCCGTTGGCGGCGAGCCAGGTGATGATCCAGGTGGAGAAGAACAGGAAGAGGTAGGCGAGCACCGGCACGTACGTGGTCGGCAGCGGGTTGAGGAACCCGATGTGCAGGAGCAGGAAGGTCGTCAGGCACTCGGGGAAGACCGAGAGCAGGTGGAAGAAGGCCGGCCAGTCCTTCTCCCATCGGAACTGCATGAGGAAGTGGTAGACGGGCTCCCAGAAGATGCAGCCGAAGACGGCGGTGATCACCAGGGCGGCGATGGTCAGCTTGTAGACCTCGTCGAGCCCGCCGTCGAGCGACAGGGCGACCTTGTAGCCGTCGGGCGTCGACAGGAACAGGAACGGCGTGATGACGATCGTCCAGACCAGGCCGACCGTGAAGAGCACGAACAGCCGGGTCTGGATGCGACCGAGGAGGACGGGGGTCACTTGGGCAGCTCCTTGTGACGGGCCCACTTGAGCCACTGGCTGGAGCTGCGGAGCGGCCCCATCTTCTTGATGAAGCCCTTCGACGCCAGGTCGTCCATGATCCGGACGGCGGCGTACTGCAGGCCGAGGAAGGTGTCGACGCCGGCGAAGTAGCTGCCGAGGGTCATCGTGCCCGCCGCGTAGATCGTTCCGGGGGCGCTCTGGGTGCCCTCGACCTCGAAGTTGCGGCCCACGGCCAGCCGGCCGAGCACGTTGCGCTGGGCGCCGGAGTGGTCGAACAGGTCGGCGTAGAGCCGGTGCTCGCGGATGTCGGACTCGAGGCCGGTGCAGTCGATGACGAAGTGGGCGGGGACCTCGAGGAGGCTGCCGTCCTTGCTCTTCACCTTGGTGACGACCGTGCCGTCGGCGCCCGGCACCACCGAGTCGACCGCCCCGACGTAGGTGCGGTACCAGCCCTCGCGGCGGCCCCGGGCCAGCTGCTCCTGCCAGTTCTTCCGGATCGGCGTGTTGGTGCCGTCGAGGATCTTGTAGAAGTCGCGGCGGGCGTCGCCCTCGAGCTTCTCGAACTTGAACTTGTAGTGGCCGCCCCAGCAGGACTTGGGCCAGTTGAAGCCCTGGTAGGCCCAGCCGTCGCCGCCCTTGCGGCGCAGGAAGATCGACGGGCCGTGCGAGCCGGTGACGTAGGTCCGGAAGACGTGGAGGATCTGGGTCTCCAGCCCGTACAGGTCGCGGTCGTCGATCAGCCGCTGGAGGACGCGGGAGGCGACGATGCCGCCGCCCCGGATCATCACCAGGCCGGGCTTGCGCTTGAGCTCCTCGTAGACCTGCTCGTGGGGCTCGTAGGCGTTGACCACCCGGACGTAGTCGTCGTAGGTCGAGCGGTACTGCTGGAGGTCGGGCAGGAACTTCACGCCCGGGTAGCCCACCGCGATGTGGACGTAGGTCGACCGGAAGGCGACCCGCTTGGTCTGCGACTGGCCGGCCGGCGGGGTGAGGATCGTGAAGTAGCCGCCGCCGTAGCGGCGCCGGACCATGCGGACCTGGCCCTTCACCGTCATGTCGAAGTAGCTCATGCGAGCTGCCTCGCGCTCCATGGCCTCGAAGACCTGGCCCGCCTTGGGCGTGTAGTAGTCCCGGAGGACGGGCTCGGTCACCACGTTGAAGGCCGGGCCGATCTTCTTCTCGGCCCAGGCCTCGCGCCAGGCGTAGGACGGGAAGCCCCACATGTTGTCGGGCATCGACTGGGCGTCGGAGCGGAGCCGCTCCTTGCGGGGCACCTGCGAGACCTTGGTGAGGTACTCGTAGGTCTGCCACGGGGCGTCGAGGTTGGTGAGGATCCGCATGTGGCTCGTCGGCATGCCGGCGATGCGGAGGTGGTTGGCGAGCACGTAGCTGCCGATGCCGCCGCCGACCGAGACGAGGGGGACGTCGACGATGGGGATGCCGGCGGCCTGGACCATCTCGTCGGTCCACACGTCGGTGCTGATCAGCTGGGCGTTGAGATCGCCCGGCTGGGTCGGTCCGGCGGGGTCGGGCATGGGCTCGGACAGCTCGGAGCTGCGGATGCTGATGGTGGAGTTCGCGTCGCTCATCGTCGTTCCTCGGTGCTGGGCCGAGCGGACTGTAGCCCTGGTCATCGGGCCTGTGGTCGGGCTCGGGGAGGGGACCCTCGGTTGGCGAAAGACCCTGGTCACGCAGCAGGTTGGACGGAGCGGTCGCCGCTGCGCGATGCTCTCGGGCGATGTCCGCCGGCACCCTCCTCGTACTCGGGCCCTAGAGCGCACGCCGCCGGCATCACATCCCGCGTGCGCTCCCTCGACCTCCCCTGGCGGGAGGTCGTTCTGGTTTTCGCACGCCCGACAGCACTGACGATGGAGATGAAGAGATGGACATGAACGGAGGACAGGCGCTGATCCGTGCCCTCGAGATGGAGGGGACCGAGGTGATGTTCGGCCTTCCCGGTGGTGCCATCCTCCCGGTGTACGACCCGGTGCTCGACTCGACGATCCGCCACATCCTCGTGCGCCACGAGCAGGGCGCCGGCCACATGGCCGAGGGCTACGCCCACGCCACCGGCCGCCCCGGCGTCGCCATGGTGACGAGCGGCCCCGGCGCCACCAACATCGTCACGCCGCTGGCCGACGCCTACATGGACTCGGTCCCGATGGTCGTCATCACCGGGCAGGTGCCGCGGCCGGCGATCGGCACCGACGCCTTCCAGGAGTGCGACATCACCGGCATCACGCAGGCGGTGACCAAGCACAACTTCCTCGTCACCGAGGCCGACGAGATCGCCCTCACCATCCGCCAGGCCTTCCACCTGGCCACCACCGGCCGCCCCGGACCGGTCCTGGTCGACATCCCCAAGGACATCGTCGACCCCACCAACCCGGCCTCGGCCACGGGGTGGGACTGGCCGAGCGACGACGAGGTGGCCCGCGCGCTGCCCGGCTACCGACCGGCCACCAGCGGCGACCCGGAGGCGATCGAGCGGGCGGCCGACCTGATCCTGGCCGCCGAGCGGCCGATCCTCTACGCCGGCGGCGGCATCCTCAAGGCCCGGGCGGCCGAGGCCCTGCTGGAGCTGGCCGAGCTGACCCAGATCCGGGTGGTCACCACGCTGATGGCCCGGGGCGCCTTCCCGGACGGCCACGACCTGTGCCTGGGCATGCCGGGCATGCACGGCAACTACACCGCGGTCACGGCCATGCAGCGCAGCGACCTGCTGGTCGCCCTGGGCGCCCGCTTCGACGACCGGGTCACCGGCAAGGTCCCCTCGTTCGCCCCCGAGGCCAAGATCATCCACGCCGACATCGACGCCGCCGAGCTGGGCAAGGTCCGGCGTCCCGACGTCCCGATCCACGGCGACTGCCGGCTGATCATCGAGGACCTGGTCGCGGCGCTGAAGCGGCGCATCGGCGCGGGCGCCGGGGCCCCGGACCGGGGTCCGTGGAACAGCCAGATCAGCGGCTGGCAGGAGCGCTACCCGCTGGCCTACGAGCCTCACGTCGAGGGCGACCAGCTCAAGCCCCAGGCCGTGCTGGAGGCGCTGCGGGACTCGGTCCCGTCCGACACGATCCTCGCCTCGGGCGTCGGCCAGCACCAGATGTGGGCCAGCCAGTACTGGAAGTTCGACCACCCCTACACGTGGATCAACTCCGGCGGCGCCGGCACCATGGGCTTCTCGGTCCCGGCCGCCATCGGCGCCAAGGTCGGCCGGCCGGACCGCATGGTCTGGGCCGTCGACGGCGACGGTTGCTTCCAGATGACCGCCCAGGAGCTGGTCACCGCCTCGGCCGAGCGCATCCCGGTCAAGGTCGCCATCCTCAACAACGCCTACCTCGGCATGGTCCGCCAGTGGCAGGAGATGTTCTACGAGGAGCGCTACTCCGAGGTGTACCTGTCGCCGGACCTGCCCGACTACGTGAAGTGGGCCGAGGCGATGGGCTGCGTCGGCATCCGGGCCGAGTCGCCCGAGGAGATCCAGCCGGCGATCGACAAGGCCAACGAGATCGACGACCGCCCGGTCGTGGTCGAGTTCCGCACCGACAGCCGGGAGAAGGTCTTCCCGATGGTCCCGGCGGGCAAGTCCAACGACGAGATCCAGGTCCCGCCCTTCCAGGCCGGCCACGGCGTCCAGACCGGCGAGGGGGGCAACTGATGACCCGTCGTGACCCCGAGCCGATCCGCCACCACGTCCTGTCGGTCCTGGTCGAGAACCGCTCCGGCGTGCTCAGCCGGGTGGCCAACCTCTTCGCCCGGCGGGGCTACAACATCGTCTCGCTGGCCGTGGCCCCCACCGAGGACCCGGAGTTCAGCCGGATCACCGTCGTGGTCGACGTCGAGTCGGCCCCGCTGGAGCAGATCGTCAAGCAGCTCGACAAGCTGATCAACGTCATCGAGATCAGCGAGCTCGACCCCCGCTGGTCGGTCGAGCGGGAGCTGCTCCTCGCCACCGTCGCCGCCACCCCGGACATCCGGGGCCAGGTGGTCGAGCTGGTGCAGATCTTCGAGGGCCGCATCCTCGCCGTCACCCACGACGAGCTGACCCTCTCGCTCGAGGGCCACCCGACCAAGGTGGACGACTTCGAGGAGATGCTGCGCCCGTTCGGCATCCGCGAGATCCAGCGCACCGGCCGGGTCGCGCTGCCCCGCCTCGGCGCCGTCCGGCCCGACTGACCCCCTTCTTGCGACCATGAGCGGGCGCCTCGCCCGCTCAGGGTCGCAGTTTCCCAACAAACCAGAGACAGACGAGGAAGAAACCATGGCCACCGTGTCCTACGAGGCTGACGCCGACCGCTCCCTGATCGCCGACAAGAAGGTGGCGATCCTGGGCTACGGGTCGCAGGGCCACGCCCACGCCCTCAACCTGGCCGACTCCGGCATCGATGTGCGGGTCGGCCTGCGCGAGGGCTCCTCGTCGGCGGCCAAGGCCAGCGAGGCCGGGCTCAAGGTGGCCGGGCTGTCGGAGGCCGTGGCCGAGGCGGACATCATCATGATCCTCCTCCCCGACACCGAGCACGAGGCGGTGTTCACCGACCACATCGCCCCCAACCTCAACCCGGGCGACACGCTCCTCGTGGCCCACGGCTTCTCGGTGCGCTTCGGCTACATCACCCCGCCGGAGGGCGTCGACGTCGCCCTGGTCGCCCCCAAGGGCCCGGGCCACCTCGTGCGCCGCACCTACACCGAGGGCGGCGGCGTGCCGGCCCTGATCGCCGTGCACCAGGACGCCAGCGGCAACGCCCGGGGCACCGCCCTGGCCTACGCCGATGCCATCGGCGGCAGCCGGGCCGGCGTGCTCGACACCACCTTCGAGGAGGAGACCGAGACCGACCTGTTCGGCGAGCAGGTCGTCCTCTGCGGTGGCCTCACCGCCCTCGTCCAGGCCGGGTTCGAGACGCTGGTCGAGGCCGGGTACCAGCCCGAGTCGGCCTACTTCGAGTGCCTCCACGAGCTGAAGCTGATCGTCGACCTCATGTACGAGCAGGGCATCGCCGGCATGCGCTACTCGATCTCGACCACCGCCGAGTACGGCGACCTCACCCGCGGCCCCCGCATCATCACCGAGACGGTGAAGGCCGAGATGAAGAAGGTCCTGGGCGAGATCCAGAGCGGCCAGTTCGCCGAGGAGTTCGTCGGCGAGATCAAGGGCGGTGGCAGCAACTTCGAGGCGTTGCGCGACGCCGGCAAGGCCCACCAGATCGAGACGGTCGGCGCCGGCCTCCGCGACATGATGCCGTGGATCTCCGCCGGCAAGACCAAGGTCGAGGACGCGAGCGGCGGCGACTGAGCGACGACGTCAGGGGGCGTAGGTGAGGCCGCCTGCGCCCCCGGTGTCGCCACCGGCGGGGAGCACGATCCGGTCGACGGACCACACCGCCGGGACGAAGGGGAGCGGGGCCGTCGGCAGCGGCGGGCCCTGGGCCCAGCCGCCCGTGGCCGGGTCGAGGGCCACCGGCGTGCCTCCGACCTGGCCCTCCTGGTCGGAGAGGGCCACGACCTGGCTCCCGGTCCAGACGGCGGGCGGCCCGTGGACGAGGCCGACGAAGCCGGCGGGGGCGTCGGCCACCGGCGTCCACGTGTCGGTGGCCAGGTCGACGAGGGCCGCGTCGGCCAGGGCGGTCGTCCCGTCCGTGCCCCCGCCGACGAACAGGGCGGTGCCGGTCCACGCCGCCGCCGGGCTGCGGCGCTGGGCGTCGCCCAGGGCCCACGGGATCTCCCGCCAGGTGTCCGCGGCGGGGTCGTAGGCCAGGATCACCGCTGTCTCGGTGCTGGTCGGGCTGGAGGGGTCGTCGGCCCGGGACGTGACGACGACGACCTCGTCGCCGGCCCAGATCGGGTGGGCCCCGAAGCCGGTGCCGGGCGTCGAGGTGGCCCCCGCCGTCCAGGTGTCGGTGGCCGGGTCGTAGACGGCGACCTCGGTGCGGGCCGCGCCCACCAGGTTCAGTAGCACGACGTGGGTGCCGGTCCAGACCAGGCCCGGCGTGCCGTCCTGGTCGAGGGCCGGGGGCGCGGCGAGGGCCGTCCAGGTGTCGGTGGCCGGGTCGAAGGCCGCCGCCTCGTAGGGGGACGCCGCGTCGTTGGGGTCGATCGCCAGGGCCACGGCCACGTCACCGGTCCACACCGCGTCCGAGCTCCCGGCGTCCAGGGGGGCGTCGGGGACGGTGCGCCAGGTGTCCGTGGCCGTCTCGTGGACGGCGGCGTCGGCGAGGGGGCCAGGCCCGAAGCCCGACCAGACCAGGACCTCGCCGTCCATGTCGACGGCGACGTGCTCGTTGCGGACGCCGATCGGGGCGGCGGCGATCTCGCCCCACGTCCCGGACTCGACGACCGGCGGGGTGGGGTCGGTCGTCGACGCGGGCTCGGTCGGGGTCGTGGGGTCGGTGGCGACGGGGACCTCGTCGCCACCGTCGTGGCCCCGGGCGGCCAAGGCCACCCCCCCCGGGGGGGCGAGCTCGGCGTCGACCCCCCCCACCCCGGGGGGGGTGGGGGGGC
>JBQGCF010000259.1:0-13744 GCA_052038315.1 Iamia sp.
TCGATCACCTCGCTGCAGGCCGTGTACGTGCCCGCCGACGACTACACCGACCCGGCGCCGTTCAGCTCGTTCACCCACTTCGACGGCACCACCGAGCTGAGCCGTGACATCGCCGCCCTCGGCATCTACCCGGCCGTGGACCCGCTGGCCTCGACCAGCACCATCCTCGCCCCCGAGGTCGTCGGCCAGCGCCACTACGACGTCGCCCGCCGCGTCCAGCAGATCCTCCAGCGCTACAAGGAGCTGCAGGACATCATCGCCATCCTCGGCATGGACGAGCTCACCGAGGAGGACCGGGTCACGGTCGACCGGGCCCGCAAGATCCAGCGGTTCCTGTCGCAGCCGATGTACGTCGCCGAGACCTTCACCGGCCTCCAGGGCGTGACCACGCCCGTCGAGGAGACCGTCGACAGCTTCGAGGCCCTCGTCAACGGCGACCTGGACGACCTGCCCGAGCAGGCCTTCCTCAACGTCGGTGGCGCCGAGGCGGCGCAGGCCAAGGCAGCCGAGCTCCGCAAGTCCGCGGGGGAGTGACCCGATGACCCTCGAGGTCCAGGTCGTCTCGCCCGAGCGGATCCTCTGGTCCGGCGAGGCCGAGCGGGTCGTCACCCGCGTCGAGGAGGGGGGCGACATCGCCTTCCTCACCGGCCACACCACCTACCTCGGCCAGCTGGGCTCGGGGGTCACCGAGATCGCCACCCCCGGTGGCGACGTCGTCAAGGTCGCGGTCCATGGGGGCTTCGTCGAGGTCTCCGACGACCGCGTCTCGATCCTCTCGGACCAGGCCGAGCTGGCCACGGGCATCGACATCGCCCGGGCCCGGGCGGCCAAGGAGCGGGCCGTGGTCCTGCTCCGCGGTGGCGACGACGAGGAGGCGGCCGAGGCCGTCCGCCGGGCCGAGGTCCGCCTCCGCGCCGCCGGCGACGACGCCACGGCCTAGGCCCGTTCGCCCCCCGGTTCGGGGGGTGGCAGACTCACCGGGCGGGCGCGGGGCCCGCCGGGACAACAGGGGGGACCGATCGTGGCGCACGCGCCCGCAGACGACGGCTGGAGCGGCCTGCGCCGTGACGCCCACGGCCGGAGGGTCGTCCGGCGCTGGTACCCGGGGGACCTGAAGGCCCTGGGTCTGGCCTTCGCCACGTCGATCGTGCTGGTGGTGGTCGTCGCCGCCCTGCTCGAGTGGGCGGCGGGCCGCTGATGCCCGGTCCCACGCCCGACGACCCCCGTCCCGCCTGGCTGCGCAACGCCGGCCGCCCCGCCTCAGCACCGCCGTCGGCGTCGCCCGGGGCCCCCTCGCCCTCGGACGCACCGATCGAGCCGCCGTCGCCCGCCGGTGGGCCCTTCCCGCGGCCCGGTGCGCCGTTCACGCCACCCGGCCCGGCCGGACCGGCTGAGCCGTCGCAGCCGGCCGGGGTCCGGACCCTCGGGGCCCTGCCCCCGCACGGCGGCCCGCCGCCGTCGATCGCCCCTCCCCGCCGCGAGGAGCGGAGCCCCGTCGAGCGGCTCGACCCCGGCGCCCGCTCGGTCGTCGTGCCCGCCGTCGTGTCCCTCGTCCTGATGGTCCTGGCACCGGTGGCCGCCCTGGTGGCCGGGATCGCCGCCTGGTCCGAGGCGGTCGACGCCTCCCCCAACGAGGTGACGAACCGCTGGCACGACTGCCAGGCCGGCATGGACGCGATCACCGATGAGATCGACGCCCACCGGTCCGCGACCGGTGCGGAGCCGCTCGACGACGCCGACCTGTCGCCCTACGACCACGGGCGCTACACCGTCCGGTACGGCCCCTACACCGAGGCCTTCGTCGCGCCCACCCCGGACGGACCGTGCGACATCGACATGAGCATCGTCACCTGGGCCTACGGCGGGCCCGTCGAGCACGAGGGTGACGACATCCTCGGCACCGACGCCCAGGCCATCGCCCGGGCCTTCACCCCCGACGAGCCCGTCGCCCTGATCGGCTTCGGCCTGGTCGGCACCGCCGTCGGCATCCTGGCGTGGTGGCTGGCCCAGGCGTACCGCAGCCTGCCGACCTCCGACCGGACGACCCGGCCCTCGCGGGCCTACGCCCCGCTCTGGGCGCTGGGGGCGTCCTTCGTCGTCTCGTCGCTGGTGCAGGGGTTCGCCCTGGCGGCGGGGGGCAACGTGAGCGACTCGGCCCTGGTGCTCTACTTCTGGCTGTTCACGGTGGGAGCGTCCTGGTTCGCCTTCTTCTGGGCGCTGCGCGAGGTGGCCGACATGGTCGGCGACATCACCGACGCCTTCGGCCAGGGCTACCTGCCGAGCCGGATCATGCGGGGCGCCCTCAAGATCGCCATGTGGGCGCTGGTGACCGCGGCGGTGGCCGGTGCCCTGGCCCCCCGGGCGCCCCCCTCGGCGATCCTGGCCTTCCTCGCCTTCCTGGTCGTGCTGCCCATCGCCGGGTGCATCGCCCTGGTCGCCTACGCCATCAGCGTGGTGACGGCGACCCGGTGCGTGGAGGAGGCCCTGGAGGCCGCCGCCACCCAGCTCGACGCCCGGGAACCGCTCGTCACCACCGGCTGAGAGAAAATTTCTCGAAGATCGGGTTTGGGTGTGTGCGGGAGCGGGCATGCCACCGCCGTCCCGATCACGAGCTCCGACGCACCCCCGCCGCGTCGGACCTCATCTGAAGTGGTCGAGACACACCACCCGCATCGAACCCGCCGGTCCCTCCCCCCCGCCGGCGGGTTCGACGCGTCTCCGCCCAGGTGGCAGGAGCTCGTCCGGGCCTCCGGCCCTGGCCCCGGCTCGGGGTGGCGGCCGGGCGGCCCGGGTCAGAAGAGCTGGGCGATGTCTTCGGGGGGGCGGCCGATGACGGCCTTGCCGTCGCGGACGACGATGGGGCGCTGGAGCAGGATCGGGTGCTCGACGATGGCGTCGAGCAGCTCGTCGGCGGTGGCGTCGGCCAGGCCCAGCTGCTTGTAGGCGTCCTCACCGGTCCGGACGATGGCCCGGGGGTCATCCAGGCCGAGGGCGGCGAGCAGGCCCTCCAGCTCGTCCCGGGTCGGTGGGTCCTTGAGGTACTCCCGCACCTCGGCGTCGACGCCCATCTCCTCCAGCAGGGCCTTGGCCTGCCGGGACTTGGAGCAGCGGGGGTTGTGCCAGATCGTCGTGTCGCCCACCCCGGCGCTCACGCGTAGTCCACGGCCGAGATGGCGTGGAGCTTCTGGGCGTGGTGGCGGGCCTCGATCCGGCGCACCGTGCCCGACTTGGACCGCATGACCAGCGACTGCGTCATGGCCCCGTGCGAGGTGTACTGCACGCCCCGGAGCACGTCGCCGTTGGTGATGCCGGTGGCGGCGAAGAAGGCGTTGTCCCCCTTGACCAGGTCGTCGGTGAGCAGCACCTGGTCGAGGTCGTAGCCGGCGTCGAGGGCGGCCTGGCGCTCGGCGTCGTCCCGGGGCCAGAGCCGGCCCTGGATCTCGCCGCCCATGCACTTCATGGCGGCGGCGGCGAGGACGCCCTCGGGCGTGCCACCGATGCCGAAGAGGATGTCGGCGCCGGCCTCGGGCCAGGCGGTGGAGACGACGCCGATGACGTCGCCGTCCTGGATCAGGCGGATGCGGGCGCCGGCCTCCCGGATCTCCCGGATCAGGTCGGCGTGGCGGGGCCGGTCGAGCACGACGGCGGTGACGTCCCGGATCGACTCGCCCTTGGCCTTGGCCACGGCGGCGAGGTTGTCGGCCACGGGGGCGGTCACGTCGACCAGCCCGGCCGCCTCGGGCCCGACGGCCAGCTTCTCCATGTAGACGCAGGGCCCCGGGTCGAACATGGTGCCCCGCTCGGACACCGCGATGACCGAGATGGCCCCGCCCCGGCCCTGGGCGGTGAGCGTGGTGCCCTCGACCGGGTCGACGGCGATGTCGGTCTCCGGCGGGGTGCCGTCGCCGATCTTCTCGCCGTTGTAGAGCATGGGCGCCTCGTCCTTCTCGCCCTCCCCGATGACGACGATGCCGTCCATCGAGACGGTGTCGAGGACCACCCGCATGGCATCGACGGCGGCTCCGTCGGCCCCCTCCTTGTCACCTCGGCCCATCCAGCGGGAGGCGGCCATGGCGGCGGCCTCGGTCACCCGCACCAGCTCCATGGCCAGGTTGCGGTCGGGCACTTGTGCGTCGGGCGCCATGGTCCGCACCGTAGCGGGAGGGGGGTCCGCACCCCGGATCTGGGGGTGTTCGCCACGGAGGGCGCGGGTAACCCAACCGACGCATGCGCACTTCCCCCCTGGGCATGCGACGTCCCCCGCGACGCGCGCCCCTGCTCCTCGTCCCCGCCCTCGTCCTGGCCGTCGTCCTCGGTGCCTGCTCCGGCGGCGACGACGACGGCGGCACCACCCCGACGACGACCTCCCCGGTCACCAGCACCACGGAGGGGGGCGACGACGGCGACGAGGGCAGCACCACCGCCCCGGAGGACGGGACGACGACCACGACGGCGGCCGATCCCGCCGGGGGCGAGGTCCCGCCGCCGGGGGAGGGCGTCGAGCCGGCCCTCGACGCGGCGCAGGCCGAGGCGGTGATCGGCGATCTGCTCACCCGCCTGCAGGGCGTCCTGGCCGAGGCCAAGGCCGACGGCGACAACGCCGAGACGATGCGGGCCGGCTTCACCGAGGTGTTCGACGCCACCGAGGCGGCCGACCAGTACGAGGGGATCAACTCCTTCGGTGGCCTGGTGGCGGTGAAGCCGCAGCCCGGCGTCCCGACCGTGAGCTCGGTCGAGGTCGTGGGCGGCGACGGCGACTGCGTCACCGGGACGGCCGAGATCGACCTCAGCCCGCTGATGACCCGGCCGGTGGAGGCCCGCCAGCCGTACTCGTTCCGCCTCGAACCGGCCGGCGAGGGCGCGCCGGCGCCGGCGTGGCGCCTGTCCTACATGGGCTTCGTCCGCGAGGGCGCCTACACGGAGAACGCCGCATGCCCCGCCTGACCCGCACCCTGCTCACCGTCCTGGCCGGCGCCGGGGCGCTCCTCCTGGCCACCGGTGCCCCGGCCGGGGCCGGCGACGGCTGGGGCTTCGACGACGAGGTGGTGGTCGTCACCCCGTCGCAGCCCCCGCCCGGGCCCGACGGCTCGCCGGTGTCGTACGCCCCGCCGCCGCTCTTCTACTACGACATCGTCTACGGCCGGGAGGAGGTCGGCCAGGAGGCCGGCTTCGACGTCCCCGGCTGCTGGGGCGTCATCCAGGTCGACCAGGACGACCCGCTCGGCATGAGCTACGAGGAGGCCTCCGCCGGGGCCGACGAGTGGGGTGGCAACGGCGAGGGGCAGGGCCGCTGCGTCGACGACCCCGACGAGATCTTCGACATCGGCGCCTACATCCTCCAGGTCTGGCAGACGACGGTGTTCCCGCCGCCGCCGAGCCCGCTGGAGGTCAACGACGGCCACGGCGCCATCACCGGGCTGACGTCGTACCTCGAGATCGGGGGCGAGATCCCCTACGTGATCGGCGTGCCCAACCCCATCGGTGCCGACATCACGGTGAGGGCGACGCCCCGCTACGAGATCTCCTGGGGCGACGGGGCGATCACCCGGACCCGCTCGCAGGGCGGCCCGTACCCCTCGGGCGATCTGACCCACACCTACACCGAGGTCGGGACCGTGACCGTCGAGGTCGACGCCTACTGGACGGGCACGTGGCAGGCCGGGGGCCAGGGCGGCGACCTGCCCGAGCTGGCCGACCCGACCTCGTCGGAGATCGCCCTCCCGGTCGAGCAGTACCAGGCGGTCATCGACCCCGAGTAGCCATCCCCTCACATCTGGGGTCGCTCGTCCGAATGAGGGCCGGTGCGACCCTCGGCTCCCGCACCCAGATCGCGACGGTGGCTGCCGATCGTCGCCTTCGCGCTCGTCGCCGCGCTCGCGGGGGGCACGGCGGTGGCCGTCGACCGCCTGGTCCACGACCAGGAGGACCGCCTCCTCGAGCAGCGGGCCGACGCGGTCGAGACGGTCATCTCCTCGTCGTTCACGAGGATGGCGGAGACCCTGCCGATGCTGGTCCCGCTGTCGCAGCCCGACATCGGCAGCCCGGTGCTGTTCGATGCCATCGCCGGCGGCTTCGCCCGTGGTCAGTCCCACGTCGGCGTGGCCCGGGCCGAGGGCGACGGCTTCGTCGTCGAGCGCTCGGCCGGCGACGGGCCCAGCCCGGGGGAGGAGCTGGGAGCCGATTGGGTCGCCCTGGCCGAGCGGGCCCACGAGGCGGGAGGGGCCGTCGCCGAGGTGACTGAGGCGGACGGCCAGCGCCGGCTGATGCTGGCCGCGCCCAGCGAGGGCTTCCCCGACCTGATCGCCTTCGGTGAGATGCAGTACGAGGCGGCCGAGCTCGACCGGGCCGCCGACACGCCCTTCACCGAGCTCCACGGCGCCATCTACGTGGGCCCCGACGAGCGGGACGAGGACCTCCTGCTCTCGACCTCCGGTGGCCGGATCGAGGGTGAGCCGGTGGCCCGGCGGACGGCCGAGGTCGGCTCCGAGCAGTGGCTGGTGGTCGTCACCCCCCGCGAGTCGCTGGTCGGCGGGTTCGCCGAGAACCTGTGGTGGCTCGTGCTCGGCGTCGGCCTGCTGGCCGCGCTGCTCGTCGCCCTGCTGATCGCCAGCGTCCTGCGCCGCCAGAGCTACGCCAGGGACCTGGTCGACCAGCGGACCGCCGAGCTGCGCGAGGCGCTGGCCGAGCAGGAGCGCCTCCAGGAGGGCCAGCGGGTCGCCCGCCAGGCCGCCGAGGAGGCGAACCAGGCCAAGAACGACTTCCTCTCCCGCATGAGCCACGAGCTGAGGACGCCGCTCAACGCCGTCCTCGGCTTCGCCCAGCTGCTCGAGCTGGAGGACCTCGACGAGGAGGGCCGCGACTCGGTCAAGCAGATCCTGCGGGGCGGTCGCCACCTGCTCGACCTGATCAACGAGGTCCTCGACATCACCCGCATCGAGACGGGCAAGTTCCAGCTCTCGTCGGAGCCGGTGGCCGTCCGGACGATCGTCGACGACGTGCTCCAGCTGACGGCGCCGCTGGCCGCCGCCGAGGGCATCGAGCTGGTCGGCGGGGCCAACGCCGAGGGCGCCGCCCACGTGCTGGCCGACCACCAGCGGCTGATCCAGATCCTGCTCAACCTGATCGGCAACGCCATCAAGTACAACCGCCCGGGCGGGACCGTCGTGGTGTCGTCCGAGGTGGTCGAGCACTCCCGGATGCGGATCAAGGTCCACGACACCGGCCCCGGCATCCGGCCCGAGCAGCAGGAGCTGCTGTTCGTCCCCTTCGAGCGCCTCGGCGCCGAGCACACCGGTATCGAGGGCACCGGCGTCGGCCTGGCCCTCTCCCGGCGGCTGGCCGAGGCGATGGGCGGCACGATCGACGTCGAGTCGACGCTCGGCCAGGGCAGCACGTTCTGGGTCGAGCTGCCGATCGTCGAGGGCCCGGTCGAGCGGTACGAGCGGTTCAACGGCGACGAGCCGGCGGTCGCCCCCGAGGTCGAGCCGGTGGCCACCCGCCAGAAGGTGCTCTACATCGAGGACAACCAGCTCAACCTGCTGCTGGTGCAGCGCATCCTCGACCAGCACCCCGGCTTCGAGCTGATCACCGCCATGCAGGGCCGGCTCGGCCTGGAGCTGGCCCGGGAGCACCAGCCCGCCCTCGTCCTGCTCGACCTGCACCTCGCCGACGTGCCCGGCGACGAGATCCTGCGCCACATGCGGGACGATCCCCGCACGGCCCACATCCCGGTCGTCATGGTCAGCGCCGACGCCACGCCCGGCCAGGTCCGCCGGCTGATCGCCGAGGGGGCCAGCTCCTACCTGACCAAGCCGCTCGACGTGCAGGCGCTGCGCCGGCTGCTCGACGAGGTGCCGGTCGGATGACGGACCCGCGGCTCCTGGAGGTCGCCGCCGAGGAGGCGGCCGACCCGGTGATGGCCGGCGCCACCGTCCTCGTCGTCGACGACCACCCGCCGAACTGCATCCTGCTCAAGCGCATCCTCACCAAGGCCGGCGTGGCCGACGTCCACACGACCGGCGATCCGCTCGGCGTGGTCGAGCTGGTCGAGCACCTGCGGCCGGACCTGGTGCTGCTCGACCTCCACATGCCGGGGATGGACGGGGTCGCGGTGATGGGCGCCCTGGCCGCGGTGGGCGGGGCCGACGAGCACCTGCCGGTCATCGTGCTCACCGCCGATGCCACCTCGGCCGCCCGCGATCGGGTCCTGGAGGCGGGGGCGACCGACTTCCTGACCAAGCCGGTCGACCGCTCCGAGGTCGTCCTCCGGGTGCGCAACCACCTGAAGGCCCGGGCCCTCCACGCCCGCCTGCAGATCCACAACCGTGAGCTGGAGAACGAGGTCGAGACCCGGCGCCGGGTCGAGGAGGAGGCGCGCGTCGAGCGGGCCGAGAAGGAGCGCCGGATCCGCGCCATCCTCGACGCCGGCCCGCCGACGATCGTCTTCCAGCCCATCGCCGAGCTGGCCACCGGGCAGGTCGTGTCCTACGAGGCCCTGACCCGCTTCGCGGCCGAGCCGCAGCGGCCCCCCGACCAGTGGTTCACCGAGGCCTCGGAGGTCGGGCGGGGCGTCGAGCTCGAGCTGGCCTCGGTGATGGCCGCCCTGGCCGAGGCCGAGCGCCTCCCGCCCGAGGTGGGCGTGTCGATCAACGTCTCGCCGGCCGCCGCCACCAGCCCCGACCTGGTCGACCTGCTCGGTCCCGAGCGGGGCCGGCGCCTGCTCCTGGAGATCACCGAGCACGAGCGCATCGACGACTACGAGAGCCTGCTCGACGCCCTGGGCCGGCTGCGCGAGGCCGGCGTCCGCCTGGCCGTCGACGACGCCGGAGCCGGCTTCTCGAGCCTCCAGCACATCCTCACCCTGCGCCCCGACGTCATCAAGCTCGACATCAGCCTGACCCGGGACATCGACCAGGACCCGATCAAGCGGGCCCTCGCCTCGTCGCTGGTGTCGTTCAGCGCCGACATCGGGAGCCGCCTGGTGGCCGAGGGCATCGAGACCGAGTCCGAGCGGACGACCCTCGTCGACCTGGGCGTTCCCTGGGGCCAGGGCTACCACCTGGGGCGGCCGGCGCCCCTCGACGCGATCGTCGGGTCTCCACTGTCGTAGGGGGCCGGTAGGTTCGGCGGGATGGCAGAGGTGCTCGCCGCCGTCGACGTCGGCACCAACTCGTTCCACCTGGTCATCGCCCGGGTCGTCGATGGCGACCGCTTCGACGTGATCGCCCGCGAGAAGGAGCAGGTCCGGCTGGGCCAGGGCGCCGGCGACATGAAGGAGCTGGCCCCCGAGGCGGTCGAGCGGGGCGTGGCGGCCCTGGGCCGGTTCCGCCGGCTGGCCGACGCCCACGACGCCGCGCTGCGGGCGGTCGCCACCTCCGCCGTGCGCGAGGCCGAGGACCACGACACCTTCCTGGAGCAGGCCCGGCGCGAGGCCGGCGTCGAGGTCGAGGTCATCTCCGGGGTCGAGGAGGCCCGGCTGATCCACCTCGGCGTGTTGTCGGCCCTCCCGGTGTACGAGGAGCGGGTGCTGCTCTGCGACATCGGCGGTGGCAGCACCGAGCTGCTGATCGGCCAGCGGGGCGAGACCCACGCCTCCCGGTCGCTCAAGCTGGGCGCCGTCCGGCTGACGAACCGCTTCCTGCCGGGCGCCGCCGCCGGCGACGTGTCCAAGTCGGACGTCGAGGCCTGCCGGCGCCACGTCCGGGCCGCGCTCGTCGCCTTCGAGCCGGCGGTCCGCCGCCACGGCTTCGAGACGTTCGTCGGCTCGTCCGGCACGATCGAGCAGGTCGTGCGGCTGGCCCGGCTGGCGGCCGGCGACGAGGCCCCGGTGCGCACGTGGAACGGGGCCACCGCCACCGGCGACGAGGTCAGGGAGGTCGCCGCGACCCTCGCCCGGGCCGCCCGCAAGGGCCAGCTCGCCGACATCGAGGGCCTCGACCCCAAGCGGGTCGACATCATCACCGCCGGCGCCCTGATCCTGGGGGGCGTCGTCGAGCGCTTCGGCATCGAGTCGGTCACGGTGAGCGAGGCGGCGCTGCGCGAGGGCGTGCTGATCGACAGCCTCCAGCGGGCCCGGGGCGGGTCGCTCCACGCCGTCACCGACGTGGCCCGGCGCAGCGTCCGCCACCTGGCCTCGGCCTTCGACGACGACCCGGACCACTCGGCCTGGGTCGCCCAGCTGGCCCTCCGGCTCCACGACGACCTGGCCCCCGCCCTCGGCCTGGGCCCCGACACTCGCGACCACCTGGAGGCGGCGGCCCTGCTGGCCAACGTCGGCCTCACCGTCAGCCACGACGGCCACCACAAGCACTCGTACTACGTGATCCGCCACAGCGACCGGCTGGTGGGCTTCACCGACGCCGAGATCGAGCGCATCGCCCTGGTGGCCCGGTACCACCGCAAGAGCGCGCCCAAGGCCCGCCACCCCGAGTTCGCCCGGCTGGCCGAGGACGAGCAGGACGTGGTGCGGGCCCTGGCCGCCATCCTCCGGGTGGCGATCGGGCTCGACCGCACCCACGCCGGCCGGGTGGAATCGGTGCGGGCCACCCTCGACGACGACACCGTCGCCATCGAGGTCACCCCGGCGGACGGGGCGGACATCGAGCTCGAGCTGCACACCGCCGCCGAGCGCTCCGCCCTGCTGGCCGAGGTGCTGGAGGCCGCCGTGCTGGTCACCCGGGGCGGCGAGGTGGTCGGGCCGTGAGCGCAGGGCCGGGGCCGCTCGGGCGGTCGGTGGTGGTCGAGGCCGGGCAGGCCGTGCCGTCGGGCTGGGCCGACGCTCCGGTCGTCTCGGTCGACGAGGCCGCCCTGGCCGCCCCGACCGAGGTCGTGGCCCGGCTGCACCAGGCCTGGGCCGACCGCGAGCCGGTCGTGATCGAGCTGGGCGTCGACCCGGCCTGGTTCCGCGAGCCGGTCGCCGTCCGCGGCACCCCGTGGGAGCTGGGCGTCGACGTCGACTGCCCGCTCGACCGGCTCCACTTCCTGGTGTGGGCCGCGTCCTACGACGCCCGCAAGGGCGATCCGACCTGGTGGTGGGCGGTCAAGGCGGCCCGGCTGGAGGAGGGCGCCCGGGCCACGCCGGAGGGCCCGGCCGACCTGGTGCGGGCCGACGGCACCCCGCTGTGGGTCGACGGCGGCCCCCGCGAGCCCTTCTCGGCGGACGAGGTCGGTGGCTTCGGCGTCGTCCACCGCGAGTCGGTCGAGGCCGGGCGGCTGGCGGTCGCTCCTCCGTTCGTGCTGCCCACCGCCGACCTGGCGCCCGACCAGCTGGCCGCGGTGGCGCACCGGCGCGGGCCGGCCCGCATCGTCGCCCCGGCCGGCTCGGGCAAGACCCGCGTCCTCACCGAGCGGCTGCGCCACCTGATCGCCGACCGGGGCTGGGAGCCGGGCTCGATCCTGGCCGTGGCCTACAACGTGAAGGCGCGCGACGAGATGGTCGAGCGGACCGAGGGCCTCGGTGCTCGCGTCCAGACCCTCAACGGGCTGGCGTACTCGGTGCTGGGCCGGCAGCGGGGGAGCGCGCCACCGGTCATCGACGAGCGCGAGGTCCGCCGCCTGCTCGACGGGCTGCTGCCCCGCCGGCGGCGCCAGGCCAACACCGACCCCATCGCCCCCTACCTGGAGGCCCTCACCGAGGTCCGGCTGGGGCTGCGCTCGCCGGGCGAGGTGGAGGACGAGCGGGGTGACGTGCCCGGGCTGGCCCAGGTCGTCGGCCCCTATCGGGAGGAGCTGGCCCGGCGGGGCGTCGTCGACTTCGACGAGCAGGTCTGCGCCGCCATCGAGGCCCTGCTCACCGATGGCGCCCTGCGCCGTGACGTCCAGGCCCGCCACCGGCACCTCCTCGTCGACGAGCTCCAGGACCTGACCCCCGCCCACGTCGTGCTCGTCCGCCTCGTCGCCGGGCCGCCGATCTACGTGTTCGGCGTGGGCGCCGACGACCAGGTCATCTACGGCCACGCCGGCGCCGACCCCCGGTTCCTGATCGACTTCGCCACCTGGTTCCCCGGCGGCGGCGAGCACGCCCTCGAGGTCAACCACCGCTGCGCGGCGCCGATCGTCGACGCCGCCGCCACCCTCCTCTCCTACAACCACCGCCGGGTGGCCAAGGAGATCCGGCCCCGGCCCGACGCCGACACCGCCGCCGACGCCATCCGGCTGGTGTCCCACCCGCCGTCCGGAGGGGCCGAGGCCCTGGTCTCGGTGGTGCAGGGGTGGCTCGACGAGGGGCGCTCGCCGTGGGACGTCGCCGTCCTGACCCGGGTCCACGCCCTGCTCCTCGCCCCGGTCGTGGCCCTGTCCGAGGCGGGCGTGCCGGTCCGGGCCACCGTCGGCACCGAGCTGCTCGACCGCACCGGCGCCCGCGCCGCCCTGGCCTACCTCCGCATCGCCGCCGACCCCACCAGCATCAGCCCCGACGACCTGGCCGAGGTCTACCGCCGGCCCAGCCGAGGCCTTCCGCAGTGGATCACCAAGTGGTTCCGGCGCTCGATGACCGTGGCCGAGGTCGCCGCCATCGCCGACCGCCTCGACGACGTGAAGGTGGCGGCCAAGGTCACCGAGCTGGCCGCCGACCTCGGCGTCGTCGCCACCGCCGGCACCGGCACCACCCGCCAGGCCCTGGAGGTCATCCGGGACCGCATCGGGCTGGGCGAGGCCATGGAGGGGCTCGACCGGTCGAAGGGCGGAGAGGGGTCCAGCCAGCTCGACGACCTGGAGGCGCTGCTCCAGGTGGCCGACCTCCACCCTTCGCTCGACGGCTTCGAGCCCTGGCTGCGGCGCGCCCTGGGCGGCACGACCCGCTCGGGCCCCGCCGTGACCCTGTCGACCGTGCACCGGGTCAAGGGCCGGGAGTGGCCCTGCGTCGCCGTCGCCGGGGTCACCGCCGGGCTGCTGCCGCACCGGCTCGCCGCCGACGAGGAGGAGGAGCGGCGCGTGCTCCACGTCGCCGTCACCCGGGGCCGGGCCCGGGTCGTGGTCCTGGGCGACGAGAGCCGGCCGTCGCCGTTCCTGGCCGAGCTCACCGGCGACGCCCCGCACCGGGCCGCGCCCAAGCCGATCGTCCGGCCCTCCGCGGCCGCGGCACCCGCCTCCGCGGTGGGGAAGAACCGGCGCGACGGCGGGCGGGCGGCCACCGGCGACCCGCTGGAGGGGGAGGAGGCGGCGCGGGAGGAGCGGCTCAAGGCCTGGCGCCGGGGGCGGAGCCGCGACGACGGCGTGCCCGCCTACGTCGTCGCGTCCGATGCGACGATCCGGGCCATCGCCCAGCGGGCCCCCGCCGACCTCCGCTCGCTCGGTGCCTGTCCCGGGATCGGGCCGGCGAAGCTGGAGAAGTACGGCGAGGCGATCCTCGGGCTGATCTGAGTGCGATCGCCTCTTGTCGTGGGCCTCATCGGTCGTACTGAGGCTCGTAGGGCGGCGGGGTGCTGCTGTGGGGTGGTTCGTGCCTCTTGGGTGGTGGCGGGTCGGGTTGCCTTCGGGGTCCCGGGGGACGGGTTGGCCCGTTCGGGTGGTTCATCGAAATGCCGCATATCTCAGGCATGGTATCCCGTTGATCGGGTAAGATCGTACACATGTTCGGAGGTGACGATCTGGCTCAGATGCTGTGGGAGCGGGATCGGTTCGAGGCGCGGCTGTGCGAGGCGGTCTGCGCGTTCGACGACACCGACGAGTGGGACCGTGAGGAGGGGTGCGCGTCGCTGGCGGCGTGGTTGCGGATCCGGGGTCGGATGACCCGGGGTGACGCGGC
>JBQGCF010000260.1:0-18823 GCA_052038315.1 Iamia sp.
GGCCTGCCCCGAGCACGGGTGGGCGCCGTTCAACGAGCGGAGCCTGCGCCTCCGGGGTCGCCGCCGCCCCGCCGACGACGGCTGACGGGCCTCAGGCGGCGACGTCGTCGGGGTGGTCGGGCAGCCCGAGCTGGTGGAACAGGGCGCGGTCGAGGTCGACGAAGTAGGTGACGTTGGCGATCTTGTCGCCCTCGACCTCCAGCAGGTGGATGGCCCACGGCTGGTGCCGGCCCCCGGGCCCGTTGGGCCGGTACTGGGCGAAGCCGAGGCCGCCGTTGATCTCGACGGGCACCAGCCGCGACCCCCGGCACTCCGACCCGGGCCCGCCCAGGTTCCACTGCTTCCACTGCTCCGGGCCCTGGAGCCAGAGCGGCCACGGCGGCATCGAGTGGGTGGCGTCGTCGTGGAGGAGGGCGACCAGCCGGTCGAGGTCGAAGGCCTCGAAGGCGGCGACGTACTGCGCCAGCAGGTCGCGGTCGGCGTCGGGGTCGGTGGTGGTCGGGGTGGCCCGGCCGTCGGCGTCGAGGGTGGCCCGGGCCCGCTGGAGGGCGCTGTTGACCCCGGCGACGGTGGTGTCGAGCAGGGCGGCCACATCCGCGGCCGGCCAGCGCAGCACCTCGCGCAGGATCAGCACGGCCCGCTGCTTGGGCGGCAGCTCCTGGAGGGCGGCGACGAAGGCGAGGCGGATCGACTCGGACTGGACGACCCGCTCGGCCGGGTCGAGGTCGTCGGCCACGGCTCGGCCGGTGGCGATGGGCTCGAGCCAGGTCTCGCCGGCCATCGGCTCGCCCGGGTGGGCATCGGCGCTGCCGACCGGGCCCAGGTCCATGGGCAGGGCCCGGCGCTGCTTGCCCCGCAGCATGTCGAGGCAGACGTTGTGGGTGATGCGGTACAGCCAGGTGCGCAGCGACGAGCGGCCGTCGAAGCGGTCGAGGGCCCGCCAGGCCCGGACCATGGCGTTCTGGACGGCGTCCTCGGCGTCGAACGACGAGCCCAGCATCCGGTAGCAGTAGCCGGTGAGCTCCCGGCGGTAGCCGTCGAGCTGGGCCTCCAGCTCGGCCCGGCGGTCCTCGGTGGTGGCGGTCATCGGCCGCCACGGTACCCGCCGGTCCCGCACTGCGGTCCTTGACCTTTCGTAAGTCATGACTTACGTTCTGCCGGTGCCCGACGCCGTCTTCGCCGCCCTGGCCGATCCCACCCGTCGGGCCGTGGTCGAGGCCCTGCGGGGCGGGCGGCGCAGCGTCCAGCAGATCGCCGACGGGCTGCCCGTCAGCCGCCCGGCCGTGTCCCAGCACCTCAAGGTCCTGGCCGGGGCCGAGCTGGTGCGGGTCGAGCAGGAGGGGACCCGGCGCTACTACTCGCTCGACCCCCGCGGCATCGCCGAGGCCCGGGCGTGGATGGACGAGGTGTGGGACGTCGCGCTGGCCCGCTTCGCCCTGCTGGCCGAGAACACCGACCCGAGGAGCTGACCCGTGGACCCGATCGTCAAGGAGCTGACGCTCCGCTGCCACCCCGACCACGCCTTCGACACCTGGACGGCGCGCATCGGCGACTGGTGGCCGCTCGCCGACTACTCCCTCCTGAAGGCCGGCGCCCGCACCGTCACCATCGAGCCCGAGCTCGGCGGCCGGGTGTACGAGGACGACGGCGCCGGGGCCACCTGCGTGTGGGGCACGGTCACCGTGTGGGAGCCGAAGACCCGGCTGGCCCACACCTTCACCCCGTGGGCCGGGGCCGAGACGGTCGTCGAGATCAGCTTCACGGCGCTCGACGAAGGATGCCTCGTGCGCCTCGTCCACAGCGGTTGGACCGACGAGATGGTCGACGGCCATGCCGGCTACGTCGCCGGGTGGGACGAGGTCCTCGGGCACTACGCCAGGGCCTGCGCCTGACGGTCGAGGGCCTCGGCGATGTGGGGCTGGGGGGCGCCCGCGGGCAGCGCGGCGAGGGCCGCCCGGCCGTGGGCGACGTGTTCGGCGGCCTCCGCAGGGCGGCCCAGCCGGCGGTGGACGTCGGCCAGGTTGAGGTGGAGCGAGGGGAGCAGCGCGGCCACCGGCGGGAGGCCGTCGACGACGGGCTCGCCGGCGGCGATCGCAGCCTCGGCGAGGGCCCGCTCGTCCCAGGCCCGCTCGGCGTCGGGGTCGTCCGCGACGTCGGCCCGGGCGTGGGCCACGGCGCAGCGCAGGACGGCCGGGCCCTCCGCCACCGCCGCCCACGCCCCGTCGAGCAGGGCCCGGGCCCCGTCCCGGTCGCCCTGGTGGCCGAGCATCGACGCCCGCCCGACCGTCTCCAGCACGGCCGCCGGTGTCGCCTCGGTGCCCACGACGGCACGCTAGAGGGGATGAGCCCCACGATCGCCACGAACACCAACGTCGACCGCGACGACCTGCTCGCCTTCGTCCGCCCCCGGCACCACGTGGTGCTGGTGACCGAGCGGGCCGACGGCCGGCCCCAGCTCTCGCCGGTCACCGCCGGGGTCGACGCCGAGGGCCGGATCGTGATCTCGACGTACCCGGAGCGGGCCAAGACGGCCAACCTCCGCCGGCGGGACCGGGCCAGCGTCCTGGTCCTGTCCGACGAGTGGAACGGCCCGTGGGTCCAGGTCGACGGGCCCGCCGAGGTCCTCGACCTGCCCGACGCCCTGGAGCCCCTGGTCGACTACTACCGCTCGATCTCCGGCGAGCACCCGGACTGGGACGAGTACCGCGAGGCCATGGCCCGCCAGGGCAAGTCGCTGATCCGCATCACCCCCGAGCGCTGGGGCCCGATCGCCACCGGCGGCTTCCCCGCCCGCCTGGCGGACTAGGGCGGGGCCGGGCGGCCGGAGCGGACGAGGAGGTCGGTCCAGGGGTCGCCGGTGGGGGCGTCGAGGGCGCCCTCGCCGGGCCAGCCGGCGGTCGACTCCAGCAGCCGGGCGCAGACATCGGCCGGCGGGGCGAAGGCGACGCGGAGCCCGGAGCAGACGTCGTGGGCGTGGAGGGCCAGCTCCAGGCCGCCCCGCGGGGCGAAGGCCGCCGGACCGGCCACCCGGGCGTTCGACCCGCCGCCGCCCCAGAAGATCGTGGCCCGGGCGTCGGGCGGGGCGACCCGGATGGTGGCGGCCAGCATCCCGACCACGGCTCGCAGCCCGTCGACCATGTCGGCCGGACCGGCGTCGGGGAGGGCCCGCAGCTCGTCGAAGGCGGGGTAGCCGTCGGTCTTCCGGGAGGCGAGGAACAGGGCGTAGGAGAAGACGCAGTCGATCGTGTGGTCGGCGGTGGCCAGGCAAGACCACTCCAGCGTCCCGGCCGGCAGCGACCAGTCCCGGTCGAGGGCCGACGACCACGCGGTCAGGGCCAGGTCGCCGACCGCCTCCAGGTCCTCGACCGTGAAGCTCACCGGTCCGTCCACCCCGCGATCCTGCCCCAACTCGTTCGCCCCGTGCTGCGGGGCCGGGCAGCCTGGGTCGATGACGTCGATCCCCGACCGCCTGCGCGCCGACCTGCTCGTCGCCCTCAAGGCCGGCGACCGGTCGCGGGTCTCGGCGCTGCGGGTCGGCCTGGCCGTGCTGGCCAACGCCGAGGCGGTGGCCGCCGACGGGCCGACCACCGCCGCCGGCCTGCTGGGCGACGTGGCCCGCCGCGAGCTGGGCGACGACGACGTGGTGGCCCTGCTCGCCGCCGAGCGGGACGACCTGCGCGACCAGGCCGCCGCCCTGCGGGCCCGGGGCCGGGCCGAGGCCGACGACCTCGACGAGCGGGCCGCGGTGCTGGCCGCCTACCTGCCCACCGATGAGCGGACGGGCCCGGCGTCGTCTCATCCGGCATGACCCCGCAGTCCGACCGCTTCCGCCGCATCGCCGCCGACTTCACCCGGATCGTCGAGGCCGTCCCGGCCGACGCCTGGGACGCCCCGGCCCCACCCGAGGGGTGGCGGGCCCGGGACGTGATCGGCCACCTGGTCGAGTGGTTCCCCGGCCTCTTCCTCGACGGGTGGGGTGTCGACCGCCCGTCCTTCCCGTCGATCGAGGACGACCCGGCCGGTGCCTGGGCCGTCCTCCGGGACACCTTCCAGGCCCTGCTCGACGACCCGGTGCTGGCCGCCGAGGTGCGCGAGATCCCGCCCGGCCCGATGACCTTCGCCGACGCCGTCGACCGGCTCGGCACCTCGGACGTCTTCCAGCACCAGTGGGACCTGGCCCGGGCCACCGGCGGTGACGAGCGCCTCGACCCCGACGAGGTCCACGCCCTGCTCGTCGGGATGGAGCCGATGGACGAGATCCTGCGGGCCAGCGGCCACTACGGGCCGCGCGTCGAGGTCCCGGCCGACGCCGACGAGCAGACCCGCCTGATCGCCTTCATCGGCCGCCGGCCCTAGGCGCCGCCCTCAGGACCGCACGGCGATGGTGGCCTCGACCTCCAGGGCGATGCCGGCGGGGAGCGAGGCCACGCCGACGGCCAGGCGGGCGTGCTCGCCCCGCTTGCCGAAGACGGCGACCAGCACGTCCGAGGCGCCGTCGATCACCGCCGTGTGGTCGACGAAGCCGGGTGTGGCGTGGACGACGCCGAGGACCCGCAGCACCCGGTCGACCCGATCGAGCGACTCGAGCTCGGACCGCACGGTGGCCAGCAGGCTCAGGGCGGCCAGCCGGGCCGCCTCGACCCCGTGGGCGACGGTCAGGTCGTCGCCCAGGCGGCCGACGACGAGCGTGCCGTCGGCGCCGAGGGGGATGTGGCCGGCGGTGTGGAGGATCCCGGCGTGGAGCACGGCGCTGCGGTAGCGCCCGGCCGGTGGGAAGACGGGCGGGAGGTCGAGGTCCATCCCCCCAGCCGACCACCGCCCCGGCGGCGGCGCCATGACCTCCGAGGTAGCCGCCGCCCCGCGGGCTCCCGAGCCGGAGGCTGGTGGTCAGCCGATCAGGCCGGGCCGACGGCGCGGAGGCGGCCCGGGGTGCGGCCGGCCAGGCGGTCGAGCCCGGTGGCCGTGGCCTCATCGGCCGGGAGGTAGGTGATCAGCCGCTGGCGGTCCGGGTCGGGCAGCTCGAGGATCTCGAAGGCCAGGCGCAGCACGCCCACCTCGGGGTGGGCCACGGCGTGGACGCCGGTCCGCCGGGCGGCCAGGGCGACCTTGGCCCACACGTCGGTGAAGGCGGGTCCGGCCGCCGCCTCCAGGTGGGCGGAGAGGGCCCGGGCCTCGTCGTCGGGGCCGCGCTGCTCGGCGTGGAGGGCGGCGGCCATGTCGGCGGCGATGTCGTCCCAGTCCGGGTAGGCGGCGCGGGCTCGATCGTCGGTGAAGGCGTAGGTGACCAGGTTGGGCCGGTCGCCGTCGAGCAGGCCGAGCGGCCGGGCCAGCCGGTCGTAGCCCTCGGTCCAGGCCAGCACGTCGGTCATGTGGTTGACGACGATGGCCGGCGCCGGCTCCAGCTGGTCGAGCAGGGCCCGCACGGTGGGGCGGACGGTGCGGGCGGTCGGGTGCTGGGTCGGGCACAGCTCGGCGCTGGAGCCGATCATGCCCAGCATCCGGAGGTGGTTCATCTCCGGCTCGGCCAGCCGCAGGGCGTCGCCCAGGGCGGCCAGCACCTGGGCCGACGGGTGGGTGTCACGGCCCTGCTCCAGCCGGATCAGGTAGTCGACGCTGATGCCGGCCAGCGTGGCCAGCTCCGAACGGCGCAGGCCAGGCGTGCGCCGGCGCGGCCCGGCGGCCAGGCCCACCGACTCGGGGGACGTGGCCTCCCTCTGGCTGCGGAGGAACGCGCCCAGCTCACCCTCGTGCATGGGCACAGTGTGCCCCCGCCGGCCCGGATCGAGACTGGCCCTGTCGGGGCCAGGATCGCCGGACCCAGCCCGGTCTCGGTCTCCCTGCGGCCGCGGGGGAGGCGGATGGTGGCCGCCATGACCGACACCACCGCCCCCACGGCGACCACCACCGACCTGCCCCTCGCCCCCGGCACCTGGACCCTCGACCCCAACCACTTCAGCGTCGGGTTCAGCATCAAGCGCCTCGGCCTCTCGAAGGTCCGTGGCACCTTCACCGGCGTCACCGCCGAGCTCGTGGTCGGCGAGACCCTCGCCGCCTCCAGCCTCACGGCCACGATCGACCTCACCTCGGTCGACACCGGCAACGAGGACCGCGACGCCCACCTCCGCTCGCCCGACCTGATCGACGTGGTCGCCCGCCCGACGATCACCTACCGCTCGACCTCGATCGAGGCGTCGGGCGACGGGTGGACCGTCGAGGGCGAGCTCACCATCGGCGACGTCACCCGGCCCCACACCCTCGAGGTCGAGTTCGACGGCGTCGCCCTCTTCCCGCCGGACGGCAAGCTCCACGCCGGCTTCGAGGCCAGCACCGAGATCCGCCGCAAGGACTTCGACCTCGGCTTCGGCGCCATGGGTGCCGCCCTCGGTTCCACCGTCAAGGTCGACCTCGACATCGAGCTGGTGGCGCCCGACGCCGCCTGAGCCTCAGCCGATGTCGGGGCCGATGGCCTTGCCGTCAACGACCTGGTCGAGGTACTCGCTCATGCCGATGCCGGCGCGGCCGTCGCAGGTGAAGCGGGTCATGGCCTCGGTGATCCGGGTGACCAGCGGCTCGCCGTCCGGCGTGGTGCGGCGGTTGCGCAGCGGGATGAGCGAGAGCACCTCACCGGTGACCTCGTACTCCCGCTCGTCGGTGCGGACCCACGCCCGGATGGCGGTCTGGTGCTGGTGCTCGTCCCAGTCGGACTGGACCCGGCACTCCCGGATCGGTACGTAGCGATCGCCGACCAGCACCATCCCGCCCTGGCGGGGCGGGCGGTCGGGGTCGTCGCCGCCGATGACCGAGATCATCATGGCGAAGTCGGGACCGAAGACCATCGGCAGCCAGCGGTACCAGCGGATCGCCTGCCAGTAGCGCGGCCCCCAGGACTTGTCCCGCAGGCCGAGGCCGTCGATGTCGAGGACCTCGTCGCCGACGGTGATGGTGCCGGTGGCGGCGATGTGCTGCTCGTAGTGGGCCTTGGCGAAGCTCTTGGCGTCGTCGTCGGCGACCACCTCGGTGCCGTCGGCCCGCACCGGCTTGCCGCCGTACATGGGCGAGACGCCCCGGATGTCGAGCTGGACGGCGCACGGCACCATCGGGTTCTCCCGGAAGGCCGTGCGGGGATCGGCCATCTGGAGCGGGTCGTCGAGCAGGCACACCTTCCCGTCGAAGGCGACCTTCAGGTGGGCGAAGGGATCGACCACCTCGATCTCCAGCCCGCCCGCGGCCATCCGCTCGTTGCTGGTGATCTCGGGCCGGGCGAAGGCGAAGCCGACCCGGCCGCCCGGCAGGTACGTGCACACGCTCAGCTCGGCGTGGCCCTCGTTGACCCGGTTCCCGATGCGGAACCACGCCCCGACCTCGCGCTCGAGGTCGAAGGCGTTGAGGTACATCGACTCGTTGTAGTTGGACGCGGTGCCGGGGTCGTGGGGGTACTCGTCCTCGGGCTCCAGCACCATGCGGACCTGCGTGTCGGCCATGGGCCGGGACCGTACCGGCTGGGCCGGGCGCCCGCTTGACTGACCGGTCAACCAATCCGAGCGTGCCGAGCGTCACGCGGCTACGGTGCCCGCCGTCACAGGGGGAGTCCCGTCTCCGAGGAGCTTTGGCATGACCGTGAGGAACCGTTCGACCCGATGGATCGCCGTGGTGGTGGCCCTCGGGCTGCTCGCCGGGTGCGGGGGCGGCAAGGACGACAAGGACGGGGCGCGGGACGGGGAGGAGGCGCCCTCGGTCGACGAGATCCAGCGCGGCGGCTCGATCCGCTACGGGATCGAGGCCGAGACCGACGACGGCTGGTGCGTGCAGGAGGGCCAGCTGGCCATCTCCGGCATCCTCGTCGCCCGGGCGATCTACGACACCCTGACCGCCCCCAACGACGAGGGCGAGTACGTGCCGTACCTGGCCGAGTCGGTCGAGCCCAACGAGACCTACGACGAGTGGACGATCACCGTCCGCGAGGGCGTGACGTTCCACGACGGCACCGACCTCACGGCCACCGTCGTCAAGAACAACCTCGACGCCTACCGCGGCGCTCCCGGCGACCACGCTCGCAACCCGCTGCTGTTCCTGTTCGTCATGGACAACATCGACACGGTCACCGCCGACGACGCGGCCCGGACCGTCACGGTGACCACCAAGGTCCCGTGGGTCGGCTTCCCGGCGTTCCTCTGGTCGAGTGGCCGGCTCGGCATCTCGGCCCAGGCGCAGCTCGACGACACCGAGAGCTGCAACACGAACCTGATCGGCACCGGCCCGTTCATGCTCGAGAGCCCCGGCGACTGGATCCAGGGCCGTGAGTTCCGGGCGGTGGCCAACCCCGACTACTGGCAGGACGCCCCCGACGGCAAGCCGTACCCGTACCTCGAGGAGCTGATCTTCGAGCCGATCCTCGAGTCCGAGCAGCGGGTCAACGCCCTCCAGTCGAACGACATCCAGATGGGCCACTTCTCGGCCTCCGACGACATCAAGGCCATGCGGGACATGACCGAGTCGGGCGAGATGGCCAGCTACGAGTCGACCGTCAACGGCGAGGTCACGTTCATCCAGTGGAACGAGTCCCGTCCGCCGTTCGACGACGAGCGCATCCGCCGGGCCCTCTCCCTGGCCATCGACTTCCAGGACTACAACGACACGATCGGCCGCGGGATCCTCGAGCCGGCCAACGGAGTCTTCGCCCCCGGCTCGCCCTACTACGTGGAGGACACCGGCTACCCGACCGAGGCGAACCTCGACGAGAGCCGGGCGCTGATCGCCGAGTACGAGGAGGAGAACGGCCCGATCCGCACCCTCGGGTACCTCACCGGTCCGCAGACGCTGACGCAGGAGCAGGCGACGTACGTCCAGCAGGCGCTGGGCGAGGTCGGGCTCGAGGTCGAGATCGAGACGGCGCAGCAGTCGGCCGTCATCGACCGGGCGATCAGCGGCGAGTACGACATGGAGGCCTTCCGCAACTACCCGGGCGGTGACCCCGACCTGCTCTACGTGTGGTTCAAGAGCGCCTCGCCGGTGAACTTCGGTCGCATCAACGACCCGGAGATCGATCGGCTGCTCGACGAGGGCCGGTCCGAGCCCGACCCCGACACGCGGACCCAGATCTACCAGGACCTCGACCGGCGCATGGCCGAGCAGGCCCACTACGGCTTCCTCAACTTCACGACGTGGGTCGTCGGGTCGGTGCCCGAGGTCCACGGCTACGACCCGGCGTCGGCCCCGAAGCTGCCCGACGACGGCGGGAGCTTCGACGAGGGCCTGGCCGTCGGGCACCCGCTGCACGGCCTGTGGATCGAGCAGTAGCGGCAGAGGAGTACCGTCACCCGGTGTGAAGGCTGCGCACACCCCCCGTTGGCTCTCGGTCCTCGTCGCCCTTGCCCTCCTCGCCGGTTGCGGTGGGGGCAAGGGCGAGTCGACCTCGGACGACGGGGACACCAACGCCCCGGACGTCAGCGAGATCCAGCGGGGCGGCAGCCTGCGCTACGCGGTCGAGGCCGAGACCGGTGACGGCTGGTGCCTGCAGGAGGCCCAGCTGGCCATCTCCGGCATCCTCGTCGCCCGGGCGATCTACGACACCCTGACCGTGCCGAACGCCGAGGGCGAGTATGTCCCGTACCTGGCCGAGGCGGTGGAGCCCAACGAGGACTACACCGAGTGGACGATCACGGTCCGCGACGGGGTGACGTTCCACGACGGGACCGACCTGACGGCCACGGTGGTCAAGAACAACCTCGATGCCTACCGCGGCGCCGAGGGCGACCATGCCCGCAGCCCGCTGCTGTTCCTCTTCGTGCTCGACAACATCGACACCGTCACCGCCGACGACGCGGCCCGGACCGTCACCGTCACCACCAAGGTGCCGTGGGTCGCCTTCCCGGCGTTCCTGTACTCCAGCGGCCGGCTCGGGATCACCGGCCAGGCCCAGCTGGACGACACCGAGTCCTGCAGCCGCACCCTGGTCGGCACCGGCCCGTTCATGCTCGAGAGCCCGGACGACTGGATCGAGGGCCGCGAGTTCAAGGCCACCGCCAACCCCGACTACTGGCAGGACGCCCCCGACGGCGAGCCGTACCCGTACCTCGAGGAGCTGATCTTCGAGCCGATCCAGGACTCCGAGCAGCGGGTCAACGCCCTCCAGGCCGGCGACATCGACATCGCCCACTTCTCGGCGGCCGAGGACATCCTCTCGATCCGTGACCTCACCGATTCCGGCGACCTGGCCAGCACCGAGTCCGAGACCAACGCCGAGGTCGGCTTCCTCCAGCTCAACGACTCCCGGCCGCCCTTCGACGACGTCCGCATCCGCCGGGCCATCGCCCTGGCCATCGACCCCGACGACTACGCCGAGACGATCAACAAGGGCGTGCGCCCGCCGGCCAACGGCGTCTTCGCCCCCGGTTCGCCCGCCTACCTGGAGGACACCGGCTACCCCAGCGCCGGTGATCCCGAGGAGGCCACCCGGCTGATCGAGGAGTACGTGGCCGAGAAGGGGGCCCTCCGCGACGTCGTGCTCCAGAACACGCCCGACACCCTGTCGCAGGAGCAGTCGGTGTACCTCCAGCAGACCCTCGAGGCGGTCGGCCTGCCGGTCGAGCTGGAGACCGTGCAGCAGGACGCCCTCATCGACCGCTCGATCAGCGGCGAGTTCGACATGCAGGCCTTCCGCAACTACCCGGGCGGCGACCCCGACGAGCTGTACGTCTGGTTCAAGAGCGCCTCGCCGGTGAACTTCAGCCGGATCGACGACCCCGAGATCGACCGCCTGCTCGACGAGGGCCGCTCGGAGACCGACCCCGAGGCCCGCGTCCAGATCTACCAGGACCTCAACCGCCGCTTCGGCGAGCAGGTCTGGAACATCTGGTTCGACTTCACCCTCTGGACCGTCGCCTCCCAGCCCGGCGTCCACGGCTACACGCCCGAGGAGATGCCCGAGCTGCCCGATGGCGGCGGCACCTTCACCGACGGCCTCGTCGTCGGCCACCCCCTCCACAACCTCTGGGTCGAGCAGTAGCTCGGCCGGGATGGTGCGCCGCTAGTCCCGCCGCACCACCCCGGAGAACCCGGCCACGATCAACGTGGTGAGGGCCCAGCCCAGAGCCGTCGTGACCCACGCCGCCAGCGACAGCCAGCGCCCGTCGTCCCAGAACTGCGGGCCCCGGTCCGACGCGTCGGTGGCCCAGCGGCTGCGCTGCCCGAGGTCGAGGACGGGCACGAGGGTGTCGATGGCGTAGACGACCGGCTGGACGCACGGGTGCTCGTCGGTGCACGCCGAGGACCGGACGGTCTGCGCCGATCGGGTCGGGACGAGCATGTCGTGGTGCTCGGCGTGGGCGTACCAGAGCGACATGACCGTCAGCAGTGGGACCAAGAGGTAGAGCACCCGCCAGGGCGCGTACCCGTGCCCGATCGTCAGCCGCAACAGCTGCCGTCCGACCCGACGCCACCAGGGCGGACCGTCGGCCCTCCAGGCTGCCGGCCGATCCCGCCGGATCGGTGCGGTGTGCCGCTCCATCAGGATCTTCCGGGCGCCGGCCTCGTCCCCGTGGTCGCGGTAGACCGCAGCCAGCTGCAGGTACGGCTTCGGGCTCGGCTCGACCTGCCGGCGCAGCCAGTCTCGCCGCGACCGCCAGCCTCGGTCCTTCCCGTCGAGGCTGGCGAAGCGGAAGCCGGTGACGTCCATCTCCGCCGGCCACGTCCTCGCCTCGTCGTCGAGTCCCCGCGCCGTGGTGGCCCGCAAATCGACCTTCCCGCCGACCGAGAACCCGCCCCGCATCCGCAGGGCGCCCGAGATCGAGGCCGACCGTGCGGTGACGGCGACACCGTCTCGGCGAGCCGACGCGGTGCACGAGAGCATCACATCCCCCTCACAGACGAGCCCATCGAGGCGCAGGGCGCCTCGCAGAACGGTCCGATGGACCCCAACCCGGCTGGCGGCGACACCCATGAGGTCGAGCGCGACCTGGCCGGGCGATTCGATGGTGGCGCCGACGGCGACGATGGCAGCACCGACCTTGGCATCCCGCAGCACGATCCGACCCCGGCTCGTCAATCTCTCACCCAAGTAGACGCTGTCGCGAACTGTGAGGCGTTGGGCATCGAATGCGACGTCCTCGTCGATCACCGTTGCGTCCTTGAGGACCAAGTCGCCGAGGACGGTGGCCCCGATCATCCTCAGGCCTCCGTCGATGGTGACGCCCTCATCGAAGAAGACGTCTCCATCGACCCTCGCGCCATCCAGGCTCATGGCGTCATCGTCCGCACTCGAGAACGTGGCCTCTGAAAAGCTCAGCTGGTTACCGACTCGGACGGAGTGGAATCTCGCCGATCCCTCGATGATGGTCTCCCCGAGGACGACGAGACCACCGTCGAAGTGGGCGCCGTCGCCGCCGATCGCCACTCCGTCGGGTTGATGGACGACCACTCGCTTCAGGGCGACCTGTCCCGCAGCCTGCAGCGCGGAGAGGCGAAGCTCGCCGTGGCTCACGAGCCCGGGGCCCAGCTTGACGCCGCCGGCCAACGTCGCGCCTTCGAGATCGAGAGCCTCGGTACCGTCGGGCTCGATCGTCGTCTCTGCGACCCTCAGCTGGCCTCCGACGGTCGCGTTTGCGAACCGGAGGCCACCGCCGCGCACCGTCGTACCCTCCTCGATGAACACCCCACCTGTGGCGGTGAGGCTCTGGGCGACGAGGGCGCCCTCGCCGTCAAGGCCATGGAGGGTGGCTGCGTCACAAGCGAGCTGACCGCCGACGGTGGCGCCGACAAGCCAGACGGGCGCACGGACGACCGAACGGTCCAGGCGGAGGTCGCCTCCGACGGAGATGCCGCACGCATCGAGGGCCACGGGACGGGCCGTCAGGATCGAGTCGCGGCAGTTCAGGGTGCCCTCGACACGAGCGTTGCGCAGGACGATGCGTCCCTCGGTCTGCGTGCGGTCCAGGAACGCCCCAGCTCCGATGGTGGTGAGGTCGAGGTTCAGAGCGACCGCCGTCGCATCGCCACCGAGTCGCGCACCCGTCGTGGCCAGGTGTCCGTCGATGGTCGCATGGCGGAGGTCGAGGCCTCCATGAGCGGTGAAGCCATCGGTGAACACGGCTTCGCCCCGCGTGCGGAGCCCGGACGCGCTGACGCGTCTGCAGACCGTGCCGGCGAGGTTGAGGGATCGGACCGTCGCTTCTCGCATCGACAACGAGCCGACGATCTGGCACCGCACCAGCATCAGGGGGAGGTCGAGATCCATCCCCATCAGCTCCATGTCACCGCGGACGCAGACCCCCACGATGCCGATGCCTCGACGAGCGCCGCCCTGCGGGAAGAGGTGGATCAGGTCAGCGAGCTCGGCACCAGGCACTGTGAACTCGGCCCACGCCTCGTCGTCGGGGTCGGGCAGAGGGCCGGGCCCTTGGCGGAAGACAGCGGGTCGGCCCGCCAGCGCGTCCCTCCGGATGTTGTCGATAAGGCTGGTCATGCTTCTCGGGGTTGGAGGCTAGACGCACCTATGCCCAGCAGGGTTGGGAAGGTGGCCTGGCGCGCAGTCGCGAGACCCTGAGCCTCTTTCATTGCTGTCGGCCGGCCATTTCGCCACCGGCGATGCGAGCGATGCAGTCGGTGGCGAGGTCGTCGATGGCGCGGTCGGTGGGGTCGACGATCCAGGTCTGATCGATGTGGTCGGGGCCGAGGATGGCGACCTGCCACGCGGCGTCGAGGCGGCGCTGGTCGAGGCCGGCCAGGTCGGTCGGCCGGCCCCGCTCGACCATGCGGCGCAGGATCTCCTCGACCGGCGGCCGCAGCACGACCGTCGTGACCCCGGCGTCGGCCAGGGCCTCCTGGTAGGCGGTGAGCGGGTTGGGGGGCAGGGCGTAGAGGATGTGGTCGACCACGACGCCTCGACCGGAGGCCAGGGCGGCCCGGGCCTCGGCGACCACCTCCTGCTGGACGACGGCCTCCTGCTCGGGGGTCCGAAGCCCGCGCCAGCCGTGGGCCACCCAGCGGTCGTCCTCGCCGAGGTGGGGCCAGCCCAGCCGGGCGGCGACGTGGGCGGCCAGGGTGCTCTTCCCGCTCCCACCCGGCCCGGTGACGATCAGCACCCGCGACGCCATGGCGGAGAACCTACGGAGGTCTCTCCCGCCGGCGCTGTCGATTCCGGTGGGGGCGTTCGTGGTGGGGGCATGCGAAACCTCACAGCGACCTTCTTCATGGCCCTCGACGGCGTCGTCGAGGCCCCCGAGCAGTGGAACGGCCCCTACTGGAGCGACGAGATGGGGGCGGCCCTCGGGGCCGGCATGGCCCGCTCGGACACGTTCCTCTACGGCCGGACGACCTACGACGACATGGCCGCGGCCTGGCCCGAGCGGGAGGAGATGGGCGAGGCCGCCGGCGACGACGCCCCCTTCGCCACGGTCATGGGCGACACCCGCAAGATCGTCGTGTCGCACCAGCCGCTCACCTTCACCTGGCGCAACAGCGAGCAGCTGCAGGGCGACCTGATCGAGGGCGTCCGGGCCCTCAAGGCCACCGACGGGGGCGACATCGCCATGGCCGGGTCGATCTCGGTCGTGCGCCAGCTGCTGGCCGCCGGTCTGGTCGACGAGCTCAACCTGTTCCTCCACCCGATCGCGGTCCGCCGCGGCCAGCGCCTGTTCGACGAGGGCGAGGCCGTCCCGCTGCGGCTGGTGTCGTCCACGCCGCTGCCCGCCGGTGTCGTCCACCTCGTCCTCGCCCCGGCCTGAGGCCGGTCCGCGATGCTGTCGTGATGGCCCAGTTCCTGCTCTCCGTGTGGCACGACGAGGACTACGTCGTCGACTTCACCACGCCCGACGCCCAGCGCCAGGTGCGTCAGGTCAGCGCTCTCAACGCCGAGATGGAGGCCGAGGGTGTCTGGGTGTTCGGCGTCGGCCTGGAGCCGGCGTCGACGGCCGCGGTGGTCCGGGCGGAGGGGCCCGACGGCGCCGCGGTCAGCGTGACCGACGGGCCCTACGCCGAGACCAAGGAGCAGATGGGAGGGTTCTGGATCATCGAGGTGCCCGACCGGGAGACGGCCGAGGCGTGGGCCCGCAAGGCCACCGTGGCCGGGGAGTGCCCGGTGGAGGTCCGGCCGGTCCAAGGTGCCTGACGCGCCGACGGCCTTCCGGCCCGACGTCTTCGCCGAGGTCTACCGGGACGAGGTCGGTCGCTGCACCGCCACCTTGATCCGGGTCCTCGGCGACGTCGATCGGGCCGAGGAGGCCGTGGCCGACGCCTTCGCGGTGGCGGCCGAGCGCTGGCCGGCGACGGGCATCCCGCCCAACCCCGGCGGCTGGATCACCACCACGGCCCGCAACCGGGCCATCGATCGCCTCCGCCGGGAGTCCTCCCGGGACGAGAAGCACCGCGCCGCCGACCGCCAGCAGCGCGCCATGGCCCCCGACCCCGACGACCACCGGCCCGAGCTCGACCAGCTCGACGACCTGGTCGACGTCGTCCCCGACGACCAGCTCCGCCTCCTCTTCCTCTGCTGCCACCCGGCGCTGGCCACCGACGCCCAGGTGGCCCTGACCCTTCGCCTGCTCGGCGGACTGGAGGTGCCCGAGATCGCCAGGGGCTTCCTCGTCGCCGAGACGACCATGGCCCAGCGGATCGTGCGGGCCAAGCGGAAGCTGAAGGCCGGCGGCGCGCCGTACCGCATCCCCACCGCCGAGGAGCTGCCGAGCCGGCTCGACGGCGTGCTCACCACCCTCTACCTCGTCTTCACCGAGGGCCACACCGCCACCACCGGCGACGACCTCGTGCGCGTCGACCTCACCGTCGAGGCGATCCGCCTGGCCCGGGTGCTGGTCGAGCTGCTGCCGGACGAGCCCGAGGCCGTCGGCCTCCTCGCCCTGTTCCTCCTGACCGACGCCCGCCGGCCGGCGCGGGTCGCCCCCGACGGGTCGATGGTGCGGCTCGCCGAGCAGGACCGCTCGCGGTGGGACCGGGCCCTGATCACCGAGGGCCACGGGCTGGTCCGGGCCTGCCTGCGGCGCAACCGGCCGGGGCCGTTCCAGGTCCAGGCCGCCATCGCCGCGGTCCACGCCGATGCCGCCACCGCGGCGGCGACCGACTGGCGCCAGGTCGTCGCCCTCTACGACCACCTGCTGGTGTACCGACCCGATGCGGTCGTGGCCATCGGGCGGGCGGTGGCGGTGGCCGAGCTCGACGGGCCCGAGGCCGGGCTGGGGGCGCTGGCGGCGGTGCCGGCCGACGTGGTCGCCTCCTACCAGCCGTACCACGCCACCCGGGCCGACCTGCTGGCCCGCGCCGGTCGGTCCACGGCAGCGATCGAGGCCTACGACCGGGCCCTGGCCCTGACGACGAACCCGGCCGAGCGCACCTTCCTCGAGGCCCAGCGCGCCGCCGCCCGGTCGGGCTGACCGGTCACGGGGCGAGGCGGGCGGCCAGGGCGTCGGCGTAGGCGTCGACGGCGGCCACGTAGTCGAACGCGGTCGGGTCCATCAGCCACTGGATCTCCAGGCCCATCAGGACGGCGACGACCTCCCGGGCGACCTGCTCGCGGTCGACCCCGGGTGCGACCAGCCCCCGCCCCTGGCCCCACTCGATGCCGGCGACGACCGCCCGGCGGGCCCGGTCGTAGCGGGCGACGAAGAAGTCGTGCAGCGGGTCGCCGGGATCGAGGTTCTCGGCCCCGAGCACGACGTAGAGCCGGGTCAGCACGGCGTCGCCGGCCACGAACCGCGCCGTGTCGCGCAGACGCCGGGCGAACGGCGCGTCGTCGTCGAGGGGGGCGAGGACGTGGCCCTCCCGCTCCTCGCGCTCGTGGACGACGTCGAGCAGCAGCCGCTCCTTGGATCCGAAGTAGTAGAGGAGGCCGGGGTGGGTCATGCCGACCCGCTCGGCCAGCTCGCTGATGCTCGTGCCCCGGAACCCCCTGGCCGCGAACAGCTCGATGGCGGCGGCGACGATCCGGTCCCGCCGCTCCTGGCCCCGGGCCTGGCGGGCACGGTCGTCGGCCCCGGCGCGACGTGGTCCGGTCGATGGGCCCATGACCCTCATCCTGGCGGTCCCGGCGGCACGGCCCGATTTTCTACAACCTTGTCAAATATCTGCGGACCGGCGAGGATGGCGGTCATGGAGTGGCCTGACGGGTTCATGTGGGGGACCGGAGCGTCGTCGACGCAGTGCGAGGGGGCGGCCGCCGACTCGGACTGGTGGGACTGGGAGCGGGCCGGCCGGGCACCGCTGTCCGGCGACGGCAACGGCTTCGCCACCCGGTACGCCGAGGACTTCGCCCTGCTCGCCGGGCTCGGCCTGACCCACCACCGGTTGTCGATCGAGTGGGCCCGCATCGAGCCCCGACGGGGTGAGCGCGACGCCGCCGAGGTCGAGCGCTACCGGGCCGTCCTGGCCGCCGCCCACGACGCCGGCATCACGCCGTGGGTGTCGCTCCACCACTTCACGCTGCCCCGGTGGTTCGCCGACGAGGGCGGCTTCCTGGTGCCCGGGAACCGCACCGGCCCGTGGACGGCCCACGTCGAGTACGTCGCCGAGACGTTCGGCGACCTGGTCGGGGGCTGGCAACCGATCAACGAGGCGAACTACTACGCCAAGGCGGCCTACGGGGGCATGGGGTGGCCGCCGGGCCACGACGACCCCGACGAGGTCGCGGCGGTCGACGAGGCCATCCACCTGGCCAACGCCGAGGCCGCGGTCCGGCTGCGGCAGACGGGGGCACCGGTGGCGTCGATCTTCGGGTTGTCCGCCATCGTCGAGCAGGACGACGACCCCGCCACCGTCGCCTTCGCCGAGACCCTGGACCACTCGCTCTGGCGGCCCGGCCTCGACCTGTTCCGCGACGGCGTGCTGCGGGTCCGCCGGCGGGACCCGATCGAGCGCCCCGACCTGGCCGGCGCCTTCGACCTGATCGGCTTCTCCTACTACGCGGCCATGGGCGTCGCCGCCGGCACCTTCGCCGTCCACCCGCCCGACGCTCCCGTCTCGCCGCTGGGCTACGGCATCTGGGCCGACGGCCTGGGCCTGGTCCTCGACCGCCTCCACGCCGAGGTGCCGGGCACCCCGCTCCTCGTCGCCGAGTACGGCATCGGCACCGCCGACGACGGCCAGCGGGCGGCCTACCTCGCCCGCGGCCTCGAGGTCGTGCAGGAGGCGCTCGCCCGGGGCATCGACGTCCGGGGCCTGTTCCACTGGACCGCCGTCGACAACTACGAGTGGCTCCACGGCTACGACCCGGCCGCCGCCTTCGGCCTGGTGGACGTCGATCGCACCGTCCGCCCCAGCGCCGAGGTGCTGGCCCGCGAGGCGCGGTCGTCCTAGGCGGGGTCGATCGCCCGCCGGACCTCGACGAGGCGTTCGAGGAAGGCCCGCTCGTCACGACGGGTGCGCCGCAGCCACGCCGTCGTCTCGCTGTTGCACTTGCTGGCGTTGCACGACCGACAGGCCGGCACCACGTTGTCGAGCGTGTAGCGGCCGCCCCGCGAGATGGGCAGCACGCAGTCCTTCTGGAGCGCTCGGTCGGTGGCCCCGCAGTAGGCGCACCCGCCCCAGGCGTCCTTGAGCTCGGCCCACTGCGACGCGGTCAGGTCGTTGTCGACCTTCGCCATCCGGCGCTTCCGCCGCTTGGCCGCCCGCACCTGCCTCTGCGTCGGGCTCATGGCCCCGAGTCTGGCCGCGGTCCGCCCGTCGCCCGGCGATGCCGTGACCGCGACTCGGATGGTGCCAGGCACCATCCGAGTCGACTCACATGGTGCCTGGCACCAAGTGAGTCACCGCCGAGGCCCCCCGCACCCACAGCCTGAGGGGGGGGGGGGCGGCCCGCCCGGGGCGGGGGGGCAAGCGCGCC
>JBQGCF010000261.1:0-4970 GCA_052038315.1 Iamia sp.
CCGGGCCCGCCACGGGCTGACCGCCGGCGGGAGCGACCCGGGCCAGGTCTGGGTCGTGCACCGCCGACCGGCGCGCCTGCCCCACGTGCGGGTCGCCCCGCTGCTCCTGGCCCTCGGCCTGGCCCTGGCCGTCGGGGGCGGGGCCGCCCTCGACGCCGCCGCCCGCTCGACGGTGCGACCGGCGCCGGAGGTCCTGGAGGTCACGATCCACCCGGCCGCCCCTGGCGGGCTGCTCGGCGCCCTGGCCGTCCCGCTCCTGGTCGGGACCGGGTTGGCGGCGGGGGTGCTGGCGGTCGGGGCCGGGGCGCTGCGCCGCTCGACGGATCGGGCCGGCCTCGGGCCGGCCCGGGGCGGGTGGCGCCTCGGCACCGGGGCGGCGTGGGGCGGCACCGTCCTGGCCGGCCTGGCGGCGATCGCCTCGCTCCCGGTGCGCTGGCGCTGGGTGGCGTGGGGCTGGTCGGCCGTCGGCGCCCTCGCCCTCCCGGTGGGGGTCGGGCTCGTGGCGCTGGGCCTGGCCGTGGCGGGGGCGGGCCGGCGGCGGAACATGCCGGTCGGCCTGTGGGACCTGGTCCCGGCGACGGGGCCGCGAGCACGAGTGCAGCCGATGGCCCGCTGGCTGGCCGCGCGGACCCCGGGCGTCGAGCCCTGGACCCCCGGTCGGACACCTCCATCGGGGTGAGTAGCGTGGGCGGCCGTCCCCGGGGCAGAGAGGCCCCCGTCGCCAACCACGGAGGACCGCTGTGCACAAGGCCATCAAGGGTGCCCTGATCGGAGGCGTCGTCGGCGCCGGGGTCGCCGCCGTCCAGGCGTCACGAGCCCCCGACCCCGATCGCGACCCCGTCCCCGGCATCGCCAAGGGGGCGGCCGAGGGGGCGCTGGTGGGTGCCGGCGTCGGGCTCCTGCTCCAGTGGCGGGTGACCCGGAAGGCCAAGAAGGCCGGAACGGTCGTCAAGGTCAAGCGCCGCCTCGACCCGGTCGTGACCCGCATCGAGGGCACGGTCGACCGGGCCCTCGACGCCGCCGAGGCCGCCCTGCCCCACGTCGAGGAGCTGGCCGAGCGGGCCTCGTCCCAGCTCTACGAGCTGGCCGACGCCACCCGGCCCCACGTCCGGGCGCTGGCCGACACGGCTCGCGAGAAGGCCTTCGACCTGGGCGAGGTGGCCATCGAGCAGGCCCGGCCCCACGCCCGGGCCGCCCGGGTGAAGGCCCCCGAGCTGGCCGAGGCCGCCCGCGAGCGAGCCGTCGACCTCACCGAGCTGGCCCGGGAGAGGGGGCCGCAGCTGGCCGCCTCCACCCGCTCCCGCGCCGTCGACCTGGCCGAGACCGCCCGCGAGAAGGCTCCGGTGCTGGCCGAGGAGGCTCGCCACCGGGCCGAGGAGCTGCGCGCCCGCGTCGCCTGAGGGCCACAGCCCGTCCGGCTCGGTAGCGTGGGCGGGCTGTGAACGTCACGTCCGCCCTGCGCCAGCTCGAGCGCCGACCCGACCCGCCCCCCGGGGTGGGGTCGTCGTCGGCCGGCCTGGTCGCGCTGCTGCGCGTGCTGGCCGAGCCCCACGAGACGGCCCCGGCCCTGGTGGTCACCGGGCCGGGGGGCACCGGCGCGGTGGCCCGCCTGGCGGCCGCGCTGCTGCGGGCCCAGGGCCTGTCGGTCGGGCTGTGGTCGGCCACCCACCTGGAGCGGGTCAACGAGCACCTGGCCTGGGACGGCGAGCCGGTCGACGACGAGACGCTCGGCGTCCTGATCGGTGACGTGGTCGCCGTCGAGGACCTCGCCGATGTCACCCTGACCGCCACCGAGGTGCTGGCCGGTGCCGCCTTCCGCTGGTTCGCCGAGGTCGCCGTCGACGTGGTCGTGGTCGACGCCGGGCCGCCCGGCCGCGACGCGGTCGCCGACGTGGTCACGCCCGTCGTCACCGTCCGCACCGGCGACGAACCCACCGTCGAGGGGCCCGAGGGCACCTGGGCCCTGCCGGGCGACGTCGAGGTGGTCGCCGACCGGGTCGCCGTCGGGGGCCACCTGCTCGACCTGCGCACGCCGGGTGGCAGCCACGACGAGGTCTACCTGCCCATCCTCGGCGCCGACCGGGCCGTCGATGCCGTCCTGGCCGTGGCCGCCGTCGAGGCCCTCCTCGGCCGGGCACCGGCCACCGATGCCGTGACCGAGGCCTTCGGCCAGGTCGCCCTGCCCGGCACCTTCGAGGTCGTGGCCCGCCACCCCACCGTGGTGCTCGACGTGGTGGAGGACGTCGCCTCCGCCGAGGCGGCCGCCGCCACCCTGGCCGACGACATCACGCTGGCCGGCTCGGTGCTGCTCGTCACCGGGCTGCGCACGGGCGACGACGACCCCGCCGCCGTGCTCGACGCCCTCGGCGCCGGCTCGGCCGGGCGCGTGGTGCTGTGCTCGCCCGGCGGTCCCGGCGCCATCGCGGCGTCCGACCTGGCCGGTGCGGCCGACCGCCTGGGCGCCGTCACCGAGACCACCAGCGACCCGGTCGACGCCGTCCACCGGGCCCTCGCCGTGGCCACCGAGGACGACCTCGTCCTGGTGGCCGGGGCCCCCGCCGTCGTCGGTCCCGTGCGGGCCGCCCTGCGAGAGATGGAGGTCTCCGCATGAACCCTCCCGCCACCGACGCGCCCGCCCGGCCCGAGATCGATCCGGCCCGGATGCGGCCCAACGACACCTGCTTCTGCGGGTCCGGCCGCAAGTTCAAGCGCTGCCACGGCCCGTCGTTCGAGCGGGTCCGGGCCGGCCAGGTCGCCCCCCAGCAGGCGCCGCCCGAGGGGGTCGAGCTGCCCTTCTACGCCGTCGACGGCGGGCGCAGCCGGCGGGACGTCCCCGACGTCCACCCGCCCGAGACGATCGAGGCCATGCGCCGCACCGGCGCCGCCGCCGCCGAGATCCTCCGCACGGTCGGCGAGGCCGTCGCCCCCGGCGTCACCACCGACGAGCTCGACCGGATCTGCCACGACGCCTGCGTCGCCGCCGGCGGCTACCCGAGCCCGCTCAACTACGGCGAGCCGTCGTACCCGAAGTCGATCTGCACGTCGGTCAACGAGGTCATCTGCCACGGCATCCCCGACTCGCGGGCGCTGCGCGACGGCGACATCGTCAACCTCGACGTCACCCTCTTCCGCGAGGGGGTCCACGGCGACACCAACGCCACCTGGTGCGTCGGCACCGTCGACGACCTGAGCCGCCGGCTCGTGCGGGTCACGCGGGAGTGCCTGGAGAAGGGGATCGAGGCGGTGCGCCCGGGCCGGCCCACCAGCGACATCGGCCAGGCCATCCAGGCCCACGCCGAGGCCGAGGGCTTCAGCGTCGTGCGGGCCTTCACCGGCCACGGCGTGGCCCACGAGTTCCACACCGGGCTGCACATCCTCCACTACTTCGAGCCGCGCGACGCCCGGGTGGTGATGGAGCCGGGGATGACGTTCACCATCGAGCCCATGATCGCCCTGGGCGCCTGGCAGCACCGGCTGTGGGACGACGACTGGACCGCGGTCACCGTCGACGGCCGCCGCACGGCGCAGTTCGAGCACACGCTGGTCGTCACCGACGACGGCGCCGAGATCCTCACCCTCCACCCCGACGGGGCTTGGTCGGGGGACTGACCGACCAATACCGTCCGGGCCATGACGACCCGCACCTTCGTGATGGCCAAGCCCGACGCCGTGGAGCGAGGGCTGGTCGGCGAGATCGTGAGCCGGATCGAGCGCAAGGGCCTGCGCCTCGTCGCCGCCGAGCTGCGGACGGCCGACACCGCCCTGGCCGAGGAGCACTACGCCGAGCACGCCGAGAAGCCCTTCTTCGGCGAGCTGGTCGCCTTCCTCACCCGGTCGCCCGTGTTCGCCATGGTGGTCGAGGGCCCCGACGACAACACGTGGGAGCTCTGCCGCATCCTGATCGGCAAGACCCAGGTCACCGATGCCCAGCCGGGCTCGATCCGGGGCGACTTCGCCACCACGACCAACGAGAACCTGGTCCACGGCTCCGACGGTCCCGAGTCGGCCGAGCGCGAGATCGCCCTCTGGTTCCCGAACGGGGTCTGATCGCGCCGTCCCGGCGCGGGACCGATGAGCGGCGGCCCGGCCCGTCGTCGTAGGTGACATGACCATCGACATGTTCCACGAGGTCCACGGCGAGGGGTTCCCGACGATCCTCCTCCACGGTGGGATCGGCGCCAGCGAGATGTTCGGCGACGTCGTCCCCCGGCTGGCCGAGGGGCGCCAGGTGATCACCCCCCACCTCCAGGGCCACGGCCGCACGCCCGACGTCGACCGGCCGCTCCGCGCCGAGGACCTGGCCGACGACGTGGCCGCCCTGGCCGCCACCCTCGGGCACGACCGGGTCGACCTGGTCGGCTACTCGTTCGGCGGGGGAGCGGCCTTCCAGGCCGCGGTCCGCCACCCCGCCCTGGTCCGCCGGCTCGTGCTGGTGAGCCGGCCGCTGCGGAGCGACGCCTGGTTCCCCGAGGCCCAGGCCCGGTTCGCGCAGATGGAGGCGACCGCCGCGCAGTTCGGGCCGGCGGTCCAGGCCGGCCCGCTGGGCACGCTCTACCCGGACGTCGACTTCACCCGGCTGTTCACCAAGATGGGCGAGCTGGTCGCCCGGCCCCACGACTGGACCGCCGAGGCCGCCACCCTGACCTGCCCGACCATGCTGGTGATGGCGGACGCCGACGGCTTCGACCCGGCGCACTACGTCGAGGTCTTCAAGGGCCTCGGTGGGGCCCTCGAGGACCCGGGGCTCCCCGAGATGGGCGGGGAGCGGGTGCCGCACCGATTGGCGATCGTCCCCGGGGTCACGCACTACGACGTGCTGACCGGCTCGCCCCTCGCCGCGGAGGCCATCGCGGGCTTCCTGGACGGCTGAGCATCCGCGTTCACCTCGCTGACATGCAGTAATGGGGTGATTGTTGCGGTCGGATGACGGCGCTTAGACTCCGGTCAGCCCGCGCCGCTCGGAGGTCACG
>JBQGCF010000262.1:0-6415 GCA_052038315.1 Iamia sp.
CGCCAGCCGGCGAGGGCCCGGCGGGCCAGCTCGACGTAGGCGGCCTGGGCGTAGGCGTGGCGGAAGATGCGGGACGAGCCGTGCGAGCTCCCCCGCTGGTGGCCCGGGGCGTGCTGCTCGACCAGGAGGACCGACGCCCCCCGTCCGGCGATCGACCACGCCGCCGCCGCTCCCATCACCCCGCCCCCGACCACGACGACGTCGACGCGGCCCTCGCCGGCGGGGCTCACCGGCCGATCACCGGGGTGGGCTGGCCCGGCTCGGGCTCGAACAGCGACGGCTGGCCGCCGGCGGCCGCCCCCTCGATGCGCAGGATGCGCTGCTTGGTCGCCACGCCGCCCGGCGCGGAGAAGCCGACCGGCCGACCCCCCGCCCCGACCACCCGGTGGCAGGGGACCACGATCGGCACCGGGTTGGCCCCCATCGCCCGGCCCACGGCCTGGGCGGCACCGGGCTCGCCGAGGCGGGCCGCCACCTCGCCGTAGGTCAGGGTCTCGCCGGGCGGGATGGCCCGGACGACCTCGTGCACCCGGCGGGCGAAGTCGGAGTCGTGGCGCACCTCGACGGCGACGTCGGCCAGGTCGACCGGCTCGCCGTCGAGCAGGGCGACGATCCGGTCGAGCACGGCCCGGACGACCGGTGGCGGCTCGGCCGGGACGACGCCGGGGACGGCCCGGCGGATGCGGGCCTCGGTGGCGGCCTCGTCGGCCTCCGGGAGGGCGACGCCGACGATGACGTCGCCCCGCCAGGCCACCGAGCAGGGGCCGATGGCGGTGGCGAGGAGGGCGTAGCCGGGGGCGTCCACGGCGTCGATCCTCGCCCGTCCGCCGTCGAGCCGCTCCCCCACGCCCCAGAATGGCCCTCTGACCAGGGCTTGGAGGGCGATCGGGCGATGCCCATGCGGCGTCCAAGCGACCTCCATGAGCCGGATCGGATGCTGCTCCCGTCACCGAGACACCCCCACGACACACCCCAGGAGCACCCCGCCATGAGCGTCACAGTCACCTCTCCCCCGCCCCGCCAGACCCCCGCCGCCCCCGTCGACCCGGCCACGGCCGAGGCCCCCGCCGCCCGGACCGGCCGCCGCTGGCCGCTCTGGGGCGCAGCCGCCGGCCTGATCGGCCTCACCGCCAACTTCCTCGCCTACCCGCCGCTGGAGGAGGAGGACTACACCAAGGGCGTCGAGGTCGTCGACAAGCTGGAGGCCGGCCAGTACCGGGTCTCGTTCATCCTCGGCCTGATCGCCATCGGCTGCCTGATGGTCGCCGCCGCCGGCTGGAGCCGCTGGGCCGAGGCCCGGGCCCCCCGGGACCTCGCCGCCCGCCTCGTCGGCCGGGGCCTCGCCGCCACCGCCACGATCATGGTCATCTTCTTCGGCATCGTCGGGTCGATGGGCCTCTACCTCCCCGGCGGCGTCGAGGAGACGACCGGGCTCCACGACCAGGGCCTGTACGTCAACCACGTCCTCCTCGACTTCGGCACCCTGCTGGGCTGGTGGGGCGCCGCCGTGGCCGCCATCGCCGTCGCCGTGATGGCGTTCCGCAAGGCCCGCCTCGTCCCCCGCTGGATGGGCGTCGTCAGCGTCGTCTTCCTCCTCCCGCCGCTCGGCATGGCCCTGGCCACCTCGCTGCCCGGCCTGGTCGGCTTCTTCCTCCCGCTGTGGCTGGCCGTGATCAGCATCGGCATGGCCGTCAGCAAGGTCGCCCGGGCCGACGCCTGAGCCACCCGCCGGACCCCCGTTCGGAGCCCCCGCCTGTCCGGCGGGGGCTCCGCCGCGTGGGAGGCTGGGCCCATGCCCGTGACCCGTGGCTTCACCGGACGGCGCCGTGAGCGCGACCCCCGCCTCCCCCCGGGGCAGTACGACGCCGGCGACGACTGGCCCGTCCTCCACGTCGAGCTGGTGCCCGACCTCCCGCCCGAGGCGTGGAGCTTCGGCGTCGACGGCCTGGTCGCCGCACCCCGCACGTGGTCGTGGGACGAGGCCCGGGCCCTCCCCCGCTCGACCTACGAGGGCGCCATCCACTGCGTCACGACGTGGTCGAAGTTCGACATGAGCTGGGTCGGCATCTCGGTCGACCTCCTCCTGGAGCAGGCCGGCGGCGTGCTGCCCGGCGCCACCCACGTGCTGGTCCACAGCCACACCGGCTACACGACCAACCTCCCGCTGGAGGACGTCACCGGCGGCAAGGCGTGGCTGGCCTTCGAGGTCGACGGCGCCCCGCTGGAGCCGATCCACGGCGGCCCGGCCCGGCTCCTCGTCCCCCACCTCTACTTCTGGAAGAGCGCCAAGTGGGCCTCGCGCATCGAGGTCCTCGACCACGACCAGCGGGGCTACTGGGAGGACGGCGGCTACCACGACCGGGGCGACCCCTGGCTCGAGCAGCGCTACCACGGTGACTAGCTCGCCCTGGTCCACGGGGGTCGTCGAGGCGATCAGGGTCGAGACGGTGCGGGCCAAGACGTTCACGCTGCGGCTGCCGGCGCCGCTCGGGCACCGGGCCGGCCAGCACGTGGTGCTCCGGCTGACGGCACCGGACGGGTACTCGGCGGCCCGCTCCTACTCGGTGGCCTCGGCGCCCGGCCCCGAGCCGAACATCGACCTCACCGTCGAGCGGCTCGAGGAGGGCGAGGTGTCGACCTTCCTCCACGACGTGGCCGAGGTCGGCGACGAGCTCGAGCTGCGGGGCCCGATCGGCACCCGCTTCGCCTGGGACCCGGGCGACGGGCCGGCGCTCCTCGTCGGCGGCGGCTCGGGGATCGTGCCCCTGATGGCGATGCTCCGCCTGGCCCGGCGGGAGGGGGCGGGCGACCTGGTCCGGCTCGTCGCCGCCGCCCGCACGCCCGACGACCTGCTGTACGCCGCCGAGCTGCCCGGCCCCGAGGTCACCCTCACCTACAGCCGCGCCGTCGGCCCCGACGGCCGACCCGCCGGGCGGCTCGCCCCCACCGACCTGGCCCCGAGCGTGCAGCCCGGCCAACACGTCTTCATCTGCGGGAGCAGCGGCTTCTGCGAGGCGGCCGGTCGCACCCTCGTCGACCTCGGCGTCGCCCCCACCGCCATCACCGTCGAGCGCTTCGGCCCCACGACCTAGTGGCGCCAGAACGCATGCGTTGGCGCCGGGATGGCGCTACCCTGCGACCATGACGAGCATCCAGGTCAAGGACGTCCCCGACGACGTGCACGCCACGCTCCGCCAGCGCGCCGCCGCCGCCGGCAAGTCGCTCCAGGAGTACCTGCTCGGCCGGCTGACCGAGGAGGCGCGGACGCCGACGATCGCCGAGCTCTTCGAGCGGGTCGAGCAGCGGTCCGGCGGGAGCCTCAGCCTCGAAGACGCCGTGGCCGCCGTCAGGGCCGACCGCGACGCACGGTGATCGTGGTCGATGCCAGCGTCCTGGCCACGGCGCTGGTTGACGACGGACCGCTGGGCCATCGTGTCAGGACCCGCCTCGAGGACGATGCCCTGGCCGCGCCCCACCTCATCGACCTCGAGGTCCTCTCGGTGTGGCGGACGCACGTCGGGCGTGGCCTGATCGACGCGCGAAGGGCCGAGCAGGCGGTGGCCGACCTCGCCTCGCTCGACCTGGAGCGGGTCCCGCACCTCGCCCTGCTGACCCGCGCGTGGGAGCTCCGGGCGAACGTCACCGCGTACGACGCCGTGTACGTCGCGCTGGCCGAGCACCTCCGGACCCGCCTCGTCACCGGCGACGCCCGACTCGCACGCGCACCGGGGATCCGGTGCGAGGTCGAGGTGCTCTGAGGCTCAGGCCAGGGTGAAGCCGCGGTAGCCGTCGCGGACGACGTCAGCGACCTGCTCGGCGTAGAGCGGGAAGCCGGGCAGGGGCATGAAGACCCGGGGCTTGCCGGGCACGTTGGCGCCGAGGTACCAGGAGCCGCACGACGGGAAGAGGGTGAGGTCGGCCACCGCGTTGACGTAGCCGACCCACTCGTCCTGGGCCGGCTGCTGGGCCTCGATCGTGGTCGCGCCCCGGCGATCGAGCTCGGCCAGCGCCTCGGTGATCCAGTCGACGTGGTGCTCGATCGACACGACCATGTTGGTCAGCACCGACGGGCTGCCCGGACCGGTGACCGTGAACAGGTTGGGGAAGCCGTGGACCTGGAGGCCGAGGTAGGTCTTGGGGCCGTCGGCCCACGCCTCCCGCAGGGTGACGCCGTCCCGACCGCGGACCTCGATCCGGTCGAGGGCGCCGGTCATGGCGTCGAACCCGGTGGCCAGCACGAGGACGTCGAGATCGACGTGCTCGCCCTCGGCGTCACCGGCGCCCGCCCCCAGCTGCACACCCGTCGGGGTCACCGACTCGATCGGCGTGGCGCCCAGGTCGACGAGGCGGACGTGGCCCCGGTCGAAGGTGGCGTAGTAGCCGGTGTCGACGCACAGCCGCTTGCAGCCGATCACGTGGCGAGGCGTCAGCCGCTCGGCCACCTCGGGGTCGGAGACCTGGTCGCGGATCTTGGCCCGCACGAACTCGGCCGCCGTCTCGTTGGCCTCGGCCGAGAGGAGCAGGTCGTTGAACGCCCCGAGGAAGGGCAGGCCGCCCCACTCCCACGCCGCCTCGTAGCGCTGGCGACGGGTGTCGTCGTCGACCTCCAGGACCGAGGCGTCGATCCGGGGCACCCGCGACCCGGCGCCGATCGACATCTCCCGGTTGGCGGCGCGCAGCTCGGCGTACCGGGCCTTGACGTCGGCCTGCTCCGACGGGTCGAGGGGCCGGTTGTGGGCCGGCACCGCGTAGGTGGGCGTGCGCTGGAAGACGGTGAGCGAGTCGCAGCGATCGGCGATCAGCGGGATCGACTGCACCGCGGAGGAGCCGGTGCCCACCACGCCGACCCTCCTCCCGGCCAGGTCCGGCTCCTCGTGGGGCCAGCGGCTCGTGTAGAGGAGCGGCCCGGCGAAGGTGTCGAGCCCGGGGATGCCCGGGTCGATGGGGACCGAGAGGCAGCCGGTCGCCATGACGACGAACCGAGCGGAGAACGACTCCTCGGTGTCGGTCGCGACCGTCCAGCGCTCGTCGGCCTCGGACCACTCGGCGGCCAGCACCCGGGTGCCGAAGCGGAACGACCGGCGCAGGTCGAAGCGGTCGGCGACGTGGTCGAGGTAGCGGAGGATCTCCGGCTGGGTGGCGTAGCGCTCGCTCCACTCCCACTCCTGCTGGAGGTCGTCGTCGAAGGAGTACGAGTACTCGAGGCTCTCGACGTCGCAGCGGGCGCCCGGGTAGCGGTTCCACCACCAGGTGCCGCCCACGCCGTCGGCCGCCTCGACGCCCTGGACGCTCAGGCCCATCCCCCGCACCCTGTGGACCAGGTAGAGCCCGGCGAACCCGGCCCCCACCACGACGACGTCGACCGACTGCTGCGAGGGAGGCATCGGTCACGAACCTACGGAGACCTTGACCCGCGGGTCAATGGTTTCGCCGGCCCGACGCGTCTGGCAAGATCCCTTGACCGATCGGTCAAGTACGGCCGGCCGGGACATCGCGACAAGGAGATCCCCCGATGACGGACCTCGACACCGCCCCCTTCGACCTGGCGAGCGCCGCGTTCTGGCAGCGCCCCCTGGCCGAGCGGATGGCCGACTTCGCCGTCATCCGGGAGGCCGAGCGGTTCCCCCGGTACCAGTTCCCGAACATGCTGACGGGCGAGACCGAGACCTTCTACGCGGTCGTCCACTACGACGACATCATCGAGATGAGCAAGAACCCGAAGCTGTTCTGCTCGGGCCATGGCGCCACCACGATCCCCAACATGCCGATCGAGGCGCTCGAGTACTTCGGCGGGTTCATCAACATGGACGACCCCCGCCACGCCCGCCAGCGGGGCATCGTCGCCCGCTCGTTCACGCCCCGGCGCCTGGCCCAGGTGCTCGACTCGGTCGAGACGATCTGCGACGAGGTCATCGACGACATGTGCGAGAAGGGCGAGGTCGACCTGGTCGAGACCATCTCGGCCCCGTTCCCGCTCCTGGTGATCTGCGACATGATGGGCATCCCCCGGAGCGAGTTCGGGACGGTGCTCGACGCCACCAACATCATCCTGGGCGGCGGCGACCCCGAGTTCATGGGCGACGGCGACCCGCTGATGACCCTCTTCGGCGCCGGCCAGACCCTCACCCAGCTGATGGCCGAGCTGGCCGACGCCCGGCGCAAGGAGCCGCAGGACGACCTGACCTCGGCCCTCGTCCACGCCGACTCCGAGAACGACATGCTCGCCCCCGAGGAGCTGGGCTCGTTCTTCATCCTCCTCGCCGTGGCCGGCAACGACACCACCCGCACCGCCACCAGCCTGGGCATGGACCTGCTGGCCAAGAGCCCGGAGCAGCGCCGCATCTGGCAGGACGACCTCGAGGGGGTGACCCCCACGGCCGTGGAGGAGATCGTCCGCATGGCCTCGCCGGTCACC
>JBQGCF010000263.1:0-32620 GCA_052038315.1 Iamia sp.
TCGAGGGCATGACCGACGGCTGCCTCGATCGCTTCAGCGACGAGGAGATCGACCTCTTCGCCACCATGTCGGCCACGGCCAAGCGCCCGCTGAACTGGAACGTGATGACGATCGACTCGAAGGAGCCCGGTCGCATCCCCCGCCAGCTGAGCGCCCACGACGTGGCCGTCGAGAAGGGCGGGCGGGTCATCGCCCTGACCCTGCCGGTGCAGGTGCCCATGAACATGAGCTTCCTGACCCACTGCGGGCTGTTCCTGATCCCGGGCTGGGGCGACATCCTCCGCCTGCCCGTGCCCGAGCGGATCGCCCGGCTGCAGGAGCCCGACACCCAGGCCTTCATGCAGGAGCGGGCCCAGTCCGACGAGGCCGGTGTGTTCAAGCGGCTCGCCGCGTTCGGCGACTACGTCATCGGCGACACCTACTCGGAGGCCAACGAGGGGCTGAAGGGGCGGACCGTGAAGGACATCGCCGCCGAGCGGGGCTCCGACGACCCCTTCGCCACCCTGATCGACATCGTGGTGGCCGACGAGCTGCGCACCGTCCTGTGGCCCATCCCGCCCGACGGCGACGACGCCTCGTGGGCGCTGCGGGCCGAGACCTGGGCCGACGACCGGGCCATGCTCGGCGGCTCCGACGCCGGCGCCCACCTCGACCGCATGTGCGGCGCCCCCTTCCCCACCCGCTTCCTCGCCGACACCCTGCGGGGGCGGAAGCTGGTGAGCCTCGAGCGGGCGGTGCAGCTGATGACCGAGGTGCCGGCCCGGCTGTTCGGCCTGCGCGACCGGGGCACGCTGGTCGAGGGCGGCCACGCCGACATCTTCGTGTTCGACCCCGAGACCGTCGGCGCCGAGCACGCCACCCTCGTCCACGACCTCCCCGGCGACTCGCCCCGCCTCACCGCCGGCGCCCACGGCGTGAAGCGGGTCTACGTCAACGGCGTGGTGGCGGTGGAGGACAACGAGGCCACTGGCGCCCTCGGCGGCACCGTCCTCCGCAGCGGCCGCGACACCGACACCGTCGCCACCAGCTGAACCTCAGCCGATCCCCAGCAGCGCAGCCAGGACGTACCTGATCGCACCGGCCTCCCCGGGCGTGATCGATCCGAGGCGGTGGACCAGCCGTCGGGGCCCCACCGACCGGAGCAGCTCGCACTGGGCGTAGCTGACGACGTCGAGCCCGGATCCGGCGTCGGCCTCGATCTCGATGTGGACGGCCAGCCGCCGGTGCTTGGTGGTGAGCGGCACCACCATGGCCTGGGGGACGGCCCCTTCGAAGATGTCGTCGGGACCGACCACCACGGCCGGCCGGTGGTGGGCCGGCTCGCCCGGGAAGGGATCGCCGAAGTCGACCAGCCAGACCTCGTCAGCGGAGGCCATCACCGGCGGGGTAGGAGTCGAGCTCGGCGAGGTAGTCGGCCCAGGCCTCGGGGTCGGCCCGCAGCCGGGCGACATCGGCCTTCACCTGGAGGGCGAGCTCCTTGCGCTCCAGCTCGCGCACCGCAGCCTCCAGCGTCTCGGTCAGCGACGTGCGCCGGCGCTCGGCGATGGCCCGCAGGCGGTCGCGCGTCGTCACGTCGAGCCGGATCGTCGTGCTGGCCATGGGGCGAGGGTACTTCGGTGTAGAGAGATCGTCTACACCGAAGTGTCGGTGCGCTCCTCGAGGCGGCCGTCGGCGTGGCGGGCGAAGCGGCCCTGGTCGGCGGGGTGGACGGGGTCGTCGTCGGGCCAGGGCCAGCCGCCGAACTGGGTGCGCTGGTAGTCCTCGAAGGCCTCCTGGATCTGGGCCCGGGTCGTCATGACGAAGGGGCCGTAGCGGGCGACGGGCTCGCCGAGGGGCTTCCCCTGGAGGACGAGGACCTCGACGCCGGCCTCCGAGGAGAGGTCGAGGTCGACCTGGCTGTCGACGACGACGCCGGTGTCGCGGCCGAGGTCGGCGTCGTGGCCGGCGATGCGGAGGGCGCCGGCGCCGTCGAAGACGTAGAGCGTGCGGACGGTCTCCCGCCCCTCGGCCCTGGGCAGCGTCCACGACCCACCGGGCTCGAGGACGAGGTGCCAGATGCCGAGGTCGGCCTCCGCGTGGCTGGCGTAGGAGGCGGGCGGCGGCGACGGGGGCGCATCGGCACCGGGCAGGCGGCCGGCGATCACGGTGACCTCGACCCCGTCGGCCCGCAGCCGGGGGATCTCGTCGTCCCAGAACATGGTGAAGTGGGCGTCGACCATCTTGTCGGCGGACGGGAGGTTCAACCAGATCTGGAACAGCTCCAGCGGGTTGGGACCGTCGGCGTCGAGCAGCGGGAACATCTCGCTGTGCTGGATGCCCTTGCCGGCGGTGAGCCACTGCACGTCGCCCCGGCCGAAGCGGGCGGCGGCGCCCAGCGAGTCGGAGTGGTCGATGATGCCCTTGCGGACGTAGGTGACCGTCTCGAAGCCCCGGTGCGGGTGGGGCGGGAAGCCGGGGACCTCCTGGCCGTGGTACATCCGCCAGCCGTCCCGGCCCTCGAAGTCCATGCCGATCTCCCGGCCGGCGAGCAGGGCAGGGTCGGGGCCCAGGTTGGCCTGCCCCTCGGGGTAGGCGTCGTCGTGGTGGGCGCAGAAGAGGAAGGGGTCGATGGTGGGCCACTGGGGGCCGAGCTCGACGACCTGGCGCACGGGATCTGACATGGGGATCAGGCTACGGACCCCGCGCAACCTGCGGTCAGCGGCGGCGGTGGGGTTCGGAGTGGTCCCAGTCGGCGAGGAGCGAGCGGAGGGCGGTCAGCAGGACGAGGGGCTCGTCGAGCATCGGGTGGTGACCGGCCTCGGGCAGCTCGATCACCGGGGCGACCCGGCCCAGCTCGGCGTTCATGAACTCGCCGATGTCCCGGGTGACCAGGCCGTTCTCGCACCGCAGCAGGGCGAAGCGGCTCACGATGCGACCGAGGTAGGGCAGGGCCACGCCCCGGATCGAGCCGCCACCGAACTGGGCGAACACGCTCGGGTCGAACTTCCACCGGAAGCCGCCGTCGCCGCCGTCCGCCTCCCGCAGCGAGCGCCGGCCGACGTGGTCCATCACGTAGGGGAGGTAGCGGGCCTGGGGCGGGACGGTGCGGAAGCGGGCGAGGGCCTCGTCGACGCTGGCGTAGGTCCGGCTCCTCCCGAAGGCCTCCTTGAGCCGGGAGGCCTCGACCTCGGGGTCGGGCTCGGTCACCGGCGAGTCGACGATGATCACGCCGCTGACCATCTCGGGGTGGAGGGCGGCGGTGGCGATGGTGACGAAGCCACCCATGCTGTGGCCGACGATCACCGGCAGCCCGTCGATCCCGGCCGCCGCAGCGACGGCGATGACCTCGTCGGTCCACTGCTCGAAGCGGTAGACGTCGCGGTGGCCGCTGTCGCCGTGGCCGGAGAGGTCGACGGCGACCACCCGGTACTCGTCGGCGAAGGCGGCGGCGAGGTGCGTCCACCAGTGGGCGTGGGCGCCGCCGCCGTGGACGAAGACCAGGCCCCGGCGACCGGCCTCGCCCCAGGCGAGGTAGTGGATCGGGCACCCGTCGACGTCGACCACCTCGTCGGTGAAGGGCACCGCCAGGCGCCGCCGGAACCACTCGGGAGCCTCGGGGTGGACCGTGGTGGGGGAGGTCACGCCCCGACGCTACGCCCCGTCTGCGGGCCGCAAGAACCTGCACTGTTACTGTAAGTACGTGCACGGGACGGAGGGCGAGGAGGTCGGGGCGGCCCCGCCGGAGACCGCCGCGCCCGAGACCCGGCACTTCCCCCGCTGGCCGCTGGCGGTCATGGCCCTGGTGGCGCTGGTCGACCAGATCGACGTCTCGGTCGCCCGTGGCGTGCTGCCGATCCTCGAGGACGAGTGGGGGCTGAGCGACCTCCAGCTCGGCTTCACCGTGTCGGTCTTCGTCTTCGTCAGCACCCTGGCCACGGTCCCGGCCGGCTGGGTGGCCGACCACTACCGGCGCAACCGGACGATCGGCTGGACGCTGCTCAGCTGGACCGGGCTGATCATGCTGTCGGCCACGGCGGTCAACTACGCCAACCTGCTGTTCGCCCGGGGCCTGATGGGCATCGGCCAGGCGGTCGACGACCCGGCCTCCACCTCCTACCTGGCCGACAGCTACCCGTCCCGGATGCGGGCCCGGGTCTTCTCGTGGCAGCAGGTCAGCTTCTTCGTCGGCGGCGGCATCGGCCTGGCCATGGGTGGCGCCATCGGGGCGGCCTTCGGCTGGCGCTGGGCCTTCGCCTCGGTCGCCATCCCCGGCGCGCTGGTGTCGATCGCCGTGTTCCGGCTGCGGGAGCCCCGCCGGGGCGAGGCCGAGCTGCCCGAGACGATGTCGTGGGAGGAGATCGAGGCCCTGCCGCCACCCCCGGTCGACCGGATGAGCGGCGCCGGCGGCGTGTCGCCGATGCAGTTCGCCCGGCTGGCCGCCACCGAGCTGTGGCAGCAGCTCAAGATGATCTTCGGCATCCGCACGATGCGCTTCGTGCTGGTCGGCGTGGCCGCCCTGCTGTTCACCACCGCCGCCATCGCCACCTGGCTGCCGATCTACCACGACCGCTACTCGGGCCTGTCCGAGGCCACCGCCACCGGGCTCACCGCCGGCGTCCTCGGCGTCGGCGGCCTGATCGGCACGATCTTCGGCGGCTGGTTCTCCGACCACAACCACCACCGGTGGAAGGGCGGGCGCATCGTCATCGTCGTGTGGTCGGCCTCGCTGGCCGCGCTGCTGTTCATGGCCTCGTTCGCCGTCGAGATCGTCGGCCTGCGCATCGTCCTGCAGCTGGTCGGCGTCACCGCCGCGGCCGGGGCCATCCCGGGCCTGCGGGCGGCGATGCTCGACGTCGTCCCGCCCGAGTCACGGGGCGTCGGCGCCTCGGCCATGGCCCTGACCACGTCGGTCTTCGGCCAGGCCTCGGCCCCCGCCCTCGTCGGCTGGATCTCCGACCTGACCGGCTCGCTGGTCGCCGCCTTCTACATCGTCTTCCCGCCGGTGATCCTCGGCCTGCTCCTGCTGCTGCGGGCCCGGCACACGCTGGAGGACGACGCCCAGGCGATCGTCACCGCCATCTACGAGGAGAACCTCAAGCTCGAGGAGGAGCGCCGCGAGCTGGGGCTGATCGAGGCATCCCCTCAGGAGGGGAACGTCACGTAGGTGTCGATCAGGAGGAGGCCGAGGTCGCTGTCCCTCGGCACGTCGGGGGCGGCCAGGCCACGGTCGACGAGATCGGCGACGAGGGTGTCGACGATCGTCTCCTCGTCGAGGTCGTCGGCGCGGTCGCGCCAGGCGTCGCGCTCGGCCTCGTCGGCGAAGACGTAGGCCTTCCACGACACCGAGAAGCGCAGCTCGTCCCAGTCGTAGCGGGCGACCTCGGCGTCGCCGTCGCCGGTCAGCACCCACGGGTCGCCGACGCCGCCGGCCGGGCTGAGCGTCGAGCCCGGGGCGACCGGCGGGACGACGGCGGCCTCGGCCGAGGTGACCCGGTCGACGCCGTGGAAGACGGTGTCGGTGTCGAGCACCAGGGCGGTGTTGGCCCGGATGCGGTGCTCGTCCTTGGGGGCGCCGGGACCGTCGGGCCAGAAGGCGAGGGCACCGTGGTCGCTGTCGTGGAACCAGGCGATGCCCGTGGCGATGGGCAGCCGCCAGCGGTCGAACAGACCCGAGTGGTGCATCACGACCAGGAGCCACTGTGGGATGCGCTTGCGGTCGGCTCCCCGGAACTCGGGCACGTCGGTGTGCACGGCCAGCTCCTGCCCGGGGACCATGAGGTTGGCGTAGGCGATGGCCGGCTCGACCACCGCCCGCCCGTGCACCGTGCGGGCCGCCTCGGCCAGCCGCTCGCTGTGGAGGAAGCCCCCGATGCCCTCGATGTGCTCCTGCCCCCCGTACCCGTACTCCTGGCGGAAGTAGGCGGTGCGGGCCTGGAGGACCTCGGCCGGCTCGGTGGTGGCGCGGAGGCCGCCGGTGCGGAGGAAGTAGAGGATGCTGTCGTGGCGCTGCTGGAGGCCCCGGCCGAGCGGGTGGTCGATCTTCTCGTGGCTGCCGTAGGTCCGGTAGGTGCCGTAGCGGTGGGCCAGCTCGACCATGGCGTCGGGCCCGTCGTCGAACAGCGGGTCGATGGGGACGACGACGTGGGATCCGGCGAGGGCTGACACGTCCCCATCGTCCCCTTTCCCGAGCGGAGTGGTCAACTAGTCGGACGGACCCGCCATCGGAGGAGGTCGCCCTCCCCGGCGGTCATCAACGTCCCCTCCATCACCTGCAGGGCGGTGGGGCGGAGGCGGAGGACGCCGAAGGTCGGGTCGTCGGGCCCGGACCAGTGCGACGACGGGTCGAACCGGGCTGCGCCGGGGGCGGTGGCGACCCGTGCCCAGGCCGCGGCCCGCTCGGCGGCGTCGCCCAGGACCTCGACGGCGCAGTCGGCGGTGGCGGTGTCCTGGGCCGGGTTCCAGTAGGTCAACGAGAGGACCGGGAGTCGCTGCACGTCGGCGACCTTGGGCGCGGTCGCCACCGTCGTCATCCAGCCGGTCAGCTCGCCGCCGGACCACTCCCACACGGGCTGCACGACCCGGGTCCGGGGCCGTCCGGCGGCGTCGACCGTGGCGGCCACGGCCATGCCGATCGCGTGGGCGGTGTCCCGGAACCGGGGGGCGATCTCCTCCAACGACGTGCGCATGGCCGCCGGTGTACGAGGTCAAGTGGGCTCGAGGTCAAGCGCCCAGCGAGCGGTAGCGGCGGAGGGCGAGGGGGACGAAGATCGCCAGCAGGGCGAGGGGCCAGGCCACCGCCAGGGCGAGGGCGTGGTCGGCGACCCACGAGTCGGCGCCCCACGACGGGTTGCCGAACAGCTCCCGGGTGGCGGCGACGGTGGCCGACATCGGGTTGGCCTCGGCCACCGCGCCCAGCCAGCCGGGCATGGTCGACGGGGCGACGTAGGCGTTGGACAGGAACCCGATCGGCCACACCAGCACCTGGACCACGACGGCCCCCTCCGGCGTCCGCAGCAGCAGGCCGAGGTAGATCCCGACCCAGATGAAGGCGAACCGCAGCAGGAGCAGCAGCCCCACCGCGACCGCCGCCCGGCCCAGCCCCTCGTCCCAGGTCCAGCCGATCACCCGCCCGGTGACGACCAGCGTGGCCAGGCCGATGACCGACGTGACCATGTCGGCCACGCTCCGGCCCACCAGCACGGCGCCGGGCGCCATCGGCATGGCCCGGAAGCGGTCGGTGATCCCCTTGGAGGAGTCGGTGACGACCTCGAGCACGGTGCCCTCGATCCCGAACAGCACCGACAGGGCCAGCATGCCGGGGACGAGGAAGGCCTCGTAGCCGCCCTCGCCCGGGACCGTGAAGCCGCCGCCGAAGAGGTAGGCGAACATCAGCAGCGTCAGGACCGGGAAGAAGAGGCCGACGGCGATCCCCCACGGCACCTGGCGCCAGTGGAGGAAGGTCCGGCGGGTGACGGTCCAGGAGTCGGTGACGAGCCAGGGCACGGTCATGCCGCCACCTCCGGGCGACCGGTGAGGTGGAGGAAGACCTCGTCGAGGGTCGGCCGGCGCAGGGCCACGTCCTCGGCGACCAGCCCGGCCTCGTCGAGGCCCCGGACGACGGCGGTCAGCGTGGCCACCCGGTCGGTGGCGGGCACGCTGACCCGGCCCCTCGCCTCGTCGATCGTCGGCGGGCCGAGCGGGGCCAGGACCGACGCGACCAGGGCCAGGTCGCCGGCGTCGGCCACCTCGACCTCGACCCGGTCGCCCCCGAGCCGGGACTTGAGCTCTGACGGCGACCCCTCGGCCACCACCCGGCCCTCGCCCAGGACGCAGATGCGGTCGGCCAGCTGGTCGGCCTCCTCCAGGTACTGGGTGGTCAGCAGGACGGTGGTCCCCTCGGCGACCAGGGCCCGGATGCCGTCCCACACCTCGGCCCGGGCGCCGGGGTCGAGCCCCGTGGTGGGCTCGTCGAGGAACAGCACCGCAGGGGCGAGGATCAGGCTGGCGGCCAGGTCGATGCGCCGGCGCATCCCGCCCGAGTAGTCGCCCACGGCCTTGTCGGCCGCCGCGACCAGCCCGAAGCGGTCGAGCAGCTCGTCGGCCCGGCGGCGGGCGGCGGTCGGGCCGAGGTGCGAGAGCCGGCCGAACAGGTCGAGGTTCTGGCGCCCGGTCAGCACCTCGTCGACCGACGTGGCCTGGCCGACCAGGCCGATGGCGGACCGCACGGCGGCGGGCCGGCGGACGACGTCGTGACCGGCGACCCGGGCCTCGCCCCCGTCGGGGCGCAGGAGGGTGGTGAGGATGCGGACGGCGGTGGTCTTGCCGGCGCCGTTGGGGCCGAGCAGGCCGCAGACGGTGCCGGGGGCGACGGCCAGGTCGATGCCGGCGAGGGCCTGGTGGTCGCCGAAGCGCTTGGCGAGGCCGACGGCCTCGATGGCGGGTGGGGGCACGGGGTTCTCCTGGCTCGATCAACTCGGTACGACGTACGGACAAGGGCTGGCGACCGTACCGTACGTTGTACGAAGTGGCAACCGCTCCTACGCTGCACCGATGCCGGACGCCCCTGCCGACGACGCCGCGCCGCCCGGCGACGGGACGGCGGCCGACCCGGCTGCGGTCAAGCCGGCGGCGGCGCGGACCCGGCGGGGGATGGAGGCGCTGTGGGGGCTGCGGACGCCCCCGGCCCGGGGCCCCAAGCCGGGGTTGAGCGTCACCGCCAACGCCACCCTCGGCGTGGCCCTCGCCGATGCCGGCGGGCTCGACGCCGTCTCGATGCGCCGGGTCGCCGAGCGCCTCGGCGTCGGCACCATGTCGCTCTACACCTACGTCCCCGGCAAGCCCGAGCTGGTCGAGGCCATGCTCGACCTCGTCCTCGGCGAGCCCGACGGCCCGACCACCCACCCCGACGGCTGGCGGGCCGCCCTGGAGGCCCACGCCCGGACCGACTGGGCCCTCTACCAGCGCCACCCGTGGGTGCTCCACGCCCACGTGCGGGCGGTGCTCGGGCCCAACGAGCTCGACCGCTACGAGCGGGCCCTCCGCCGGGTCGACGGCATCGGCCTCACCGGCCGGGAGATGGCGTCGGTGGCCACCCTCGTCGGCGGGTACGTGGCCGGCGCCGCCCGCCAGGTCGCCGACGCCCGCAGCGCCCCCGAGCGCACCGGGCTGACCGACGACGAGTGGTGGCTCGCCCGCAGCGCCGTCCTCGACGAGGTGTGGGACGCCGAGCGCTGGCCGGTCGCCACCCGCATCTCGGCCGAGGGCGGCTTCGAGGGCGACGGCACGGGTGACGGAGCGGGCGACTCGTACCTCGAGAACGAGGCCCTGACCGACTTCGAGTTCGGCCTCCAGCGGGTCCTCGACGGCATCGAGGCCCTGGTCACGTCGCGCATGGATGGCAAGCGACGGTCACCTTCACTGGGAGCGAACACCCACGACGAGGGAAGATGACCCCGTGACCGATTCTCCGTGGCAGAACGATGCGTGCTCCCTGGTCGACGCCTTCCGGGCCGGCGAGCGATCCCCGGTCGAGGAGCTCGAGGCCTCGCTGGCCGCCATCGAGGCCTCGAACCTGAACTGCTTCTCGTTCGTCGACCCCGAGCGGGCCCGCCAGGCCGCGGCCGACGCCGATGTGTCGCTGCCCTTCGGGGGCGTGCCCACCGGCATCAAGGAGCTCGAGCCGGTCGAGGGCTGGCCCGACACGGGTGCCTCGCTGGTCTTCAAGGACCGCATCGCCGACCACACGATGCACAGCACCCAGCGGATGCTCACCAACGGCGGCGTCACGCCGGTGGGCCTCACCACGGCCAGCGAGTTCGGCGGGCTCAACGTCAGCGTCACCAAGCTCAACGGCGTCACCCACAACCCGTGGCGCCACGGCAAGACGGTCGGCGGCTCGTCCGGCGGCTCGGCCTCGGCGGTGGCCGGCGGCCTGGTCAGCCTGGCCAGCGGGGGCGACGGCGGCGGCTCGATCCGCATCCCCGCCGGCTACACCGGCCTGCTCGGCATGAAGGGCACCTTCGGGCGCATCACCCGGGGCCCGCACGCCATGAGCCGGCCCAACACGGTCGTCAACGGCAACCTGTCCCGCTCGGTGCGCGACGCCGCCCGCTTCTACGACATCGTCGCCGGCGTCGACCCCTACGACCCCACCTCGCTCCCCCACACCGGCAGCTACGAGGCCGCCCTGGGCAGCCACGACCTGAAGGGGCTGAAGGTCGCCGTCATCCCGAACCTCGGCGGCGTCACCCTCGAGCCCGGTGTCGAGGACCAGATCCGGGCCGAGGCCAAGCTGCTCATCGACGAGAACCAGATGGTCGAGGTCGACCTCGAGGTCCGCCCGCCGAACCTGGCCGCCCAGTGGATGATGGGCAACCTGTCGACCCTCCTGGCCGAGCTGGAGGACTGCTGGCCCTCCTGCGCCAAGGACCTCACCGACGAGGTGGCCATCGGCCTGTTCCTCTCGCAGTCGCTCTACAACCTCCACACCGCGGCGGCCGCCGAGGACCTGCGGGTGAAGTCGTACGTGGCCATGGCCGAGGCCTTCGGCGAGGTCGACCTGATCATCGCCGCCACCAACCCAGGGCCCGCCTTCCCGGCCGACGCCGCCACCAGCAACCCCGAGGACGACCTGATCGACATGGCCAAGTCGTCGCAGGCGTTCCGCTACGCCTTCCGCGGCGCCCTGATGGGCACCCGCCTGGCCAGCGCCTTCGCCCCCAAGCTGCCCACCCAGCTGCTCGACTACTTCAGCCAGAAGTTCCCCGACATGGTGAACATGGGCGCCCTGACGATCATCTCCAACATCTACGGCAACCCGGCCGTCTCGATCCCGGCCGGCACCGTCGGCGGGCTGCCCGTCGGGCTCCAGGTGCTCGCCGCTCACCACCGCGACGGGCTGCTGTTCGACGTGGCCCTGTCGGTCGAGCGCAACCGGCCGTGGCCGATGGTCGCCCCCGGGGTGACCACCCCCGGGCTCGCCACCCCGGCCTAGCGCCGGACAGGGTTCTCCACCCGTCCCGGTGGGCAGGCTGCGGCCCGGCCACCGGGAGGTCGAGATCAGAGCTCCAGCCGGGCGTCGCTCGCCCGTGAACACCATCGGCGCCAGCGCCACCGTCGCCGTCCTCGGCGTGGTCATCGAGTACTGGGCCTGGTCGGAGCGCCGACCCGGTGGCGTCGTCGTCGGCGCCGTCGTCCTCGTCCTGGCCGCCGCCATCCTCGGCGCCGGGCTCGGCCTGCTCGGCCGTCGGTCGCCGGCGGATGCCGGGCCGGGCGAGCCCGCCGAACCGGGCGAACCGGGCGAGTCCGCCGAACCGGGGCGGGGTCGTCGGCGGGTCGTGGTGGGGGCGCTGGTCGGGCTGGTCGTGGGGGTGGTCGTGGCATCGGCGGCGATCGGCACCGCCGTCGCCCGGGCCCGGGCCCTGGACCCGGGCGGGACCCGGGCCGTCGAGCTGTACGAGGACCCGCGGCAGGCGTGGGTCGACGGCGACACCATCCTCGCCGTCACCGAGACCGACGTGCTCGCCATCGCCGACGACGGCACGATCAGGGTCGGCGAGGAGGCCGACAGCGGCACGCCGGTCCTCGTCCCCGCCGGGCCCGGCGAGGCGCCGACGAGCGGGGTCGTGATGGGCCACACCGACGACGAGGTCGAGGTGCGCGACCGCGACGGTGCCGTGGCCTGGCGGGCCGCCCTCACCGTCGATGACCAGCCGGCCGGCCGCGTCGAGGTGGTGGCGGCCGACGCCGAGGGCCGCCTCGCCGTGCGGGCCTGCGTGGCTCGCCGCTGCGACATCGTCGGCCTCGACGACGCCGGGGACGAGCTCTGGCGGCGGACGGCCGACGACCTCGAGGCCGGCGTCGGACGGACCGTCGTCGACGTGCCGGAGGACCCCGACATGCGGGAGGCGCCGCCCCGGCTGGTGGTGGTCGACTCCGCCGCCGAGCGGGAGGGACGGGCCGTCGAGCTCGACATGGCGACGGGCGAGGAGACCGACCTGGGCGCGACCGGCGAGGTGGCGGTGGTCGGCGACGTGGTCGCCATCGCCCGGCTCGAGGGCGACCGGTGCGAGGTCGGGATCGTCCGGGGCGACGCCCCCGAGGAGACGGTGCCGGTGCCGTCCTGCATCGGCGGCGCCCTCGTCCCGCCCTCCCTCACCGGTCCGGTCGTCGTGTTCTGGGGCTGGGAGGGTGCGCTGGCCGTCGACACCGCCTCCGGCCAGGTCGCCACGGTCGAGCTGGGCGGCGTGAGGACCACGGTGACCGGCGACGGCCTCCTCGTCGTCGAGGACCGCGACGGCACGCAGCTGCGCGACCTGCTCGCCGACACCGTCGTGGGCACCTTCGACGGTTGGTCGGTGGTGGGCGCCGGGCCGGACGGCGTCGTGCTGGAGCGGGACCGGGAGTCGGACAACCCCTTCGCCCGGGGGTCCGTGCGGGAGACCGCCGTCGTCGACCCCGGCACGGGCGAGATCTGCGCCCGCCTGCGGCTGGACGTCACCTTCGTCTCCCGGGCCTCCCCGCTGCCGGGGTGCCGGGCCGTGATCGTCCCCTCGGAGGGCCCCGCCCTCCTGGTGGGCTAGCGCCGCAGGGTCCGCCAGCCCCGCCCGACGCTGGCCGGGGCCTTGCGGGGGCCGTCGCCCCAGGCGACCAGCTGGGCCGTGTACATCGGCGGCAGGTGCTCGCCGAGCGCCGACTCCGGCAGGGCCCCGCCGAGCACGAGCGTCACCATCCCGTGGGTCATGGCCCACAACCGGGTGGCGGCGGCCAGCGGGTCGGTCCGGGGCGACAGCCGGCCCTCGGCCATGGCCCGCTCCACCCCCTTGACCAGCACGGCGAAGGTCATCGCCGCCGTGGCCGGCGGCCGGCCCTCCCGGTCGATGTCGAACATCACCCGGTAGAGCGCCGGCTCGTCCAGCGCCTGGTGGACGTAGACCTGGCCGCTGGCCACCAGGTCGGCCACGGGGTCGGCGGTGGGCGTGAGGCCCACCAGCTCCTCGGCCAGGTACGTGAAGGCCCGCTCCCGGACCGCGAACATCAGCCCCGGCATCCCGTCGAAGTGGGTGTAGACGCCCATGGTCGACGTGCCCGCCGCCGTGGCCACCTTCCGCAGGGTGACCTCCTCCCCGTCCTCCAGCAGGCCGATGGCGACATCGACCAGGCGCTGACGGACCGTGGAGTCGGCGGGTCTTGGCATGGTTGCCATCATAGCATATCGATGCTATGCATAGCGTTGATATGGAACGGGCCGAGGAGGCGTCATGACCGTCGAGCTGATCAACCCGCCCGGGATCCCCGAGCCGATGGGCTACGCCCAGGTCGGCGTGGCCACCGGGTCCCGCACCGTGTACGTCTCGGGCCAGGTGGCCCGCACCGCCGACGGCGGCCACGTCGCCCCCGGCGACCTGGCCGGCCAGGTCGAGCAGGCCTACACCAACCTGCTGGCCGCCCTGGCCGGGGCCGGTGCCACCTACGCGGACGTGGCCAAGGTGACCGTGTACGTGGTCGGGCTCACCGAGGAGAAGCTGGGCCCCTTCGTCGAGGGCGCCATGAAGGTCGCCGAGACCCACGGCATCGACCCGACCAAGCCCATGACGATGATCGGCGTCGCCTCCCTCGCCGAGGCCGACCTCCTCGTCGAGATCGAGGCCGTCGCCGTCCTCGACTAGGGCCGCACCGCTCCCGTCGTCACCGTGAAGTGGGCGGGGTCGGGGGCCTTGGTCCAGGCCCAGTAGTCGACCATCCGCCAGGGGCTGAGGATCCGGATGCGGCCGTGCTCGTTGCGGTACCAGCTGTTGCGGATCGACGGGTGCGACCAGATCATGTGGGCCATCTCGGCCTGGAGCCGGTCGTCGTAGTCGTCGTGGGCCGCCTCGGTGACCTCCAGGGCGGCGCCGGGGCCCGCCGAGGCCAGCAGCCCGAGGCAGCCCATCACATACCGCACCTGGCACTCGGCGTTGAAGATGATCGAGCCGCCGTGGGCCAGGTTCGTGCCCGGCCCGTAGAGCAGGAAGAGGTTGGGGAACTCGGGCACGGTGATGCCGTAGAGGGCGGTCGGCTCGTCGCCCCAGCGCTCGCCGAGGACCCGACCGTCGCGGCCCTCGATCCGCATCGGCCACAGGTAGCGGTTGGCGTGGAAGCCGGTGCACCAGACGATGACGTCGACCTCGTGGAGCACGCCGTCGGCGGTGCGGATGCCCGTGGGCTCGACGGCCGCGATGCCGTCGGTGACGAGGGAGACGTCGTCACGGGTGAGGGCGCCGAGCCACGAGCCGTTGTCCTGGAGGGTGCGCTTGCCCAGGCAGACGTAGTCGGGGACGACCTTGGCGGCCAGGTCGGCGTCGTCCCCGCACTGGTCGACCATCCACTGGGTGAAGACCTCGCGGGCGGCGTCGTTGATCTCGCTGACGGCCCGGTCCTGGTGCGGGTAGTCGGGGTCGATCCGCATGGCCTCGAGCCCGCCGTCGCAGGCCGGCCAGAACAGCAGGAAGCGGTACCAGCGCCCGTAGAAGGGCAGGTGGCGGATCGCCCACGTCATCCCCGGGGTGACCGGTGCGTGGTAGATCGGGTTGGGGAACATCCATGGCGCCGAGCGCTGGAAGACGGTGACGTGGGCGGCCTCGGGGGCGATCGTCGGGACGATCTGGAAGGCGCTGGCCCCGGTGCCGACGACGGCGACCCGCCGGCCCTCGACCGACGTGTCGCCCCAGCGGGCCGAGTGGACGGCCGTGCCGGCGAAGGTCTCGATGCCCGGGATGTCCGGCAGCTTGGGCCGGTTGAGCTGGCCCACCGCGCTGATCACGACGGCGGCGTCGAGCACCTCCTCGGCGCCGTCGGCGGTGCGGGTCGTGACCCGCCACGACCCCGCCTCGGACGACCAGACGGCACTGCGGACCTCGGTGTCGAAGCGGATGTGGCGGGCGACGTCGTGGTCGGCGGCGGCCCGCTCGAAGTAGGCCTGGAGCTCGGGCTGCCGGGCGAACAGCTCGGTCCACTCGTCGTCGGGCTGGAACGAGTAGCAGTAGAAGTGGTTGCCGACGTCGACCCGGCAGCCGGGGTACGTGTTCTCGGCCCACGTGCCGCCGACCCGCCGGTTCTTCTCGACGATCGTGTAGGGCACGCCGGCCTGGCCGAGGCGGATCCCGGCGAGCAGCCCGGCCATCCCGGCGCCGATGACGACGACCGGCAGGGCGGCGCGCGCCTCCGCCGCATCGGGGCCGGCCAGCGGTCCCGGGACCACGGAGCGCTGGTCGACGCCGTCGAGCTCGAGCTCCTCCAGCAGCAGCGGGACGTACTCGGGCGGCACCGGCCCGGCGACCATCGCCTCCATGATCTCGTGGACCAGGTCGGGCCCCGGCGGGGGCGGCAGCCGGTGGCCGCCGTCCCGGTAGGCGGTGATCGCCGCCAGCGCCCGGGCCCGCACCACGGCCTGGTCCTCGGGGGCCATGAACCCCTGGATCTCGTTGATGTAGAGCCCGACCGGCCTCGGGTCGTCGCGCACCCACGCCGGGTCGCCGGTCAGGTGGACCATCGACGCCAGCAGGGCCGGGATGCTCACGTCCTCCAGGAGGGCGGCGATCTCCTCGTCGGTCTGGGTGATGGGCAGGCCTGCGTGCCGGTTCACGACAGGCGCACCGGCACCTTCTTGTACGAGTTGTTGAGGTTCGACCGCAGCCGCACCGGCTCGCCCGTCGGCTCGATCGTCGAGAACCGGCCGAGCAGCTCCTCGAAGAAGATGCGGCCCTCCAGCCGGGCCAGGTGGACGCCGAGGCAGAAGTGCTCGGCGATGCCGAAGCTGAGGTGCGGGTTGGGCGAGCGGGTGATGTCGAAGGCGTGCGGGTCGGCGAAGACGGCGGGGTCGCGGTTGGCCGCCGTGTAGTACATCGCCACCTTGTCGCCGGCCGCGATCTCGACGCCGCTCAGCACGGTGTCCTCGCTCGCCGTGCGCCGGAAGTAGTGCAGCGTGTTGGCCCAGCGCAGGATCTCCTCGACCGCGCCGGCGATCAGCGACCGGTCGGACCGCAGCGCCGCCAGCTGCTCGGGGTGGGCCAGCAGGGCGAGGAGGCCGGAGCTGAGCATCGTCTGGGTCGTGTCGTTGCCGGCGGTGACCAGCTGGACGAAGAACGACCCGAAGTCGACGTCGCTCATCTGCGTGCCACCGAAGTCGCCGTCGAGGATCAGGGTGGTCAGGTCCTCGCGGGGCTCCTGGGTGCGGCGCTCGGCGGCGAAGCCGATGGCGTACATGGCCATCTCGATCGAGGCGCTGTGGTCGACCTCGCCGACGACGTCCGGGTCCTGGCCCGAGGTCTGGCGCTCGGCCAGCGTGTGGAGCAGGTCCCAGTCGGCCTCGGGGAGGCCCATCAGCCGGCCCATCACCTGGGTCGGGATGTGGGCGGCGACGTCGTGGACGAAGTCGAGGTCGCCCTTCTCGGCGGCGTCGTCGAGGACGTTGCGCGTCAGCTCGCGGATCTGGTCCTCCATGCCGGCGATGACCTTGGCCTTGAAGCTGTCGGCCAGCGGCTTGCGGTAGGTCAGGTGCCGCGGCGGGTCCATGGCGAGGAGCATCCCGCGCATCATCTCGAGCGAGTCCGGCGGCAGGTCCTCCAGCACCACGCCGCCCTGCGTGGCGCTGAACAGCACCGGCTCGCGAGCGACCTTGACCACGTCGGCATGGCGCAGCACGGCCCAGAACCCGGGCTCGCCGTCCATCTCCTGCCACGCGACGGGCGTCGCCTCGCGCAGCGCGTCGATCGCCGCGTGGGGGACGCCGTCGGCGAAGGTCGCCGGGTCGGCCAGCCGCAGGGCCGGGGCCTCGATGGCGCTCACGACACCAGGACGTTCGGACGACCGAGCCCCTCGGCCTCGGCCAGGGCCAGGTACACCTCGAGGGTGCCGGGACCGTCGAACACGCTCTCGACGTTGCCGTCGGCGTCGAGGTTCATGTTGACGCCGTACATCTGGAACCAGACGTGGGTGTCGGCCTCCAGGCACTCCAGCGTGTGGACCGAGCCGGCCGGCTCGTAGAGGAACGACCCGGCCCGGTTCACGTCCTCGGGGTACTCCCGGTAGTGCCAGGCGCCGGAGGTCGTGTAGGCGTAGACCGGGCCCGAGTGGCGGTGGGTCGGCACCGAGTAGCCGGGTTGGAAGACGTTCTCGACGATCCACAGCCCGAGCCCGGTGTCGACCTGGATCACCTTGAGCTTGTTGCCACCGCCGATGTCGACGAACGGGAGGTCGTCGGCGCCCCGGTGGGTCGCGGCGGACGTGGGCGTGGCCAGGCTCATGGATCCTCCGACGGGTCGGCGAGCGGGCGGCGGACCCCGAGCATGGCCCAGATCTGGACATGTGTCCACCGTCACCTGACGACCCGTCAGGTCGCCACGCCCACCAGCTCGCGCTCGGTCGCGGTGAGCCCGGCGGGCCACCGCTGGTACAGCTGGCCGGCCTCGGGGTGGGCGGCCCGGAACCGGCCCATCAGCTCGCCGAGGGAGACCTCGGACGCCCGGGCCCACAGCGCCGGCATGGCCACCGTCTCCTCGTGGTCGAGGTGGACGAGGTTGCGGGCCACCATCCGCTGGTGGGCCCGGTGGAGGTCGACGAGGTGCTCGGGCGCCAACGTCCCCCGCTCGCTGCGCGCCTGCACGTCGTCGACGATGCGGTCGAGGTCGTCGAGGACGGCGTCGAGGTCGGCGTGCTGGGCGACCAGCTCGGCGTCGACGGCCGGCGCCACCCGGGCCAGCAGCGGGTGGATGAACTCGTCCTCGTGGGCGGCGTGGCCACGCAGGTCGGCGAGGACGGTGCGCACGACGACGAGGTCGGCACCGACGCGGCCGGGATCGGTGGCCGACAGGAGGGTCCCGGCGTGGGCCATGGCGGTCCGCAGGGCCTTGTGGGGCAGCGAGTAGAGGTCGGTGCGGCTCATGGGCGGAGCGTCGCGCTTTGACAACATGTTGTCAACAATCTCGGGTACGGTCGGGGCGTGGACGACCTCCCGCTGCTGATCGCCGACGTCTTCGAGTGCGCCGGCGCCCTCCGTCGCTCCGGTGACGCCATCGCCGCCCGCGCCGGCCAGACGCAGGCCCGGTGGCAGGTCCTCAGCGTCGTGTCCGAGGGCGACTGGACCGTGTCCGACGCCGCCCGGCGCCTCGGGGTGAGCCGGCAGAACGTCCAGCGCATCGCCGACGCCCTCGTCGCCGACGGCCTGGTCGCCCCCGAGGCCAACCCCCGCCACCGGCGGGCCCCGCTCCTCCGCCTCACCCCGGCCGGGGCCGACGTCCTCGCCGCCATCACCAAGGCGTCCCGCCCGTGGCAGCGCACCGCCCTCGCCGAGGTCGACCCCGACGACCTGGCCGCCACCCGCCGCGTCCTCCAGACCCTGACCGCCCGCGCCCACACCGAGACCTGACCCTCCGGACCAGATCCGTTCTGATCAGCCAGCGTTGCGTGGACGCAACGCTCAGTGATCAGAACGGGGATCGGCGTCGCTGTCCGGCCACCACCGGGTGACGGTTGGGGCAGACTCCCGGCCCATGAGCCACCCCGGCATCGACGCCATCTGCTCCCTGCTGGGCGATCGGGCCACCCGACCGCAGACGGTGCAGGAGCGGCGCGACAGCCTGGAGGCGCTGGCCGGGGCGGCGCCGCCCCCGCCCGGCGTCGCCGTCGAGCCCCTGACCCTCGCCGGTCGCCCGGCCGAGCGGGTCACGCCCGAGCAGGTCGACGGCCCCGGCGAGATCCTCTACCTCCACGGCGGCGCCTACACGAGCGGCTCGCTGAACACCCACCGGGCCCTGTGCGGCCGGGTCGCCCTGGCCAGCGGTCGCCCGGTCGTCGCCCTCGACTACCGCCTCGGCCCCGAGCACCCCTTCCCGGCCGCGGTGGACGACGCGGTGGCCGCCGCCGAGGAGCTGGCCGCGTCGCTCGACGGCGCCCCGATCGCCGTCGCCGGCGACTCCGCCGGGGGCGGGCTGGCCCTGGCCACGCTGGTCGCCCTGCGGGACCGGGGCCGGGTCGCCCCCGCCGCCGGGTGGCTGATCTCGCCGTGGGCCGACCTCACCCAGGCGGGCGCCACCTACGAGACCCGGGTCGACGTCGACCCCATGCTCCGCCGTGAGGGGCTCGACCAGGCCGCCCGGGAGTACCTCGGCGACGGCGACCCGACCGATCCCCTGGCCTCGCCCCTGTTCGCCGACCTCGGCGGCCTGCCCCCGGTGCGGATCGACGTCGGGGACGCCGAGGTCCTGCTCGACGACAGCGTCGTCGCCGGTCACCGCATCGAGGAGGCGGGCGGGACCGCCCAGGTCGTCGTCTGGCCGGAGATGATCCACGTCTTCCCCGCCTTCCCCGGCGAGCTGGTGCCCGAGGCCGACGAGTGCCTCACCGCCGCCGGCGCGTTCCTCGCCCAGCACATGCACACCTCGTCGTCGCAGGAGGACGCACCATGAAGGACCTGGTCGGGAAGGTCGCCGTCGTCACCGGCGCCGGCAGCGGGATCGGGCGGGCCATGGCCCAGCGCTTCGCCGCCGAGGGGATGCGGGTCGCGCTGGCCGACGTCGACACCGCGGGGCTGGGCGACACCGGTCGCCTGCTGATCGAGGCCGGCACCGACCCGGGCGACGTCCTGGCCCAGCCGACCGACGTCCGCCTCGAGGCCGAGGTCGACGCCCTCGCCGACCGGGTCTTCCGGGAGTGGGGCGGGGTCGACGTGCTCTGCAACAACGCCGGCGTCTTCGTCGGTGGCTTCCTGTGGGAGCGCCCGGCGGCCGACCTCGAGTTCGTGCTCGGCGTCAACGTGTGGGGCATCCTCCACGGGATCCGCGCCTTCCTGCCCCGGATGATCGAGGCGGGGACGCCGGGCCACGTCGTCAACACCTGCTCGGTCGCCGGGCTGTTCGGGAGCCCCTACGCCGGCCCGTACGGGATCTCGAAGTTCGCCGCCCTGGCCGCCACCGAGACCCTCGCCCTCGACCTGGAGAGCATCGGGTCGGAGATCAAGGTGACGGCGCTGTGCCCGGGGATGGTGCGGACGTCGATCGCCGAGACCATCGACGAGCGCCGGCCGGCCTCGCTGGCGACCGGGACGACGCCCGACCAGGACTTCGTCAACGAGGTCATCGTCGAGGTCACCGCCCAGGGCATCGATCCCTCCGAGGTCGCCCGGATGGTGGTCGGGGCCATCCGCGACGAGACGTTCCTCCTGCTCACGCACCCGCACCACGCCCAGCCCCTCGTCGACCGGGCCACCGAGCTGGCCGCCGGGAGGCTCCCCCCTCGGGGTGATTTCACCTAGCCCTTCAACATTCCGTTGAGGCACCCCGTGCGACTGTCACAGGGGTCACGTAGTGTCCGGGCGGCGTCGGCGGAGGTGGATTCCGCCCACCCGTGACCCTCCGTTCACCTGGAGGCCCGGGTGGCGAAACCCGCCATCCCTACCGTCGGCGTTCGACATCCCCCGATCCCCCGAGGTCACTCCATGTCCCGTCCCGGCCGGAGGGCGTGCTTCGCCCTGCTCCTCGCCACCGCCTCCGTCGGTGTGCCGCTCGTCGCGGCGGCGCCCGCGTCGGCTGCGCCCGTGCAGATCCAGCTCCTGACCATCAACGACTTCCACGGGCGCCTCGAGCCGGATGCGACCAACCAGATCCCCGGCGCCGCCAAGCTGGCCGGCCTGGTCGACGCCACCAGCGCCGGCACCCCCACGTCGTTCGTCTCCGCCGGCGACAACATCGGCGCCTCGCCGTTCGTGTCGGCCGTCGCCCTCGACCAGCCGACGCTCGACGTGCTCGACGCCATGGGCCTCGACGCCTCGGCCGTCGGCAACCACGAGTTCGACAAGGGCTTCGCCGACCTGACCGACCGGGTGATCCCGGAGGTCGACTTCCCGTTCCTCGGCGCCAACGTCCGCTACGCCGACGGTGAGCCCGACGAGGGCCAGCGGGCCCTCGACGCCTTCACGGTCGTCGACGTGGGCGGCATCGACGTCGGCTACGTCGGCGTCGTCACCGGTGAGACCGAGTCGCTGGTGTCGCCCGACGGCATCGCCATGCTCGACTTCACCGATCCCGTGGCCGAGGCCGCCGCCGTCGCCGCCGATCTGAAGGACGGCAGCGGCGCCAACGGCGAGGCCGACGTGGTCGTGCTGCTCGCCCACGAGGGTGCCGCCTCCGAGAACATCGGCTCGGTCGCCGAGCTCGAGGCCGACCCGGTCTTCGGCGAGTTCCTCGACCTCGGCGAGGACGTCGACGCCATCTTCAGCGGCCACACGCACCAGGAGTACGCCTTCTCGGTCCCGATCCCCGGCGCCTCGCCGGCTCGCAACCGCCCGGTGATCTCGACCGGCGAGTACGGCAAGAACCTGGGCCGGGTGCAGATGACGGTCGACACCGCCACCGACGCCATCACCGTCGACACCGTCGAGCTGATCGACGCCTTCGCCGCCACCGCGACCGACGACGCCGAGGTCGCCCAGATCGTCGCCGACGCCAAGACCGAGTCGGCCCAGCTCGGGTCGGTCCAGGTCGGCGAGGTCGACGCGGACATCCTCCGGTCGCCCAACCGCAACACCGAGTCGGACCTGGCCAACCTGATCGCCGACGCCCAGTTGGCCTTCACCGAGGCCGCCGACCGCGGTGACGCCGACCTGGCCCTGATGAACCCGGGCGGCATCCGTGCCGACATCGGCTTCGACGCCGTCGACGGCCGTCTCGGCGACGGCGACGGGGTCGTCACCTACAGCGAGCTGTTCGACGTGCAGTCGTTCGCCAACACCGTCGTCACCAAGACGTTCACCGGCGCCCAGATCTACGAGGCGCTCGAGCAGCAGTGGCAGCCGGCCGGCGCATCCCGCCCGTTCCTGTTCCTCGGCGTGTCCGAGGGCTTCGGCTACACCTACAACCCGGCGGCGCCCCGCGGCTACCGCATCAACCCGGGCTCGGTGATGCTCGACGGCACGCCGATCGAGCTGGACGCCACGTACCGGGTCACCACCAACTCGTTCCTGGCCGCGGGCGGCGACAACTTCTTCGCCCTCGGCGAGGGCACCGACCCCTTCACCCTCGGCGAGACCGACCTGCAGGCGCTGCGGGCCTACTTCGAGTCCTTCCTGCCCGGGCCGGTCGAGGTCGACCGTGAGCCGCGGGTCGCCATCGCCGTGCCCGAGGAGCCGGACCTCACGCCCTTCGACGCCGTCGCCGACGCCGTCACCCAGCAGTTCACCGACATCGCCGGGCGGGCCCCGAGCCCCGAGGAGCAGCAGGCGTGGGAGGTCGGCTTCTACACCGGCACCCGCACCGTGGAGCAGCTGGTCCTGGAGCTCCAGGTCGTCGACCTCCGCGACCAGGCGGCCCAGATCACCCGCATCTACCTCGGCCTCTTCGGCCGGGGGCCGTCGGCCGCCGACCTCGACTACTGGCTCGGCGAGATGGAGGACGGTCGCTCGATCAACAGCATCGCCTCCTACTTCGCCCGCTCGGCCGAGTTCGTCGAGCTCTACGGCAACACCACCGACGAGCAGTTCGTCGAGCTGGTCTACGAGAACGTGCTGGGCCGTGCCGCCTCGGCCGACGACCTCGAGTACTGGACCGGCGAGCTCGACCGGGGCGTCCCCCGGTACCGGATGTTCCTCCTCTTCTCGGAGGCCCCCGAGTACCGCAACGCCACCGCCGCCACCCTCAAGGTGATCGACCTCTCCCTCTCGATGCTCGGCACCGCCCCCACCGGCAGCCAGCTGACCGAGATCACCGAGGCCCTCGCCACCGGCGAGCTCACCCTCACCGACCTCATCACCCAGATCCTCCACAGCGAGGCCTACGCCGCCCGCGTCAACCCCACCCCGCCCACCTGACCTAGCAGCACCGTTCCCCATGTGGTGCGACCGGAGGGTCGGGTGCCAACGCACCCGGCCCTCCGCCGCGTCCGGCTTCCGTCAGGCCGAAGCGGCGACGCCGGGAAGGCCCAGGCGCTCAAACGCGCCCGGCCACACGAGCCTCACGCCGACGGAATCGGTCAGTTCAAGCCACTGAAGGTCGCGAGGTGAGCGCTCGCTCACCAGCACAGCCTGGACGTCGGCGTGGGTCGCCAGGCTGAGATGTCGATATCGCAGGATCTGGCCGAGCCCGAGTCGCAGCTGTCGCTCCTCGTTGGCGTCCGTCGTGCTCTTGACCTCCGCCACGTACCGGCGATCGCCAACGGTCCAGGCCAGATCGAAAAGGGCGTCGTTACGACGCGCCGACTGAGGCGCAATACCGCGATCCCGCAGCCAGGAGGCGAGAGCGTTCTGGGTCCGAGCATGGCTCTGCAACGCTCGATCGACCTGATCGGGATCGACCTCGAAGGGCTCACGTTCTCTGGTCGACGGACTCTCGTCGGCCCAGCGGTACGTTTCGACCTCGATGACCGGCACCCTCGCCCGCAGCAGCTCGGCATCGCGACATTCCGTCGCCGCACGAGCCATGGGCTCGAACATCTCGACGACCGCAGCCGGGAGCTTGGTGCAGTAGACCTCCATGGCCAGCGCACCCCGCTTCTGTGACAGCTGGAACGGGAAATAGGCCCGGCCCGCCCCTCCTCGCGTCGCTCGGTCGCGTCGCTCGAGATTCGCCTTCAATGCGGTCAGCTCGCCCATCCGAGCGGTCAGATCGTCATGGCCGACGGGCGGCCGCAGGTATGTGAATCGACTCAACGCTCGCCGCCAGCCCGGTTGAAGAAAGGCACCGGGCACCTTGAGGTGCTTCGGCGTGTTGGCGGGAGGCCAGTCGATGGGCTCAGCCCAGTGTCCACCCATTGCCATCGAACAGGCCACGACGGCGTGGACGTTGGTGTCGTAGTGAAAGACGATGTCGCCGGGGGCGATCTCCCTCACGGGGCGGTGGCCCCAGTGCTCCCGCCCGTCCGACTTCCGTTGCGGAGCCTTGAGGTCGACGCCCATGTCCGGACGGTCGGTGATCTCGATCCAGTAGGGCTCCGTCAGGTCACCCTCCCACCACGCCACAGGACCGTGCTACCACGCCTATCGATTGTTCACAGTGAGTCGTAGGCTCCGGGGCATGACGACCTTGGAGCCGGGAACCTCGACGGCGACGACGTTCACGCGGATGGATGAGTCGACGGCGGAGCAGTGGGCGGTGATCGGGCGGGAGACGGTGCAGAACCAGCCCCGGGTGGCCGAGCAGTTCCTCACCATGCTGCGGCAGCTGGCCGACATCACCGACGGCTTCGCCACTGACCAGCTGACGCACTGCCTGCAGACGGCGACGCTGGCCGAGCGGGCCGGGGCCGACGACGAGATGGTGTTCGGGGCGCTGTGCCACGACATCGGCAAGGTCATCAGCGTGTTCAACCATCCGGCCATCGCGGCGGAGATGATCCGGCCCTACGTGCGCGAGGACGTCTACTTCGCCATCAAGTTCCACCAGGACTTCCAGGGCCGGCACTACTACGAGCACTTCGGCAAGAGCCCCGACGAGCGGGCCCAGTACGCCGGAGAGCCGTGGTTCGACCTGGCTGCGCAGTTCGCCGACGAGTGGGACCAGGTCGCCTTCGACCCCGACCACGACACCCTCCCGCTGGAGCACTTCGAGCCGCTCGTGCGCCGGCTGACGGCACGACCGAACAGCTTCTAGCGACGGCGGGCGATGGGTCCGGTCTGGGCGCGGCGGACGGAGGTCGTCGACACGACGCAGCTGCCGCCGGACGTGACGGCCATCATCGAGCGGCGGGCGGCCGAGCGGGGCATCCCGTGGTCGCTCGGCGATCAGCGCCACGCCCGGCTGGCGTGGGCGACGACCAGCACGACCCAGGCGGGCCGGCTGCGGAAGCGCACCCGCATGGTCGTCACCGTCGGCGTGGTGGGCGACGAGGTCCTGGCCTGGACCGTGAGCGACGACGGGGGTCCGCCGGCGGCGCTGGTCGTCCGGCGGGACCGGGTCGACATCGCCGACGGGCACCTGAGCCTGGCCGGCATCGCCCCCGAGGTCCTGGCCCGGGCCGGGGCGCTCGACACCGAGGGCATCACCGTCCGGGGCGACCTGGGCGGGCGGGACCTGGCCAGCGCCTTCATCGGCCTGGGCACCGGCCCGGCGGCCGAGCAGGTCCGTGACGCGCTGCTCGGCGGGGACCGACCCGCCGGGGACGTGCCGGCTGGGGACCGACCCGCTGGGGGCTAGCCCCCTGAGGACCGGAGCGTCGGGCCGACGAGGCGGTGGACGAGGTCGTGGACGACGGCGTCGACGTCGACGGTCTCGGGCGAGGGGTGGATCGAGGCGGTGAGGCGGTCGAGGACCAGGCCGTCGACGGCGTGGTGGAGGAGCTCGACCTCCCGGGCCCCGCCGGGCAGGCCCCGGCCGACGTGGAAGGCGATGTCGCCCTGGAAGCCGGTGGCAAGGGTTCGGCCGAGCGTCGCCGCCAGCGACGGGCGGCGGGTCGCCTCCAGCCGCAGCTCCAGCAGGGCGATGGTCAGCTCGGGGGCGCCGAGGACCCGGTCGACGATGTCGCGGACGTAGGCGGCGACCAGGTCGACCGACGGGGGTTCGTCGGCGAGGGGGTCGAGCCGCTCGGCGGCGGGCGTGAGCCGCTCGAAGATGCGGTCGCCGAGGGCACCGAGCAGGGCGTCGCGGCTGCGGAAGTAGTTGGACGCGGTGCCGGTGGGGACGCCGGCCTCGGCGTCGACAGCCCGGTGGGTCAGGCCCCGGGCCCCGGCGGTGGCGAGGACCCGGAGGCCGGCGTCGGCCAGCTCGGTCCGGCGGGAGGGGTTGGACGGCACGGTTGACACCCTAGCCGCCATCCACTACATCTGTCGTTCTCGACCACGACAGATGTAGTGAGTTCCCCATGACGACCACGACCACGACGACCACCCTCCCCCGCTTCTCCGCCACCGTCTTCGCCGCCGACACCGCGGCGGTGCGCGACTTCTACGTCGACCTGTTCGGGCTCGACGTGGCCAGCGACGTGGGCTGGTTCACGTCGCTGCGCCGTGGCGACGAGCCCTGGGAGGTGTGCGTCTGGGACCCCGGCCACGAGTCGGTGCCGGCCGCCGTCCGGGCCGGGGCCGCCGCCGGGGCGGCCCCGATGCTGGCCTTCGTCGTCGACGGGCCCGAGGCGGTCGACGCCGTCGAGCGGGCCGCCCGGGACCGGGGCGCGCCGGTGATCACCCCCGCCACCGACGAGCCGTGGGGCCAGCGCCACGCCTTCGTGCAGGACCCGGCCGGGACGATCGTCGACGTCGTCGCCTTCATCGAGCCCGATCCGGAGTGGATGGCGGCCCATGGGCTGGAGGCCCCGGCCGAGACCCCCGCGTAGGCCGTTCGCACTGTCACCCGATCGGGCGCTCACATCGCCCGGACGAGGGTCGATGGGGCCTCGGAGGGAGGGCCCGTGGTGGTGCCGAGCGACAGTGCGAGCGGTCCGGCGGGGACCGGGAAGGCGCGGACCGACGAAGCGCAGACCCGCACAGGGCGGACCGACGAGCGGGTCCGGCGACGCGCCCTGGCCGACCATCGGGCCCGGCTGGCCGTCGAGGCCGGGATGCAGCGCTGCCGCATCTGGTTCGCCGCCGTCGGCTCGGTCCAGTCGTTCCTCTACGCCGGCGACCGGCCCTGGGTCAGCCACGCCACCGCCGCCGGCCTCGCCCTCGTCTGGCTGGGCATCCGCACGCTGCTGGCCCGGGACCCCGACACCGTCGAGCTGCGCCGGCTGGGCGTGGCCGCCACCGCCGTCGACGGGCTGATCATCGCCGTGGCCATGGCCAACCTGCTGCGGGACCCGACCGACCCCGTCGGGCTGCTGCCGGTGATCCTCGCCGGCGAGTCGGCGGTCCGGTGGGGCCGGATCGGTGGCCTGGTCGGTGGCGTGGTCGCCGGGCTGATGACGGCCGCGTGGTCGATCGCCGCCCACGCCACCGCCGGGATCGACCTGCCGGTCGCCTTCGTGACGTTCCGCTTCGCCACCATGGTCGGGCTGGGCGTCCTGCTCGGCGCCGCCCTGGGCGCGTCCCGCCGCGACCGCCGGCTGGCCGAGATCGTCACCGACGCCTCCACCGACCTCATCGCCACCTTCGGCTTCGACGGGAAGGTCCGGTCGGTCAACCCGGCGTGCGAGGCGATCCTCGGCTACCGCCCGGAGGAGCTGATCGGCCGGGACCGCATCGACCTCCTCGCCCCCGAGGACCGCCCGGCCGTCCCCCTCGTCGGCGACGACTGGCGCCGGGAGGGGACGCGCCGCACCGAGCTGCGCTTCGTCCACCGGGACGGCCACCACGTCTGGCTCGAGCTCGACATGCAGGCCGATCCCGACGAGCGGGTCGTCTGCGTGATCGGGCGGGACGTGAGCGAGCGGCGGCGGGCCGAGGCCGAGCTGCGCCGCCGGGCCGAGCACGACGAGCTCACCGGCGCGGCCAACCGCTCCCACCTGATCGGCCGTCTGGCCCACGACCTCGACGACCACGAGCAGGTGCACCTGCTGTTCGTCGACCTCGACGGGTTCAAGGCGGTCAACGACGTCCACGGCCACCGGGCCGGCGACGTCGTGCTGCAGACCGTCGCCGATCGCATCCGGGCCGTCGGGGCGGTCGACGACCTGGTCGTGCGGCTGGCCGGCGACGAGTTCTGCGTCCTGCTCGCCAGCCCGTCAGACGACGACGGCGCCCGCCACCGGGCCGAGCTGATCGGCGACGCCCTGGCCGTCGCCTACGACACGCCCCACGCCCCGGTGCAGCTCGGCGCCTCGGTGGGCTGGGCCGTCAGCCGGCCCGAGGACCGACCCGCCGACCTGCTGGAGCGGGCCGACCTGGCCATGTACGACGCCAAGCGGCGCCGCCGGGCCGAGGCCGCCGCCACTGCCTGAGCGGACGGTCGAGGCGGGGAGCCGTCAGGCCCGGCGGTGAACGACCCAGCGCACGCCGACGTCGACGAAGCCGAGGCGGGCGTACCACTCGTGGGGCCAGTCGTCGGCGTAGGCGAACAGCCAGACGACGTCGCAGCCGGCGGCGCGGGCCCGGGCCACGGCGTCGGCGACGAGGGCGCCGGCATACCCCCGGCCCTGGTGGTCGGGGTCGCACAGGACGGCTTCGATGGCGGCGGTGGCGCCGTCGATCCGCAGCTGGGTGCCGGCGACGGGCACGCCGTCGGCGCCGAGCACGGCCAGGTCGACGACGCGGAGGTGGGCGTGGGCGAAGTCCTCGCGGCGCAGCAGGTCGGCGATGGCCTCGTCGGGGGCGTCGGGGAGGACCTGCCGCCACGACGGGCCCCAGAACCGGGCCATCACCTCGGTGGTGACGGGCACGACGGCGACGTCGTCGGGCCCGGGGACGGCCTCGACCCCGGCGGGCAGGACCATGATCCGCTCCTCGTCGACCTCCCAGGCGCCGTCGCCCCGGGGCAGGTCGACGGGCAGGGCGGCGAGCACCACCCGGCGGTGGCCGGCGTCGCCCAGCACCAGGTCGCCGGCCGCCTCGACGTCGGCGGTGGACGGCGTCCCGTCGAGCCACACCGCGTTGTGCTCGTAGGACGCCGGCACGCGCGGGTCGCGGGTGCCCATCCCGCCCGGCACCGGGACGAGGATCGGCGCCCGCCGCTCGGCCAGGCTGCGGTCGAAGGCCAGGGCCCGGGCGAGGTGGTCGTCGGGGGCGGGCAGCCCGACCGGCTCGGCGAACACGCCGTCGGGACCGGGCCGCCAGGGCACCACGCTGGTCACGGCGGTGACGGGCAGCGGGCCGTAGAGGTGCGGGAACCGCATCGACCCCGGGTCGGTGGGCACGCCCGGCTCCCACCGCACCTCGGCGGCCAGCCGGTCGGGGTCGATCACCAGGAGCAACAGGTCGTCCCGCCCGGCGTAGAGCCGGTTGGCCGGGAGGGCCACCTGGTCGGGTCGGGACAGGTGGATGAAGCCCTCGGTCCGCAGCGACGGCGTGACGTGGCTGCCGGCGGCCAGGGCGACGCGCCACGGGGCCGCCGTCGTGATGTGGAGGAGCACGGGGTCACGGTACGGCGGCTGCGACGATGGCCGGGTGCCCGTTCCGCGGACCCCGCGCCAGCAGGCGACGATCGACGCCCTGCTCGACGCCGCCCTCGCCCACCTCCGCCAGCGGGGCGACGACGGGCTGACGGTGCGGGCCGTGGCCGAGCGGGCCGGCGTCACCCACACCACCGGCTACGCCTACTTCTCCTCCCGGGACCACCTCGTCGCCTCGCTCTACCAGCGCCAGGTGGCGGCCCAGGGCGAGGAGCCGATCGACCCCGACGCGCCCGTCGGCGCCCGCGTCGCCTCCGCCCTGGCCGGTCCCGGGCGGGCGGCCACCGCCGACCCGGCCCTGGCCCGCGCCGGGCTGGGCGCCCTCTTCGCCGACGAGCCGGCGGTCGCGATCGTCCGCGACGAGCTCGGCACCCACGTCGTCGGGCGCATCCGGGCCGCCCTCGGCCCCGGCGCGGACCCCCGCTCGGTCGACGCGCTGTCGCTCGCCTACAGCGGCGCCATGCTCCAGGCGAGCATGGGCTACCTGCCCTTCGCCGAGGTGGTCGACCGGCTGGCCGGGTTGGCCGAGGCGCTCAGCGGGCGGGGCTGAGGCCGATCTCGACCGGCGTGCCCCGGTCGGCGAAGGCGAAGTCGGCGCCGGTGCTGAAGCGGGTGAGGGCGACCTCGGAGGCCTCGGGGGCGGGCTCGTCGTCGGTGACGACCTCGACGACCAGCTCCTCGTCCGACGACGACAGCACGTCGGCCCGCAGCCGGGCGTCGACCCCCCGGAGCAGGGCGTCGAGCGGCTCGAGGTGGTCGGCGTCGACCAGCGCCGGCCAGGCCCCGTCGGCGGTGGCCCCGTCGGACCGCCCCAGCCGCAGCACCAGCCGGTCGCCCAGCTCGACGCGCACGTCGACGTAGGCCGCCGGCAGCAGCACCGGGTGGAGCAGGAGTACCTGGGCGGCGCCGTCGAGGTCGGCGGGTAGGTCGAGGGCGGCCCGCAACCGCTCGGAGGTCAGCCCGGCGATGCCGGCCAGCTGCTTCCGGGCGAGGGCGCGGGTCGTGTCCTCGTCGGGCGCCCGGACCCGGACGGCCTCGGTGAACGACAGCGCGAGGAGGTGCCACTGCACGCAGACCTCCTCGGCGGTGCGCACGAGCGCCGAGCGGGACCAGTCGGCGAAGCGGAGGTCGTCGAGCAGCGGCCCGGCGTAGTCGGCGCGACCGAGCTCGGTGGGGTCGATCGGGCTCAGCTCGACCAGGGCGGCCCTGGTCGCGCCCATGCGCACGGCGATCTCGGGGATCGGCAGCGGCTCGTGGTCGTCGGCGATGGTGACGGTCCAGGCGCAGTGGGGGTGGCGATCGGCCGGGGTGCGGGGCGGGCGGTGGACGGGCCGGACCTGGGCCCGCCGGTTGGTGGCGATGGCGGTGGCGTCGAAGGTCGGGTCCTCGATGTCGTGGCACATGGCCACCACGAAGTCGTCGCCCATCGGCTCGACGTCCATCAGGGCACCGCAGTGGTCGAGGTGGAACTCGCCCCGGTCGTGGTCGTGGACGACGTAGCGGAAGTCCATGAACTGCGGCGGGGCGCCCACGTCGAGCTGCATCCCCTTGAACACGACCTCGACCGAGTCGCCCTCGAAGCCGAGGGCCCGTTGCATCCGCTTCGTGTAGACGGGGCTGGCGCCCATCCACTCCTCGATGGCGATGTCGCGCATGCCCTCCAGCCCGAAGGCGCCGATGGCGTGGGGCATGCCGGCCCGGTCGATCAGGTGGCCGCAGAGCAGCATCTCGGGCACGAGCACGGCCAGCTCGGCCTGCGTGAGCCCGGCCAGGGGGCGGGGATGGATCACGGCCCCAGTCTTACACCTGTCAACGTTTTCTGCGCCCTAGGGTCCGGGCGTGCGATCGGGGACGTGTCCGAAGTGCTCCGGGACCGAGGTCTTCGCCGCCCGCAATGGGCTCGGCCTGGGCGACGGGTACCGGGTCGGCATCCGGCCCAACCTGGAGCCCGACTTCCGGGGCGCGGCCCGGCCGCACCTCACGTCCGACGTCTGGGCCTACGTGTGCGCCGGTTGCGGCTACACCGAGACCTACGTCCACGACGCCGCCGCCATCGACTTCATCCGCCGGACCTGGGTCGCGGTCCAGCCTCCGGCTGCGGACTGAGCTAGCGCTCCAGGGCCGCCCGGTCCCACGAGGCGGCGTCGGCGGCGACCACATAGGTCGACTCGAGGAAGGCGAGCAGCACGGCGTCGGGATCCTCGGCCGTGCGGACGGCCTCGTAGGGCAGGACGAACTCGGCCAGGTCGTCGTCCCAGCGCGCCGCGGCCGGCTCGACCGTCGCGTCGCGAAACCCGGGCGGCTCGGGGTAGGCGTAGCTGTAGAAGACGCCCTCGGCGCCCCCGCCGGGCCAGAAGCCGGCGCTGCTCACCTCGTGGGAGTAGGCCTCGTGCATGACGTGGGGCCCGCAGTTCGGGGCACCGCCGGGGTGGAGCGGGGCGGACCGGCCGGAGAAGCGGGTGACGGCCAGGTCGAGGGCGCCCCAGAACAGGTGGACCGGGCTGACCTTGCCGACGAAGCGGCTGCGGAACTCGGTGAGGACCCGGTCCATCTGCACGAGGGCGAGCCAGAAGCGGTGGACGGCCTCGGCGTCGTAGGCGGCGTGCTCGGTGTCGGCGTCGAAGGGGATGGCGCCGGGGATCTCGACCGGCATCGACCACGTGTCGGTGTGGAGGCCGAGGTCGTCGAGCAGGCCGTGGAAGGCGGCGTGGAAGGCCTGGGTCGTCATCGGCTCGAGGGCCATCGACCGGCGGGCGCCGGCGGTGGTGGCCACCTCGAGGCGGTGGTCGACCAGGTCGAGGTCGACCTGGAAGCCGCCCTCGTCCGACGGGATCAGCCCGGTGGTCAGGCCCCGGGCCGACACGTAGAGCGGCACGTTCCACCAGTGGCTGACCAGCGGCGTGCGGGCCATGCGGACCTTGCCCACGACCTGGGTCCAGAGGATGAAGGTGTCCTGGGTGGCCTTCCAGTCGGCCAGCTCGGGCCACGCCCCGGCACTGCTCACGACGCGCTCCCCACGGGCTGCGGGCCGTTGGGCTCGTCGGGGTGGTGGGTGCGCCAGGCCTCCAGCCAGGCCTTCACCACCTCGCCGAAGTGGGACGGGTTGTACACGTCCTCCTCGGAGGCCCACAGGCCGTCGCCGGCGTAGACGAGGCGGGTCCAGTTCGCCCCCTCGTAGACCTGGCCGTCGCCGGGGTCGACGAAGCGGTTCTCGACCTGGCCGATGATCCAGCCCTGCTCGGCGTCGACCGTGTACCAGTCCCACGGGAACAGCTGCATGTGGCTGATCGGCCACGGCCTCATCGTCGCCGTGATCCACTCCAGCACCGCCTCCCGGCCGTGGAACTCGCCGTAGAGGTGCTCGACGTAGTGGACGTCGGGGACGAAGCACTCGACCCACGGTCGCCAGTCGCCGGTGGCCCCGGCCTGGTTGGCCGCGGCCTGGTAGCGCTCGAAGGCCTCCTCCATCTCGGCGCGGTCGAACGAGGGCATGGGGGGACCTCCGGGTGGGTCGTCGCAGCGCGGCAGGGGGGGGGGGGGGGCGGGGGGGGGGGGGGGGGCGCGGGGGCGCCCCCCCCGCCCTGCCGCGCTGCGACGACCCACCCGGAGGTCCCCCCATGCCCTCGTTCGACCGCGCCGA
>JBQGCF010000264.1:0-1707 GCA_052038315.1 Iamia sp.
GAGGCCGCCGAGGCCGCCGCCCAGCGGTGCGACCTCCTCCTGGCCGTCGGCACCACCCTGGCCGTCTACCCGGTCGCCCTCCTGCCGGCGATCGCGGTGCGCGCCGGCGCCCGCCTCGTCAACGACACCGGCCGCCCCACCCAGCAGGTCGGGCGGGCCGACGCCGTCCTCCGGGGCTCGATCTCGGAGATCCTGCCGGCGCTGGTACCAGGGGAATCCGCCGGCTGGGGCGATTGTTGAGTCACTCGGTAGGCTTTTCCCGCCGCCAGGACGCAACACGACAAGAGGACACGGACATGCCGAGCTTCCGGGACATGCTGGCCCAGGCCAAGAGCGAGATCCGCGAGGTCACCACGGCCGAGGCCGACGAGATGCGGAAGAACCCCGGCGCCGTCGTGCTCGACGTCCGCGAGGCCGACGAGTTCGAGCAGGGCGCCATCCCAGGCGCCGTCTTCATCCCCCGGGGCACCCTGGAGACCGGCATCGAGGGCCGCATCCCGGACAAGGACACCGAGCTGATCGTCCACTGCGCCGGCGGCGTCCGCTCGGCCCTGGCGGTCAAGAGCCTGCAGGAGCTGGGCTACACCAACGCCGTCTCGGTCATCGGCGGCTTCAACCAGTGGAAGGACGAGGGGCGCGAGTGGAAGCTCCCGCAGACCCTCACCCCCGAGCAGCGGAACCGCTACAAGCGCCACCTGCTCCTCCCCGAGGTCGGTGACGAGGGCCAGCAGAAGCTGCTCGACGCCAAGGTCCTGCTCCTCGGCGCCGGCGGCCTGGGCTCGCCCGCCGCCCTCTACCTGGCCGCCGCCGGCGTGGGCACCCTCGGCCTCATCGACATGGACGTCGTCGACGACTCCAACCTGCAGCGCCAGATCCTCCACAACATCGAGCGCATCGGCGATCGCAAGGTCGACTCGGCCAAGAAGACGCTCACCCTGCTCAACCCGGACGTCAACGTCGTCACCTACGACCAGCGCCTGGGCGAGGACAACATCATGCAGGTGCTGGCCGGCCCCGACGGCGACGGCTGGGACGCCATCGTCGACGGCACCGACAACTTCCCGACCCGCTACCTGGTCAACGACGCCTCGGTGAAGCTGGGCATCCCCGTCGTCCACGGCTCGATCTTCCGGTTCGAGGGCATGGTCACGGTCTTCGACCCGCACAACGGCCCGACGTACCGCGACATGGTCCCCGAGCCGCCGCCCGCCGACATGGCGCCGAGCTGCGCCGAGGCCGGCGTCCTGGGCGTGCTGCCCGGCATCGTCGGGTCGCTCCAGGCGATCGAGACGATCAAGCTGATCCTCGGCCTGGGCGACTCGCTCAGCGGCCGGCTCCTGGCCTACGACGCCCTGGAGACGTCGTTCCGGGAGTACAAGGTCCGGGTCGACCCGACCAACGAGATCACCTACGCCAACCGCGACCGCATCCAGGTCGCCGAGGTCGAGGGCCTCTGCGCCCCGCTCCCGCTGGCGCCCCCGCCCGCCTGATCCGCTTCTTGCGACCCTGAGCGGGCGGCTGCTCGCCTACGACGCGCTGGAGACGACCTTCCGCGAGTACAAGGTCCAGGTCGACCCGACCAACGAGATCACCTGGGAGAACCGCGACCGCATCCAGGTCGCCGAGGTCGAGGGGCTCTGCGCCCCGCTCCCGCTCGCGCCCCCGCCCGGCTGACCCGTCGCCGCGTGTCGTTCGGTGCCCGGCACC
>JBQGCF010000265.1:0-10726 GCA_052038315.1 Iamia sp.
GAGGTCTCCTGGGCGCTCACCGACGGGTCGGCCGTCGCCCCCGGCTCGGTCCTCGGCACCGTCACCGGCCCCCTGGCCCCGCTGCTCCCGGCGGAGCGCACGGCCCTCCACCTGATCTCGCTCCTGAGCGGCGTGGCCACCCTCACCCGCCGCTTCGTCGAGGCCGCCGGCCCCGGCCTCCGGGTCTGGGACACCCGCAAGACCACCCCGGGCCTGCGCTCGCTGGAGAAGGCTGCCGTGCGCGCCGGGGGCGGGGCCAGCCACCGCGGCAACCTCTCCGAGTGGGTGATGCTCAAGGACAACCACCTCGAGCTGGTGGGCGTGGCCGAGGCGGTGGCCAAGGCCCGCGAGTGGTTCCCGGCCCGCACGGTCCACGTCGAGTGCGACACGGCCGAGAAGGTGGCCGAGGCCCTCGCCGCCGACGCCGACGCCCTGCTGCTCGACAACATGACCCCCGACGGCGCCCGGGCCTGCGTCGCCCTGGTCGACGAGCACGCCGCGGCGACCGGCCGGCGTCGCCCGGTCGTCGAGATCTCCGGCGGCATCACCCTCGAGACCGTCCGGGCCTACGCGGAGGTCGGCGCCGACCTCGTCTCCTCCGGCAGCCTCACCATCTCCGCCCCCGTCCTCGACATCGGCCTCGACGTCACCACCACATCCCGCGGCTGAGGCTCAGTAGATCGTCTGGCGGACGCGCTCGGGGTAGCCGGCGTCGTAGGCGGCGCCGTCGAACTCGCCGGCCGTGATCTTCTCCATCACCTGGCCGACGGTGGGCAGCTCGCTCGGGTCGCGGTGCTGCTCGGGGTCCCAGAGCCGCCCCCGGATCAGGGCCTTGGGGCACTGGGTGTAGACCGACCGGGTCGTCACGACGATCACCGTCGCCGGGACCTTGCCCTGCATCGTGAACGACGCCCGCAGGTCGTCGTCGGTGCTGAGCACGGCCGTGCCGTTGACGCGGAGCGTGACCCCGATGCCGGGGACGAGGAACAGCAGGGCGATCCGTCCGTCCTCGACGATGTTGCGGAGCGTGTCGACCCGGTTGTTGCCCCGGCGGTCGGGGATCAGCAGCGTGCGGGCGTCGGCGATGCGGACGAAGCCGGCCGGGTCGCCGCGGGGCGAGCAGTCGAGGCCCTCGCCGCCGGCCGAGGCGATGACCACGAAGGGTGACGCCGCGACGTACTCGCGGTGGAGCGGGGTGAGGTGGTCGACCTCCTTGGTGACGGCGGCGGGGACCTTCTCCCCGTAGATGGCCTCGAGCTCCTCGATCGTCGTCACGACACCCATGCCGGCGAGGGTACGACCGCGTCGACGTCGCCGTCTCCCGACTTCCGGGTGTGGGAGGCGTCACGCCCGGGGTACGACGGGACGGTCCCCTCGGGGGGGAAGCCGTCGAGACGAGCCCCGTTGGACCTCAGCAAGGAACCGGACCCCAAGGTCGAGCAGACGGACGCGCTGGTCGAGATGATCGGCGTCCAGAAGCACTTCGGACCGCTGCACGTCCTCAAGGACATCCACCTGCAGGTCGGCCGGGGCGAGGTGCTGGTCGTGATCGGGCCGTCGGGCTCGGGCAAGTCGACCCTCTGCCGCACCATCAACCGCCTGGAGCCGGTCGACGGCGGCCGCATCCTCGTCGACGGCCGGCCCCAGCCCCAGGAGGGCGCCGCCCTGGCCCGGCTGCGCGCCGATGTGGGCATGGTGTTCCAGAGCTTCAACCTCTTCTCCCACATGTCGGTGCTGCGCAACGTCACCGTCGGGCCGATCAAGGTCCGGGGCGTCAAGCGGGCCGACGCCGAGGCCCGGGCCCACGAGCTGCTCCAGCGGGTCGGGCTGGCCGAGAAGGCCGAGGCCATGCCGGCCGAGCTGTCCGGCGGCCAGCAGCAGCGGGTGGCCATCGCCCGGGCCCTGGCCATGGAGCCCAAGCTGATCCTCTTCGACGAGCCGACCTCGGCCCTCGACCCCGAGATGATCAGCGAGGTCCTCGACGTCATGGTCGAGCTGGCCCGCTCCGGCATGACGATGGTCGTGGTCACCCACGAGATGGGCTTCGCCCGCAAGGCCGCCGACCGGGTCGCCTTCATGGACCACGGCGAGATCCTCGAGATCCGTCCCCCGGCCGACTTCTTCGACGACCCCGAGACCGATCGGGCCAAGGACTTCCTGTCCAAGATCCTCAGCCACTGACCCCCCTGAAAGGCCCCTGATGAAGCAACGACTGCGCCTGTTCCTGGCCCTGCTGCTGCCGTTGGCGTTCCTGCTGACCGGCTGCGGTGACGACGACGAGGGGCTGGACTCCGGCGACGGCGACGCGCCCGAGACCACCGCCCCCGAGGTGGCCGAGGACGCCGACTTCCCCGAGGGGTCGACGATGGCCCGGCTGGCCGAGGCCGGCACGATCAAGATCGGCACCAAGTTCGACCAGCCCGGCCTGGGTGCGGTGGGCCTGGAGTCCGAGCAGCCCGAGGGCTTCGACGTCGAGATGGGCAAGCTGGTCGCCGCCGCCCTCGGCATCGCCCCCGAGGACGTCGAGTTCATCGAGACGGTGTCGGCCAACCGCGAGGCGTTCCTCGAGAACGGCACCGTCGACATCGTGATCGCCACGTACACGATCAACGACGAGCGCAAGGAGGTCATCGACTTCGCCGGGCCGTACTACGTCGCCGGCCAGGACCTCCTCGTCGCCGCCGACGACGACTCGATCAACGGCCCCGACGACCTCGCCGGCAAGCGGGTCTGCGCGGCCAGCGGCTCGACGCCGATCGAGCGCATCCGCACCGACTACCCCGACGCCGAGCCGGTCGAGTTCGACACCTACACCGAGTGCGTCGACCAGCTCTCCACCGGCCAGGTCGACGCGGTCAGCACCGACGACATCATCCTCGCCGGCTACGCCGCCGACCCGAACTACGAGGGCCAGTTCCGGGTGGTGGGCGAGACCTTCAGCGAGGAGCCCTACGGCATCGGCCTGAAGAAGGGCGACGACGACTTCCGCGACTTCCTCAACGACGTCATCGAGCAGTCCTACGAGGACGGCACGTGGGAGGAGGCCTTCGACGCCACCCTCGGCTCCAGCGGGGTCGAAGCCCCCGAGCCCCCCGAGGTCGATCGCTACTGAAGCCAGTGCTGCACGTCCTCCGTCCTCATCGGCCCGGTACCGCCGGCCCCCCTCCCGCCCAGGGCGGCTCCGCCGCCGGGCTCGACCCGGCGCGCCAGCCGGGGGGAGGGGCTGCCGCCGGGCCCCCCGTGAACGGGGCGACGCGCTGACATGGGTGGCTGGGACCACGTCTGGGAGAACCGCGACCTCATCCTCGACGGCTTCCGCACCACGGTGTGGCTGACCGTCGCTTCGGGGGTGCTGTCGCTCGTGCTCGGCACGCTGCTGGCGGTGATGCGGGTCGGCCCCATCCCACCGCTGCGGTGGCTGGGCGCCGGCTACGTCACCATCGTCCGCAACACGCCGCTGACGCTGGTGTTCATCTTCGCCACCTTCGGGCTGCCGAGGATGGAGGTCCGGTTCTCCTTCGTGGCCTTCGCCATCGTCGCCCTGACCGTCTACACGACGGCGTTCGTCTGCGAGGGCGTGCGGTCCGGCATCAACTCGGTCGACTCGGGTGAGGTCGAGGCGGCCCGGGCCATCGGCCTGCCGTTCCGCCAGGTGCTCACGCTGGTGGTGCTGCCCCAGGCCCTGCGGGCCGTGATCCCCCCGCTCACCGGCGTGCTCAACGCGCTGCTGAAGAACACGTCGGTGGCGGTGGCGTTCAACGTGGCCGAGGCCAACCAGGTCCTGCGCCGGCTCCAGAACGCCGACGCCAGCGCCACCTTCCCGCTCCTGCTCACCACCGCCTTCGGCTACATGGTCCTGGCCGGGATCCTCTTCGGGGGCGCATGGCTGCTGGAGCGGAAGGTCGACCCCGAGCGCACGGGCCGAGCGAAGGGGCTGGCGCCGGCGGCCGCCACCTCGGCGCAGGCCCACGCCGGCGCGGGACCGGGGCTCTGATGGCCGTCGCCCTCTTCGACGAGCCGGGGCCCCGGGGCCGGCGGCGGATCCTGATCGGCAGCGTGCTGGCCGTGGTGCTGGTGCTGCTGCCGCTCGTGGGGTTCGTGATCTGGCGGCTGGAGGAGACCGGGCAGTTCCGGGGCGCCTACTGGGAGCCCTTCGGCGGTGCCGGCGTCCAGCGCATCCTGCTGCGCGGGCTGGTGGCGACGTTGAAGGCGGCCGGGCTGGCGCTCGTCCTCGCCCTCGTGCTGGGTGTGGTCCTGGGGGTGGCCCAGCTGTCCAAGGTCGCCCCGGTGCGCTGGCTGGCCACCGCCTTCGTCGGGCTGTTCCGGGCCATCCCGCTGGTGCTGCTGATCTTCTTCGCCTTCCTCGGCATCCCCCGCATCACCGGCAACGCCCTCGAGCCCTTCACCGCCCTGGTCGTCGGGCTCACGCTCTACAACGGCTCGGTCTTCGCCGAGATCTTCCGGGCCGGCATCCGCTCGGTGCCCAAGGGCCAGGTCGAGGCGGCGTCCAGCATCGGGCTGCGGCCGACCGCCGTGACCCGCCTCGTCCAGCTCCCGCAGGCCGTGCGGACCATGCTCCCGACGCTCGTCAGCCAGATGGTCGTGCTGCTCAAGGACTCCGCCCTCGGCTTCATCGTCGCCTACCCCGAGCTGCTCCGGTCGGGCCGCCGCATCTACACCAACGTCGGCAACGTCATCCCCACCGCCATCGTCATCGCCGTCATCTACATCGTGATCAACCTGGCCCTGACCACCATCGCCACCCAGCTGGAGAAGCGCTTCCGCCAGGGCCGCCGCCCCTCCCGCCGCCGCGGCGCCGGCATCGACGCCCCACCGGTGGCCGCCGACGGCGGCCTCCGCCAGGCCTAGGGCGAAGGGCTCGCTGCGCTCGCGCTGCCTGTTGCCCCGTCGCATCCGGGACCAGTCGGTCTGGGGAGGGTCGCCGTCGAGCGAGCAGAGCGGGAGGCGGCCACGTACGCGACGGTCATCGGCGGCTCGGTCGCCGACCTGGTGCAGGTCTTCGCCCTCGTCGACGAGCCGGACCACGATGGTGCCGAGGTGTTCTCGCTGATCCGCCGCTCGACCCTGTCGCCGGACGAGTACTGCACGCGCTTCTTCGACACGGGACGCGAACACCAGGAGGAGCTCCGACCCGGCGCTGCGGACCCCGGGGGTGGATTTCCGGCGGGGGAGGAGGACCCGCAAGGCTGAGCGGACGTCGGCCACCGTGCTCGGAGGATCGCCCCGGTGCTGCTCGCCATCGACATCGGCAACACCCAGACGGTCATCGGGCTCTACGAGGGACCCGATGCCGACGGGCCCGTGCGGGAGGGGACGTCCCGCTGCGAGCAGGGGCTGCTCGACAACTGGCGCATCGCCACCAAGGCGGAGCGGACCTCCGACGAGCACGCCCTGACGATCCAGGAGTTCCTGGGCTTCCACGGGTTCTCGTTCGACGACGACATCGACGGCATCGTGATCTCGTCGGTCGTGCCCCGGGCCGGCGCCGCCTTCCGCAGCATGGTCGAGCGCTACTTCGGGTTCCGCCCCGTCGTGATCGAGCCCGGCGTGCGCACCGGGATGCCGGTCCTCACCGACAACCCCCGCGAGGTCGGCGCCGACCGGATCGCCAACGCGGTGGCGGCCATCGACGTCTTCGGCGGCCCGGCCATCGTCATCGACTTCGGCACCGCCACCACCTACGACGCCGTCTCGGCCAACGGCGAGCTGCTCGGCTGCGCCATCGCCCCCGGCATCGACATCAGCCTCGACGCCCTCTACCAGCGGGCCGACGCCCTCCGCCGCATCGAGCTGGCCGAGCCCCGCAGCGTGATCGGCCGCAACACGGTCGACGCCCTGCACGCCGGTGCCGTGTTCGGCTTCGCCGGGCAGGTCGACGGGATCGTCAACCGCATGGCCGACGAGGTCGGCCGGGACGCCACCATCGTCGCCACCGGCGGCCTGGCCTCGCTGATCGGGCCCTACACCCGGTCGATCGAGATCGTCGAGCCGTGGCTGACCCTCCACGGGCTGCGCCTGATCTTCCAGAAGAACGTCGACTGAGCGGTCCCGTGCGCGTCCTGCTGACCGGGATGGGGGGCGAGCTGGGGACGCGCGTCACCAACCTGCTCGAGGCCGACGAGCGGATCGAGGCGATCGTCGGAGTCGACATCGATCCGCCCCGGGGTCGCATCCCCAAGGCCCACTTCCACCTGGTCGATCCCCGGGACCGGGCCCGGACCGTCGCCGTGGTGAAGGAGCTCGAGCCGACCGCGGTCGTCCACCTCGGGGTCTACGAGCCGAGCGCTCGGGTGCCCGCGCGCAAGGCCGGTCCGCTGTCGGAGGCCTCGGCGCTCGTCGCCCTCGGGGCCGCGGCCCAGTGCCCGACGCTCGACCGGATCGTCGTGCGCAGCGGCATCGAGGTCTACGGCCGGCCCCGTGGCGGGCCGCAGCGCCCGGACGAGACCGTGCACCCGCAGCCGACCACGCCGTGGGGCCGCTCGCTGGCCCGGGTCGAGGAGGTGGCGGCCCAGTCGGCCATCGCCGCCGACGTGCCCGTCACCATCCTCCGCTTCGCCCCGGTCGTCGGCCCCCACATCCCCAGCCCGCTGGGGCGGTACCTGCGCCTGCCGGCCGTGCCGGTCTCGGCCGTGGCCGACCCGCCCTTCTCGCTCCTGCACCAGGAGGACGCCGCCGCCGCCGTGGTCGCCGCCCTCGGCGCCGGGGTCGATGGCGCCGTGAACGTGGTCGGGCCCGGTGCGGTCACGCCGTTCCAGGCCGTGCGCCTCGGCGGGCGCATCCCGGTCCCGACCGTCGGCCTGGGCTGGCCGGCCGCCCGGCTGGGCTGCGAGATGGTCGGCGCCCCGCTGCCGCCGCACGTCATCGAGCTGCTGACCCGGGGCCGCGGCGCCGAGGGGGCGCTGGGCGAGGAGATGCTGGGGTTGGCGCCGGTGCGGTCGACCGTCGACGTCGTCCACGACCTGTACGAGTGGGCCGAGGTCGTCCACCTCGACGTGACCCACCGGTCGGCCGCATGAACGTCGCCGCCTTCGCCCGCCGCCGCCTCGACGGCACCCATGTGGTCGACGAGTGGGGCTTCGACGCCGACATCGTCGAGCTGGTCTCGCCGCTGGTCGGCCTGCGCTGGAGCGTCGAGGCCCAGTGGGCCGAGCGCATCCCCGCCGAGGGGCCGGCGGTGCTGGTCCACAACCGGGCCGTCGGCCTGTCCGAGCCGATCGTGCTGGCCCGCGGCGTGCGCCGGGCCACCGGGCGTCCCGTCCGCACGGCGGGGCTGGTCGACGTGGCCCCGCTCGTCACTGCGGGCCGGGCCCTGGGCGCGGTGGTCGACCGGCCCGACGAGCTGACCGGCATCCTGCGCGACGGCCACCTCGTCGGCCTCCCGCTCGGCCGGGACCTGCGCCCCCGTCGGGCCGGACCGCTGGCCGCCGCCGCCCTGGCCCCCGCCCTCGCCACCGGCGCCGCCGTCGTGCCCGTCGCCCTGGTCGGCCGGGAGGTCGGCCGGCGCTGGCGGCTGCTCGTCGGCGAGCCCATCGCCCACCCCACCGGGGGCGGTCCGCTCGCCGTGGCCGACCTCGTCGACGCGGCCCGGGCCGGCGTCCAGGACCTCCTCGACTCGGCCTCGTCCGTGCTGGCCGGGTGGCCCTGATGGCCTACGTCAAGGCCGAGGACGGCGTCCGGCTGCACTACCAGGTGTGGGGCCCGAGCGACGGCGAGCCGCTGCTGCTCGTCCACGGCCTCGGCGCCGACCACCGGGCCTGGATCATGCAGCGCCGCGCCCTCGGGTCCCGGTACCGCTGCATCGCCCTCGACAACCGGGGCGTGGGCAGCTCGGACAAGCCGGTCGGGCCCTACGACCTCGAGGTCATGGCCCGTGACGCCCTACGGGTGCTCGACGCCACCGGGCACGACTCGGCCCACGTCGTCGGTGTGTCGATGGGCGGGATCCTCGCCCAGATCGTCGGGGTGCGGGCGCCCGAGCGGGTCCGGTCGCTGACCCTCGCCTGCACGGCCTGCCGGCACCTGCCGTGGCGCCGCGAGCTGCTGGCCGAGTGGGTCGACGTTGCCGAGCGGGAGGGCATGGGCGTCTTCGTCCGGGACAACATCCGCTGGCTGATGGGGCCCCGCTCGCTGCGCCGGGTCTGGCCGCTGGCCACGTTCCTCGCCCCGCTCGTCGTCAACGTCCCGCCGCACGGCTTCGCCGCCCAGGCCCGGGCCATCCTGGCCACCGACGACGCCATGGCCGACGAGCTGTCCGCCATCCGGGTCCCGACCCTCGTCACCGTCGGCAGCCAGGACATCCTCACGCCCCGGGGCGACTCCGAGGAGCTGGCCGAGCGCATCCCCACCGCCGAGCTGGTCGTGATCCGGGGCGGCGCCCACATGGTCCAGGCCGAGCACGCCGGCACCTTCAACCGCGTCGTCCGAGCCCACCTCGACGCCGCCAGCGCCGCGCCCCGAGCAGCGCACAGCTCCAAGACGGCGTAGCCCTCGCGAGCGCAGCGAAGCCCCTCGCCCGCCGCCGGCGCGGGGGGGGGGGTGCGCACCCCCACGCGAAGGATCGTGTCTGCGAGGAACGAGCCGACCGATCCTGGGATCGTTCAGTGCGAGCGCAGCGAGCCCGAACAGCTCGAAGGAACGGAGTGAGCGCCAGCGAACGAGTGACGGAGACTCACTCGATGCCGTGCTCGAGGGCGTAGCGGATCAGCTCCTGCTTGCGGCTGAGGTGGAGCTTGCCGAGGATGTTGCGGACGTGGTTCTCGACCGTCTTCTCGGCGATGTAGAGCTCCTCGCCGATCTGGCGGTAGGTGCGGCCCTTGGCGACGTGCTGGAGGACCTCCCGCTCCCGCTCCGACAGGGCCTGGCCCCCGCCGCCGGTCTTGCTCAGCCGCCGGAACTCGCCCAGCACCAGGGCGGCGAGGCTGGGGGAGAAGACGGGCTCGCCCTGGGCCGCCTTCCAGAGGGCGGTGCGCAGCTCGTCCGACGGGGTCGACTTCACGAGGTAGCCGACGGCGCCGGCGGCGACCGCGTCGAGCAGGTCGCGCTCGGCCTCGCTGACGGTCAGCATCACGATGCGGGTGGTCTCGCCGCAGGTCCGGGCCACCTTGATCCCGCCGCCGCCGGGCATGTTGAGGTCGCACACGACCAGGTCCGGCTTGGCCGTGGCGATGACCTCGATGGCCTCGTCGGCGTCGGCCGCCTCGCCGACCACGTGGAAGGACTCGCCCAGGTCGGCCCGCAGCCCGGAACGCCAGATCTGGTGGTCGTCGGCGACCACGACCCGCACCGCGTCGAGCTTCGACATGCCGCCATCCTGGCACGGCACTAGGTTGCGCCGGTGCAGATCGACGTCGTCGTGAACTGCGGGGCCGGGTCGGTCGACGGTGACGCGGCCGACGCCGAGCGGGAGCGGGTGGCGGCCGCCTTCGCCCCCCTCGGGGTCGACGCCAACGTCCGCACGGTGAACGGCATGTCCGTCGGGCTGGCGGTCCGGATGGCCGCCGACCGCGGCTCCGACGTCGTGGTGGTGGCCGGCGGCGACGGGACGCTGGGCACCGCGGCCGACGCCCTGGCCGAGACCGGGGTCCCGCTCGGGATCCTCCCGATGGGCACGTTCAACCACTTCGCCAAGGACCTGGGCATCCCCATCGACCTGGCCGCCGCCGCCGAGGTGATCATCCACGGCCAGACCGTCCACGTCGACGTGGCCGAGGTCAACGGCCGGACCTTCGTCAACAACTCGTCGATCGGCCTGTACCCGGTGATGGTCGACCTGCGCGACGAGATCCGCTCGACCCGGGGTTGGGGCAAGGTGCGCGCCGTGCCGCTGGCGTCGTGGCGGGTGCTGCGGCGCTTCCCGACCCGGCGCCTCCAGATCGACGTCGACGGCGAGAGCTGGGACCGCCGCACGCCGTTCGTCTTCATCGGCAACAACACCTACGAGGTCGGGCCCCGGGGCATCGGTGCTCGGACCAAGATCGCCGACGGCGTCCTCTGCTGCTACGTGGCCAAGGCCGAGACCCGCCGCCGCTTCGCCCGCATGGCGATCGGCACCGCCATCCGGGGGGCCACCGCCACCCAGCACCTCGACTCGGCGTGCGGCCCGGAGGTCACGATCGACGCCCACGGCCACCGGGTGCTGGTGGCCGTCGACGGCGAGGTCGATGCGATCCGGGGCCCGCTCCGCTACAAGAGCCGGCCCGGCGCCCTGCTGGTCCGCGTCCCGGCCGACGCCGACCCGCCGGTCGGCCCGCCCACCGGCCCCCAGGCGATCGTCGGCGTCGAGGAGGACGCCGAGGCCTGACCTCGTCGCCCGCCCCCCGTTCTGATCAGTGACCGTCCCACTTCTGGGACGTGGGCTCATCAGAACGGGGCCGGATCGGTTCTGATCGGTGTGGGTGCCACTTCTGGGACGTGGGCTGATCAGAACGGTCGACGGCGGATCGGGAGGGTGAGGCGGACCTCGGTGCCGCGGCCGGGGGTCGATCGGACCTGGACCCGGCCGCCGACCTCGGTGATGCGGCCCCGGATCGAGCGTCCCAGCCCGACGCCCTCGGCGACCTCGTCGACGTCGAAGCCGGAGCCGTCGTCGTCGACCGAGATCTCGAGCGACGAGCCGTCCTCCGCCGGGTCGCCGAACACCTCGGCGGGGGTGGCGTCGACGTGCTTGGCCGCGTTGGTCTGGGCCTCGCCCACCGCCCCGGCGACG
>JBQGCF010000266.1:0-6997 GCA_052038315.1 Iamia sp.
GATGTCGCGGGCGAGCTGCGGGGCGATCTGGCGGTGCGACCCGGGCACGAAGTTGAACCCGATGGCGTCGGCGTCCATGGCCACCGCCAGCAGGGCATCCTCCTCGCTGGTCACCCCGCAGATCTTGACGAACACGGTCCGATCGTACGGCGAGCGACCATCCCGACCTCGTACTTTGGACGACGCCCTCCGAACTCGGGGGAGATCGTGCCCCCCTGGGGGCGCGATCTCCCCCGAGTTCGATCAGGGGGCCTGGCGCGACTGGCGGAGGGCGCGCACCGCCGCGGCGCGGTCGGCGCCGGTGACGACGGACTCGCCGACCAGGACGGCGTGGTAGCCGGCGTCGGCCAGGACCTCGGCGTCGGCGGGGCCCCGCACACCGGACTCGGCCACCTTGACCACCCCGTCGGGGATCTCGGAGACGACCCGGACGGCCCTCTCGGTGTCGACCTCGAAGGTGAACAGGTCGCGCTGGTTGACGCCGATCAGGTCGGCCCCGGCGTCGAGGGCCCGCTCGACCTCCCGCTCGTCGTGCGCCTCGACCAGGACGTCGAGCCCGATCTCGGCGCCGAGGGCCCGGAAGTCCTCCAGCTGGCTCTGGTCGAGGGCGGCGACGATCAGCAGGACGGCGTCGGCGCCCATGGCCCGGGCGTCGAGCACGTCGGCCTCGACGACGGTGAAGTCCTTCCGCAGCACCGGCACCTCGACCGCACCGCGGGCCTCGCGCAGGTCGGCCGGCGAGCCGCCGAAGAAGTCGACGTCGGTGAGCACCGACAGGGCCGCGGCCCCGCCCTCGGCGTAGGCCTCGGCCAGCGACCCGGCGACCAGGTCGACGGCCAGGTCGCCCTTGGACGGCGAGCGGCGCTTGATCTCGGCGACGACGGCGAGGTCGCCGGTGGCGTGGACGGCGGCCAGGGCGGACCGGAAGCCCCGGCACGGCCCGTCGGCCATGGCCTTCTCGGCCGCCTCCTCGATCGCCCCCCGCTTGCGGCGGTCGGCACGCGCCGCCTCGCGGTGGGCCTCGACGATGCGGTCCAGGTAGGTCGCGGGCATGGCCCTTGTTCTACCGGTCCGGGTCGGTGGAGCGGCTCTTGGCCAGCTCGACGAGGGGGAGCCAGATCCACAGGGCGGCCGAGATCCCGGCGAGCATGAAGGCGACGGCGAGGGTCGGCCGGTGGGCCAGGACCAGGCCGAAGACGCCGACGAAGGCGGCGACGACCAGGACGACGGCGGGCAGCAGGCGGACCGGCCGACGGGGCCCCGGCGGGTCGGGCGGGAGGAGGTCGGTCTCCTCCTACCAGGAGGCGACGTCCTCCATCCAGGCGTCGTCGTCGGGCCGCGGCGCCCTGCGCCGGCCCGGTGGGGGGGGGCGGGGCGACGCCGCCGGGCGGGTCCGGGCCAGGGTGGCGTCGTAGGCCCGCCGGCGAGCCGGATCGGACAGGGCCGACCACGCCTCGTTGACGTCCCGCATGCGCCGGTCGGCGTGGGCCCGCTCGGCCGGGCTGCGGTCGGCGTGGGCGTCGGGGTGGAAGCGCCGGGCCAGGGCCACGTAGGCCCGGCGGATCTCGGCCGGGTCGGCCCCGGTCGGGACCCCGAGCGTCTCGTAGTGCGAGCGGGCCACCTCAGCCACGGTCGGCCCGGGCCACGACGGACCGCACCGCCCCGACCACCGCGTCGGGCGCCTCCTCGGGGACCAGGTGGCCGCAGAAGGGCACGAGCGTGAGCTCCGACGCACCGGCCAGGTCGTCGACCAGCCGGGCGCCCCACGACGGGGAGAGGAAGGCGTCGTCGGCCCCCCACACCACCGCCGCCGGCCCCGTGTAGGCCCGCAGCCCCGGGAGGCACTCGAGGGTCACCCGGTCGTCGCCGGCCAGCAGGAACCGCCGCGCCCGCTCCCGCCCCTCGGTGGTGAGCAGGGGGCGCAGGTACTCGTCGACGATGTCGGGGTCGAGGACGTCGGCGTCGTACACCGCCCGCCCGAAGCCGATCAGCCCGTTGGCCGCGACCCGGCGGGGCAGGTCGAGGGCGTAGGCGAGGACGTCGGCCCCCGGGGTGCGGGCCAGCCGCATGATCTGGGCGGCCAGCGGGATGGGCCAGTTGTCGTAGGCGACGCTGGCCACGAGGACGAGCCCGGCCACCCGCTCGGGGTGGTTGGCGACGATCTGCTGGGCCACCGCCCCGCCCTGCTCGTGCCCGACGAGCACGGCCTGCTCGACCCCGCGTCCGTCGAGCCAGTCGAGCAGCAGGTCGGCCTGCATGGCGGCGCCGAAGTCCTCGTAGGGCGAGACGACGGTGTCGCCGAGGCCCAGGAGGTCGGGGGCGAGGGTGTGGAGCTCGGGGAGCCGACGGGTGACCCGCCGCCACAGCACGCCGTGGGTCGGGAAGCCGTGCAGCAGGACGACGGTCGGCCCGTCCGGGTCCCCCGCCTCGGCCACCGCCAGGTCGGCCGGGCCCATGCGCTCGAACGCCTTCAGCGGCAGCCCGGGGACGACGGCGGGGGTCACCGAGCGATGGTACGCCGGACCCGCCGCGATCAGCGCGGGCGGCGCTCAGCGAGCGGCCTCGACCGTGGGGTGGGGATCGCCACCGGAGACCCGGAGGGCCTCCAACGCCGCCTCCAGCACCCGGATCTGGGGCTGGTGGGCGTCCTCCCGCCGGTACGCCACCTTCAGCTCGCGGCTCCACTGCGGGAGGTCGGGGACGACCAGCTCCACCAGCTCGCCGCCGGCGACCGCGGCGGCGACGGCCGACCGGGCGCAGACCAGGACCGACGGCGGCCCGCCACCGGGGCCGGCGCCGCGGCCGTCCGGGTTGAAGCGCCCCGGGAGCAGGAGGCTCTCGCCCCCGTCGCCCCAGACGTCGACCGACGCCAGGTGGTGGGCCAGCTCGTCGAGCCAGACCTCCTCGCGCTCGGCCAGCGGGCTGCTGGGCGGGACGACGCAGACCACCGGGTCCCAGCCGAAGGGGCGGGCGACCACCTCGTCGGGCACCCCGTTGAAGGGGCCGGCGGCCAGGTCGGTCTCGCCCCCGGCGACGGCCCGGATGAGCGACCGCAGGCGGCCGCGGTGCCGGGTCACGACCAGTTCGAAGCCCTCCATGGCCCGGCCGAGGAAGGCCTGGGCGGCGGCCGCGGCGGACACGTGGACCGAGACCCGCAGCGACCGCTCCCCGCCCTCGCCGTGCAGGGCGCTGATGCCCTGCTCCAGCTGGGCGATGCACTGCTCGGCGTAGGGGACGAAGCGGCGCCCGGCCGTCGTCAGCTCCATCCCCCGGGGCGAGCGGACGAACAGCCGGTGCCCCGCGGTGCGCTCCACCGCCGTGACCCGCTCGGAGATCGTCTGCTGGGCCCGGTTGAGGGCCAGGGCGGCCCGGCTCACGCTGCCCTCCCTGGCGACCATCAGGAAGACCGTGAGGTCGTCGATCCTCAGCGCCATGACGGATGGACCGGTGTGGGCGGCATCGCTCTCCTTCGGGGGACGACCGATGCCGCCCCGGCCCGCCACCCGCCCCGGGGGCTTACCTTCAGGCATCTGGTGGCGGGACGCTAGCGGCCCATGATGACATTCGTCACGTTGCGACCGGTGCGCGGCCGGTCACGGCGTGTAGGTGATCACCAGCGTCGGCCGGGCCGACGGGGTGCCGCTCTCGCGCGTCGCCCAGCCGGCCGGGTCGGCGTTGTTGCCGGTGTCGCCCGAGCCGTTGTACCGCTGGCGCAGCGACCAGCCGTGGTTGGTCGCCGGGTTGGTGACCATGGCCTGGACGTCGGCGGTGATGGCCGCGCCGGACACGCTCACCTGGGCGTTGAGGGCGGGGGTGACCAGCTCGGCCGAGTAGGTGGCGTTCACCGTGGGGCCGCCAGTGGGCTTCATGTCGCTCTCGCTCCAGCTCTGGGTGATGCGGTGGAGGCGCTGGCGCGGGCCCACGCAGATGCACGACTTCGTCTTGGTGAGGAGCACCGAGGCCCCGGTCACCGTGACCCCGGCCGGCAGCGTGCCGCCCTCGGCGCAGGCGCCCCCGACCCCCGGGAACCTGAAGGCCGAGCGGTAGCGGTTGAGCCCGTCGTCGGTCGTGTACATCTTCGTGCCGGTGCCGTCCCAGCGCGTCGCCCCGCCGGGGCCGATGTGGGCGAGCGTCTTCGTCCAGCCGTCGGCCGAGGCGATCTGGGTGCAGGTGCCGGGCGTCGGGCCGCCTCCGGTGATCGTCGTGGTGTTGACGACCTGGGCGGGGTTGGTCGGCGTGCAGGTGGAGTCGACCGTGCCGACGAAGGGGACGTTGCTGGCGATCGAGCCCTGGGTGACGAAGACCGGCCAGTCGATGGTGCCGGTCGCGCCGGGGTCGACCGTGGCCGTCACCGCGATGATCGGCGTCGGCGGCCGGTTCGTCCCGCCGTCGTGGAAGACGGCGCTGACCCTGCCGTTCACGTTGTCGATCACCGGCGGGTCGGCGGTGAAGGTGCCGAGGTTCGTGATGTCGACGTCGACGATCGTGCTGATCTCCGGCGGCATGGGCCAGGTCACCCGCACCTCGTCGATCGACATGCTGTCGACCACGTTGGACGGGTAGTCGGTGCGGTAGGTGACGACGACGTCGTCGCCGGCGTCGACCGTGTCGGGGGTGTCGGTCACGGTGGCCGGGATCGACACCGACTGCGGGCCGATCGGCGACGTGCAGCTGGCGGGGATGGACGTGTTCACCGTGTCGGCGGCGACCGGGGCGGGGGCGAGGGGCCCAGCGCCGATCAGGATGAGGGCCACGGCGGCCGGGAGGGCCCGGCGCAGGCGGGGCCAGGGGGAGGACGGGGACATGGGTGCTCCTGTGATGGTGGTGGTGGGTGATCGGGGACGCCGACGAGGGGCCCGTCCGAGGACGGGCCCCTCCTCAGGGCTGCGGCGCGGTGATGGACGTCAGGAGACGAACCAGACGGCGTTGAAGGGCGCCGAGCTGGGGCTCGGGCCGAGCTGGGCGGACACGAACGTCTGCGTGTTCGGCGGGCACGCCCCGAACGAGTAGGCGCCGACGGTGCCGTTGTGGACGTACCGGCTGGGCGAGGCGACCCTAGTAAGAGTCCTGGACGCCGAGACCAGGAGGTGGCAGTTGCCGTTCACCGGGTCGATCAGGAGCACAGTGATCCACGGGCCGACGAAGTGGATGTGCGAGTTCGGCTGGTTCAGGGTGCCCGTGAAAGTCGAGGTGCCCGAGATGGTCACCGGCGGGATGCCGTTCCAGCCGGGGCACGAGGCCGTGGCCCCGATGAAGCCGGCGCAGTTCGCACCCAGCGTGTGCGTGCCCCCGAGGGCCGTGAGGGTGCTGCCCGAGTTGAGGGTGAAGGGGATGGCCTCGGCCCGGGCGGGGGCGAAGGCGAAGGTGGCGAAGACGGCCAGCCCGGCCACGCCGAGGCGGGCCAGGAGGCGGAGACGCGATGTCATGGTTTGCTCCAAGGTGTGGTGTGGGTGGGTCGGGAGTCGGAGCCGGACGGCTCCGGGTCGCACTTCGCCACACGCCGGGAGCGTCGGCTAGCCCCACCTCCCGGTAGAGGGCCACCGCCTTTCCCGGTGGCCGCGCCGGGGGGTACAGGCGGATCCGGTACCCGGTTACCGGGATCTGGGGCTAGCCCGGCCCCGACCGCCGTGGTCCCCTCCGGTCAGCCCACCCGGGCCCACGCGGTCCCTCCCCCGCCGCTCCCGTCGACCCCGAGGATCTCCATGCGTCTCGTCGGATCGAGAGCCGCCCGTCGCGCTCTCGTCATGGCCATCGCCGCCGCCACCATCGCCGCCGGCCTGGTGAGCACCGGTGCGCCCAGCGCCGCGGTCGACCACCCGGTGACCTGCGGTGTCGAGGACTACGACCTGCGCGTCACCGCCACCGCCCCGGCCCAGGGCGAGGCCGGCGGGTCCGTCGACCTGACCGACCTGGCCGTCTCGCTCCGCTACCCCGACGGGACCCTGCGCCAGTTCACCGGCTCGACCGGCTTCCTGGTGCTCGCCGGGGTCGACGGCCCCATCGCCCTGGGCACCACCCCCGTCGACCCCACCGGCTGGGAGGGCTGGACCCTGCCCACGGCCTCGATCGACCTGCCCGAGACACCGGGCCCCTTCGCCGTCGCCGTGGAGCGGCTCGACATCAGCTACTCGATCTTCGGCACGCCGTTCACCGTCCAGTGCGTCCCCGACGGCGGCGCGACCGGCGCCTTCGCCACCGTCGAGGTGGTCGAGCCGGCCACCACGACCACCACGACCTCGACGAGCCTGCCGTCGGGCCCCCAGGACGTGACCTCGCCCGTCACCGGCGCCATCACCCTCGGTGGCGTGGAGGGGACCGTCGCCGCCGGCTCGGTCTTCAACGGCACCCTCGACGAGTCGACCGGGGCCCTGACCGGCACCATGACGTTCCCCCGGCTGACCACCACCAACACCGTCTCGGGCACCGAGGTGACGACCGATCAGCAGGTCAGCCAGGTCGGGGCGGGCACCGGCGTCCTGGCCCCCGACGGCACCGCGACCTGGGAGGCGACCATGTCGGTGCGCCTCTTCTCGCTCCAGTTCGGCACGGCCGCCCCGACGGTCTTCCCCGACACCTGCGCCTTCACGGACATCGAGTGGAGCCTGGAGGGGACGTGGGACCCGGCCACCCGGGAGGTCACCCTCGCCGAGGACGCCTTCGAGGTCCCGGCCCTGCCCGCCGGGGCGTGCGGCGACCTGACCGCGGCCATGAACGGCTCGATCGCCGGCTTCAACACCGCCGTCGAGCTGGGCCTGGTGCTGGAGGCGGGCGAGACCCCGCTGCCGCCCGAGGAGCCCCCGGTCGACCCGCCGGCCGGTCCGGTGCCACCGGTGCCGCCGCCCGCGGGGCCGGTGGCCCCACCCGCTCAGCCGGTGCGGACCGCAGCCACCTTCGCCGGCTAGCGCCGTCGCGGTCCCGGCGGCATCAGGCGCTGGGGCCGGGCACGACCACGGCCTCGGCCCCCCCGACCCCGACCGTCGCCGGGACCGCGTCGCGG
>JBQGCF010000267.1:0-18876 GCA_052038315.1 Iamia sp.
CTTCGGCGTGATCCTCAACCGGCCGACCGCCCAGCCGGCGGCCGACCTGCTCGTCGGCTGGGGCCACCGGGCCGCCGCCCCCGGCGTGGTCTTCGTCGGCGGTCCGGTCGACACCGACAGCGTCGTGGGCCTGGCCCGCGAGGGCGCCGTCGACCTCCACCGGGACCCCGACGAGCTGCCCGACGCCCCGGCCGAGATCCGGCTCTACGCCGGCCAGTCGGGGTGGGGGCCGGGCCAGCTCGAGGACGAGATCGGCACCCGGGCCTGGTGGGTCGTCGACGCCGAGGACGACGACGCCCTCACCCGCGACCCCGAGCGCCTGTGGGAGCGGGTCCTGCGCCGCCAGCCCGGCACCACCGCCTGGTTCGCCAACCACCCCGACGACCTCCGCACCGGCTGATCACCCCTTCCGTGTGCGAAAACACGCCGTATCTGCACGAACCCGCACACGGTTCGGGGGGATCGGGGCGTCTAGCCTGCGCCGCATGGCCACGCTGTCCTTCGAGGGCGAGACGCACGGCGAGCTGGTGATCAAGGTCCGCCGCTGGCTGGCCTCGCTGGAGGGCGAGCTGGAGGGGCACCTCGACGCCACCGGCGCCATCGAGCAGGGCGCCGAGCTCACCAAGGAGGCGCTGCGGATCATCGCCGCCGCCGCCCCCGAGCCCATCGCCCAGCACGAGGTCGTCAAGGCCCTGACCGGTCTCGGCTACAAGGCCACCGACGCGACCAAGGCGGCCCTCATCGACGGGCTCGACTCGGTCGAGGAGGTCACCGGCGGCAGCGTGGTGAAGCGGGCCCGGGACGTGGCCGAGCAGGCCGTCTACGAGATGAACGCCACCGTCGCCCGTCAGATCCTCAAGAGCCTGCGGCCCCGCTGATGCCCGACATCGAGATCGGCATGGGCAAGACCGCCCGACCCGGCTACGGCTTGGACGACATCTCGATCGTCCCCAGCCGCCGCACCCGCGACCTGGACGACGTCGACACCGGCTGGGAGATCGACGCCTTCGCCTTCGACGTGCCGATCATGGCCTCGGGGATGGACAGCGTCGTCAGCCCGACGACGGCGGTCGCCCTGGGCGAGATGGGCAGCGTCGGCCCCCTCAACCTCGAGGGGCTGTGGACCCGCCACGAGGACCCGGACGAGATCCTGGTCCGCATCGCCACCCTGCCCGAGGACGAGGCCTGGGCCGAGATGCGCCAGGCCTACGCCGCGCCGGTCCGGCCCGACCTGCTGCGCGACCGGGTGAAGGAGATCCGGGCGTCCGGCGTCGTGTCCTGCGGTGTGGTCACGCCCAACCGGGTCGAGGCCCTGGCCGACGCCATCGTCGCCGCCGAGCTCGACCTGCTGGTGATCCAGGGCACGGTCGTGTCCGCCGAGCACGTCACCAAGGGCGATCCCGACCCGCTCAACCTCAAGACCTTCGTGCGCCGGCTCGACCTCCCGGTGATCGTCGGCGGCTGCAGCAGCTACCGGGCCGCCCTCCACCTGATGCGCACCGGCGCGGCCGGGATCCTCGTCGGCGTGGGCGAGGGCTCGTCGTCGTCGACCCGCCGGGTCCTCGGCATCGGCACCCCGCAGGCGACCGCCATCGCGGATGCCCGGGCCGCCCGCATGCGCCACCTCGACGAGACGGGCGTCTACGTCCACCTGATCGCCGACGGCGGCGTCCGCACCGGAGGCGACATCGCCAAGGCCATCGCCCTGGGCGCCGACGCGGTGATGGCCGGCGCCCCCTTCGCCGCCGCCACCGAGGCCCCGGGCCGGGGCTGGCACTGGGGCCAGGCCGCGGTCCACGCCGACCTGCCCCGGGGGTCGCGGGCGCCGGTGCGCCCGGCGGGCACGCTGCGCGAGGTCCTGCACGGCCCGGCCCGCGACGACTCGGGGTCGATGAACCTGGTCGGGGCGCTGCGCCGCACGATGGCCCTGACCGGCTACGCCAGCATCAAGGAGCTGCAGAAGGCCGAGCTCGTCGTTCGCGGGTGACGCCCGGCACCCTGGGTAGGGGGTGGGCATGCGCACCACGGATGAACGTGGCCACCGCGCCGCACCCCCCACCATCGCCGGGTCCGTCTGCCTGGCGCTGGGCGCCCTCAGCCTGTTCGCCACCGTCGTCGGCTACGGCCTGGCCGACGGTCGGCTCTCGGGCTGGGACCGCCTGGAGGCGGGACGATCCTTCGGGCTGCCGTCATCGGCGGTCGGGCTGATCGGCCTCGTCCTGGTGGTGGTCGGCCTGGTCCTCCTCGGCGTCGGCATCGGCGCCGCCCGTGAGCACCACGCCGGCCATCGGCACCACGGCCACCACCCCCACCCCCTCCACTAGTCCTCCCGTCCGTCGGCCTCCTCGGCGAGGCGGGCCAGCCGGTCCCGGGCCCGCCCGGCGATCGAGGCGTCGAGCGCCGCCTGCACGACCTGCCCGGCCAGGTGGTGCAGGCGGGCGAGCCGCGCCCCCAGGGCCGACACCTGCTCGGGGGTGAGGTGGTCGAGGTCGACGCCGTCGGGGACGAGGTGGGCCTCGAACACGGCGAGGAAGCGGTCGGCGATCTCGTCGGTGAGCCGGCTCAGCTGCTCCCACTCGTCGAGGACGACGTCGAGCGGGACGCCGAGGGCGGCGAGGGCGGGGCCGGTCTCGACGAAGCGGGCGTCGGGCACCCGGACCCGGCCGTCGTCGGTCGGGGCGACCAGTCCGACCTCGACCGCCCGGACCATGACGGCGGGATCGGTCGCCCCCTCGGGCATGCGGTCGGCCAGCTCGGCGAGGGTGAGGACGACCTCCCGGCCCGAGCCGAAGAGGGCGGACAGCCCGGCCTCCTCGCCGACGAGGGCGTCGAGGTCGCGTCCCTGCTCCCAGCTCTCGACCAGGCGGCCGATGCCGGCGAGCGAGTGGCCGTCGCCCTGCAGCCGGGCGATCAGCCGGAGCCGGTCGAGGTGGGCGGGGCCGTACCAGCCGGTGCGCCCCTCGAGGCGGGGCCCGGGCAGCAGGCCGCGGTGCTGGTAGAGGCGGATCGTCGTGGTGGCCACGCCCGCCCGCCGGGCCAGCTCGTCGATGCGCATCTCGTCGGTCTGCACCTCGTCGTCGGTCACCGGGCCACGGTAGCGGCGCATCCACGAGTGGATGATGTGTGAGTGTCTGGTAGTGTATTGATCGTGAACGGATACATGAGCCTGATCGACCTGGTCGTCGTGCTGGGGGCGGCGGTGGTGCTGCCGGTGGCCCTCGGGCGCTGGACGGGCGCCTGGCTGGTGGTGGCGGCCAGCACCGCCCTGGCCGTGGCCGTCGACCCCGGTCCGGTGGGCCTCGTCCTGGCCCTCCCGTGGCTCCTCGTCGCCGGTGCCGCCACGGTCACCGCCGCCGCCACGGCCGCTCGCGAGGACCGAGCCTGGACCCTCGATGCGGTCGGGCGGGTGGCCATGCCGGGCTTCGCGGTGGTGGCCGGGGGAGGGCTGGTCGAGTCGTGCGGCGGGCTGGCCGTCGCCGGCTTCGGCGAGCCGATCACCCGGCTGGCCGCCGTCCACTTCACCTACGCCGGGGTCGCCACCACCGCGCTGGCCCTCGCCGCCCGGCGGGCCCGGCCCGGGTGGGTCGCCACCGGCGGGCTGGTGCTGGCCCTGGTCGCGCCGCCCGTCGTGGCCACCGGGTTCTGGACCGAGGCGGCGGTGGCCCAGGTCGGCGGGGCGGTGCTGATGGCCGGCTCGGCCTACCTGGTCTCGGTCGTGCACCTGGCCGAGGGCTGGTCCCGGCGGGCCACGCCGATCGGCCGCCTCCTGCTGGTGTCCGGGCTCAGCGCGTGGGTGCCGATGGTCCTGGCCGTGGCCTGGGCGCTCGCCCAGCACACCGGCGGGCCGGCGCTGTCGATCCCCGACATGGCACGGGTCCACGGGTCGCTCAACGCCTTCGGCTTCGTGGGGTGCGGTCTGGCCGCCCGCTGGCTCGCCACCCACGCCGTCGCCCCGAGCCCGTCGGCGGACGGGCTCGGTGCGACGGAGGCGACGGGGGCGACGTCCGGTGCGAGGGTGGCGGTGTGACCCGCCTCCCGATCGTCCGTCCCGGCCGGCTCGGCGCCGCGGCCGCCGAGCGGATCCTCGCCCGGGCCCGGACCGAGGAGCCGACGTACCCCTTCGTCGGGGCCCTGCTCGGCACCGACCCGCCCACCCCCGACCTCGACGCCCGCCGCGAGCTGGGCGACCACCCGGAGGCCTTCGACCGGGCCGTCGCCGCCCTGCGCGGCCTGGTCCCGCAGCGGTCCGTGGCCACGGTGTGGCCCGACGACGCCATCGCCGAGGTCGGGTCGACCCTGCTCGTCGCCCTGGCCCAGGGGCCGGGGACCGTGGTGGCGGTGAACCGGGTCGTGGCCGTGGTCGACGAGCCCGACCGCTGGGGCTTCGCCTACGGCACCCTGCCCGGCCACATCGAGGTGGGGGAGGAGGCCTTCGTCGTCGAGCGCCGCCCCGACGGCACGGTGCAGGTCCGCATCACCGCCCGGGCCCGCACCGCCCTCTCGGCCGCCGGGCCGCTCCAGCGCCTGCTGCTCCCGATCCAGCACCGCTACGCCGAGCGCTACCTGGATGCGGTGGCCGCAGCCGTCGATCCGGCCGCCGGGGGCTGAGGGCCACCGGACTACGGTTCGGGGGTGGCCCCCTCGGACGACGTCGACCCCGCCCCCACGCCCACCGATGCGCCCGACGAGCGACCGATCCTGGTCGTCGACTTCGGCGCCCAGTACGCCCAGCTGATCGCCCGGCGGGTGCGCGAGGCCCACGTCTACAGCGAGATCGTCCCGGCGTCGCTCAGCCCCGAGCAGTACGCCGAGCGCGACCCCGCCGGGATCATCTTCAGCGGCGGCCCGGCCTCGGTCCACGTCGAGGGGGCGCCGTCGATCGACCCCGGCGTCTACGACCTCGGCATCCCGATCCTGGGCATCTGCTACGGCGCCCAGCTGATCGCCCAGCAGCTGGGCGGCGACGTGGCCGCCACCGGTCGCTCCGAGTACGGCCGCACGCCGCTCGACGTCACCCACCCCGATGCGGTGGTCTTCGGCGGGGGCCAGCCCGAGCACCAGCAGGTCTGGATGAGCCACCGCGACTCGATCCAGGTCGCCCCCGAGGGCTTCACCGTCACCGCCTCCAGCCCCGATGCCCCCGTCGCCGCCATGGAGGACGTCGAGCGCCGGATCCACGCCGTGCAGTTCCACCCCGAGGTGGTGCACACGCCGCACGGCCAGCAGATCCTGGAGCGCTGGATCTACGACGTCACCGAGAGCGCCCCCGAGTGGACGATGACATCGGTGATCGAGTCCGGCGTCGAGGCCGTCCGCCAGCAGGTCGGCGACGCCCGGGTGATCTGCGCCCTGTCCGGTGGCGTCGACTCGGCGGTGGCCGCCGCCCTGGTCCACAAGGCGATCGGCCCGCAGCTGACGTGCGTGTTCGTCGACCACGGCCTGATGCGGGAGGGCGAGGGCGAGCAGGTCGTCGAGACCTTCCGCCGCCACCAGGGCATCGAGCTGATCCACGTCCAGGCCCAGGAGCGCTTCTTCGCCAAGCTCGAGGGCGTCACCGACCCCGAGGACAAGCGCAAGGCGATCGGCGAGGAGTTCATCCGGGTCTTCGAGGAGACCTCGGGGGGCATCGAGGACGCCCGCTTCCTCGTCCAGGGCACGCTCTACCCCGACGTGATCGAGTCCGGCGGGGGCGACGGCGCCTCGACGATCAAGAGCCACCACAACGTCGGCGGCCTGCCCGAGGACATGCAGTTCGAGCTGGTCGAGCCGCTGCGCAGCCTGTTCAAGGACGAGGTGCGGACCCTCGGCACCGAGCTCGGCCTGCCCGACGAGATCGTCTGGCGCCAGCCGTTCCCCGGCCCCGGCCTGGGCGTCCGCATCATCGGCGAGGTCACCCCCGAGCGGGTCGCCCTGCTCCAGCGGGCCGACACCATCGTGCGGGAGGAGATCCGGGCCGCCGGGCTGGAGCGGGAGATCTGGCAGGCCTTCGCGGTGCTGCCCGACATCCGCAGCGTCGGCGTGATGGGCGACGAGCGCACCTACGGCCACCCGATCATCATCCGGGCCGTCACCTCCGAGGACGCCATGACGGCCGACTGGGCCCGCCTGCCCCACGACCTGCTGGAGCGCATGTCGAGCCGCATCATCAACGAGGTCGACGGCGTCAACCGGGTCGCCTACGACATCACCTCCAAGCCCCCGGGCACCATCGAGTGGGAATGAACCACTTCTTGCGACCCTGACCGGTCGAGAGGCCCGCTGAGGGTCGCAAGAAGCGCCCCTGACCAGCGATCGCGCGAGGATCGCGCGCAATTCGTCGCGCGAATGACACATAAGGCCCTGGTCAGGTACCATCCCCCGGCCATGTCGTCGCTGCTCGCTACACTCCGCCGCCCTCGCCGGGGCCCGGCCCTCGGGCTGGCGGTCGTCGTGGCCCTGCTGATGACGATGGTCACCGGGCCGGCGTCGGGCGACGAGATCGACGACGCCCGCACCGAGGCCGAGCGGATCGCCGACCGGATCGAGGAGCTCCAGCACGAGGCCGAGGTCCTCACCGAGCGCTACCTCGACGCCCAGCTGGCCCGCACCACGCTGGAGGACCAGATCGCCGAGGCCCGCGACCGGGCCGATCGCTCCGGCGCCCGGCTCGACGAGGCCAGGGACGAGCTGCGGGCCGCCGCCGTCGAGGGCTACATGTCCGACCGGGGGGCCAGCGAGGGGGCCGCCGCCCTGCTCGGCGCCAGCGACGCCGGCGACGCCACCGCCCGCCGGGGCTACGCCGACGCCCTGGCCCGCGACACCGACGACATGGTCGACGCCTACCGCGGCCAGGAGCGCCGGGCCGACGGCGACGCCCGGGCCCTCGACGACCTGCTCGCCGACGCCGAGGCGGCCGAGGCCGAGATCGAGGAGAGCCGGGGCCAGACCCAGGCCCGCATCGCCGAGCTGGAGGAGCTCCAGGACGAGGTGACCGGGCGGCTGGCCGAGCTGGTCGAGGCCGAGCAGCGCCGCCGGGACGAGGAGCGCCGGCGGCTGGCCGCCGAGGCCGCCCGCCAGGCCGCCGCCCGCCAGGCCGAGGCCGATGCCGCCGCCGAGGCGGCCGCCCAGGACGAGGCGTCGCGGACCCCCGAGGCCGACCCCGCCGACCCCGCCGACACCGAGCCGGAGGCCGAGCCCGACACCCCGGCCCCGACCGAGCCCGCCGCCCCGGCGCCGCCCGCACCCGCACCGCCGGCCCCGCCGGCCGGTGGGGCCGAGGGGGCCATCGCCGCCGCCCACAGCGTCCTGGGCGTGCCCTACAAGTGGGCCGGCGCCTCGCCCGAGGAGGGCTTCGACTGCTCGGGCCTGATCATGTGGGCCTACGCCCAGGTCGGCCGCTCGCTGCCCCACTCGTCGCGGGCGCTGTACTCGATGAGCCGGCGCATCCCCGTCGACCAGCTCCAGCCCGGCGACCTGGTCTTCTACAACAGCCCCGTCTCGCACGTCGGCCTGTACATCGGCGGCGGGAAGATGATCCACGCCCCCCACACCGGGTCGGTCGTGCAGATCCAGGACATCCACTACTGGTCGGCGTTGTCCGGCGGCGGCCGCATCTGACCTACGGTCGTCGCTCCCATGACCGTCGCCACCACCCGCCGTCTCGTCGCCGTCGTCCTGGTCGCCGTCCTGGCCGCCTGCGGGGGTGGGAACGGCGAGGAGGACGACGCCGCCACCGACGAGCTCAGCCCCGTCCCCGACCCGCTGGAGACGCTCGCCGAGCCGCCGCCGGGCCAGGGCGTGGCCGTGATCGGCATCGAGGAGCTGTCCTTCACGGTGACCGCCTGCACCGACGGGCCCCGTGACGGGGACACCCCCGAGGCGACCCTCGACTACATGGTCGAGGGGGAGGGCGACACCAGCGACGGCCCGTTCCAGGTCGAGCTGACCCGCTTCCGCTCCGACACCGGTGTGGGCGACCCGATCCTCACCGAGACGGCCCGGGTCACCTTCGGGCTCGACGACGACGCCCGGGGCTACGAGGCCAAGCGGACGACGGCCGGCTCCGGCGGCGCCTGGCTCGACCTGACCGACCCCGAGGCCACCACCGCCCTGATCGAGCGCAAGGGCGACGCCTACGACGTCCGGGGCACCTTCGGCCCCGAGGCGGCCCGGGCCGGCGACGAGGGCCTCGAGGTCGGCCGCCTCCGCGCCCGCTGCCCCGCCAGCTAGCGGCCGAGGTCAGCGAGGCGGTCCGGGCGACGTGCTGGGTTCGTCCCAGACGCGTGCGGTCGAGAGGTCGGCGGCGTCGCCGGCGAGCTCGCGGAGGGGGTGGCGACTTCGGATCGTCCGCAGCGAGGTGGGGCCGAGCCGCAGGGTGGCGTAGCTGATGGCGCCGAGCGGGATCGGCAGCCAGAACTGGGCGATCCGGTAGGAGACGACCGCCACCGTCGCCTCGCCTCGGGCCAGGCCGAAGCCGACCAACGTCGTGATCAGGGTCGCCTCGACGATGCCCAGGCCGCCGGGCGTGATGGGGATGACGGCGAGGATGTTGGCGATCGAGAAGGCGACGATCACGTCGACCGGGCTCAGCAGCGGGCCGAAGGCCCGGATGAAGACCCACAGGGCGGCGGCGTCGAGCAGCCAGTTGATGCAGGCCCACGTCAGGCCCCGGCGCAGGAGGGTCGGGTTGTCGAGCAGCTCGGCCAGCCGGGCCACCAGGGTGCGGACGAAGCGCTCGGCGGTGTCGGGGTCGAGGAACGGCAGCCTCCGGGCGAGGGCCCGGACCACCCGGACGGCTGTGTCCCGGCCCTTGAGCATCAGGGCGACCCCGGCGGCCACGGCGGCGAGCAGCAGCATCCCGATGATGGCGGCCGTGCCGTAGGCCGGGTTGAACCCGTCGAGCGGGATCGAGATCAGCAGGGCGACCCACAGCAGCAGGTTGAGGACGATGGCCGAGCCCAGGCCCACCGTCGCCATGCTGAACCCGGCCGAGGCGCCGTCGACGCCGGCCTGGGAGAGGAGCCGGTAGCCGAGGGTGCCGCCGGCGGCCGACCCGCCCGGCACCAGGTTGGTCACCGCCTTGGTCGACAGCTGGATGCGCAGGATCGACCCCAGCCCGAGGCGGGGCTCGGGCGGCAGCGTGACCCGGGTCAGCTGGGCGTAGGCCACCAGGGCGGCGACCTCGAGGGCCAGGGCCAGGACGAGGAGCAGGGGGCTGACCGCGCTGAGCTGGTCGATCTCCTGGCCGAAGTTGCCGAGCGTCGGCAGCACGAAGTTGTTGAAGACCAGGAAGAAGATGATGATCAGCGGCGTCCGCTTGAGCGTCTTGGTGCCGGTGATCTTGAGCATCTCGGCGGTGACGTTCGTGCCGAGCAGGCCCTCGGGCTCGTGGTCCTCCTCGGGGCGCGGCGCGTCCACGCTGCCGTCACCGGGACCGGCAGCGTGCCGAGCGGGGTCGGAGGGCGAGGTGGCGCCGATGGCGGCAGTCTCCCAGGTGCGGATGGTGAACAGCGACCTGGTGGGCACGAGGGCCGGTGGTGGGGCCAGCCCCCCCGCCGCGGATCGCTGTCGCACCCCGTCGGTAGGGTGGCCGCGATGCCTGCGGACCTCCTCGACGACGACGGCCCCGATCTGCTCGAGGGCCTCAACCCGGCCCAGGCCGATGCCGTCACCCACGTCGACGGTCCGCTGCTGGTCCTGGCCGGCGCCGGCTCGGGCAAGACCCGGGTCCTGACCCACCGGATCGCCCACCTGATCCGCGACCACCACGTCTCGCCGTTCTCGATCCTGGCCATCACCTTCACCAACAAGGCGGCCGACGAGATGAAGCACCGGGTCGAGGGGCTGGTCGGCCCGGTGGCCCGCAAGATGTGGGTGTCGACGTTCCACTCGGCGTGCGTCCGCATCCTCCGCCGCGAGGCGTCCCGGCTGGGCTACCCGTCGAGCTTCACGATCTACGACCAGGCCGACGCCCTCCGGCTGATGGGCTACGTCCTGCGCGACCTCGACATCGACCCGAAGCGGTTCCCGCCCCGCTCGGTCCACGCCCAGATCTCGTCGGCCAAGAACAAGGGCCTCGACGTCGAGACCTACGCGGCCCAGGCCTCCAACCCCTTCGAGCGCCGCTTCGCCGAGGCCTACCGGGAGTACCAGGCCCGCCTGCGCAAGGCCGGGGCCATGGACTTCGACGACCTGCTCGGCGTCACCGTCGAGGTGCTCAAGGCGTTCCCCGAGGCCCTCGCCCACTACCAGCAGCGCTTCCAGCACATCCTCGTCGACGAGTACCAGGACACGAACCCGGTCCAGAACGAGCTGGTGATGCTCCTCGCCAGCGACCACCGCAACGTCATGGTCGTGGGTGACGGGGACCAGTCGATCTACGCCTTTCGGGGGGCGGACATCTCGAACATCCTCGACTTCGAGACGGCGTTCCCCGAGGTCACGACGGTGCTGCTGGAGCAGAACTACCGGTCGACCCAGACGGTGCTCGACGCCGCCAACGCGGTGATCGCCAACAACGTCGGCCGCAAGCCCAAGGAGCTGTGGACCGACCAGGGCAAGGGCGACCCGATCTCCCGCTACCACGCCGACGACGAGGCCGACGAGGCCCAGTGGGTCACCGGGCGGATGTCGGTCCTGCACGAGCAGGGCTACCGCTGGGGCGACATGGCGGTCTTCTACCGGACCAACGCCCAGAGCCGCGTGCTGGAGGAGTCGCTCACCCGCCAGTCGATCCCGTACAAGGTCGTGGGCGGCACCCGCTTCTACGACCGGCGGGAGATCAAGGACGCCGTCGCCTACCTGAAGGCGGTCACCAACCCGTCCGACGAGGTGTCGGTCAAGCGGGTCGTCAACACGCCCAAGCGGGGCGTCGGCGATGCCTCGATCGCCCGGCTCGACGCCTGGCGGGCCGGGCGCGACCTCACCTTCCTCGAGGCCCTGCGCCGGGCCGACGAGGCCGGCATCGGCGGCCGGGCGGTCAACGGGATCACCTCGTTCCTGGCCGTCATCGACGAGGCCGCCGAGGCCCGCTCCGACGGCCCGGCCCGGATGCTGGAGGTCCTGCTCGACAAGAGCGGCTACGTCGCCGAGCTGCGGGCCGAGCACTCGATCGAGGCCGAGGGCCGGATCGAGAACCTGGCCGAGCTGGTGGGCGCGGCCCAGGAGGTCGAGGACGTCGACGCCTTCCTCGAGCAGATCAGCCTGGTCGCCGACACCGACGACCTCGACCCCGACGAGTCGCAGGTCGTGCTGATGACGCTGCACTCGGCCAAGGGCCTGGAGTTCCCGATCGTGTTCATCATCGGGATGGAGGACGGCGTCTTCCCCCACATCCGGGCGCTGACCGAGCCGGCCGAGCTGGAGGAGGAGCGCCGCCTCGCCTACGTCGGCATCACCCGGGCCCGCGAGGTCCTGCACCTCAGCCACGCCTGGGCCCGCACGATGTTCGGCGCCACCCAGTACAACCCGCCGAGCCGCTTCCTCCAGGAGATCCCGGTCGAGCTGGTCCACGAGATCCAGGGCCGCCGCCGGGCGTCGCGGGGCGGGGGGAGCAGCGCCAGCTGGGGGGCGAGCGGGGCGAGCCGGCCCACGTCGCTGGGCGCCGGCCTGCGCGACCGGGACGGGATGAGCCCGGCCCGGGCCCGGCGCGAGGCGGCCCGCCAGATGCAGGTCGACGCGGCGATCGAGGCCGGCCAGCAGGCGGTCGCCGCCGCCCCGGCCACCCACGGCATCAAGGTGGGCGACGACGTGCGCCACGCCAAGTGGGGCGAGGGCGTCGTCCTCGACCTCCAGGGCCAGGGCGACAAGACCGAGATCACCGTCCGCTTCCCGAGCCAGGGCGAGAAGGTCCTCCTCCTCGCCTGGGCGCCCATCACCAAGGCGTAACGCGGGGTTCACCCCCGCGCTACCTTCGCCGCCCGTGACACCAGGGGACCAGGACTACGACCGGCGCCGCGTGCTGCGGCTGATGGGGATGGGGCTCGTCTCCACCGCCGTGCTGCCGTGGGTGGCGGCGTGCAGCAGCGACGACGACGGCGACGACGCCGGCGGGACGACGACGACCGCGGGCGCCAGCAGCACCACGGCCTCGACCACCACCGAGCCGCCGGCCCCCGTCCGCCTCGGGCCGCTCGGCGAGCCCGACGAGAACGGACTGCGCCTGCCCGAGGGCTTCACGTCCCGGGTCGTCGCCACCACCGGCACGGCCGTCGCCGGCACCGGCTACGTCTGGCACGTCAGCCCCGACGGCGGGGCCGTCTTCCCGCAGGACGACGGCGGCTGGATCTACACCTCGAACTGCGAGGACCCGGTCGACGGCGGTGCGTCGATGGTGCGCTTCGACGCCGACGGCGAGATCGTCGACGCCAAGCGGATCTGCGAGGGCACGTTCATCAACTGCGCCGGCGGGCCCACGCCGTGGGGCACCTGGCTCACCTGCGAGGAGATCGGCAACGGCCGGGTCTGGGAGTGCGACCCGCTCGGCGAGGAGCCGGCGGTGGTGCGGCCCGCGCTCGGCACCTTCAAGCACGAGGCCGTGGCCGTCGACCCGGTGGCCGAGGTCCTCTACCTGAGCGAGGACGAGCCCGACGGGGCCTTCTACCGCTTCACCCCGGCGGCGTGGCCGAGCCTGGACGAGGGCGAGCTGGCCGTGCTGGCCGGGCCCGAGGGCGACCGGCGCTGGGAGCCGCTGCCCGACCCGGCCGGCGCCACCACGCCGACCCGGAACCAGGTCGCCGACGTCGTCCGCTTCGTCGGCGGCGAGGGCCTGGCCCACTTCCAGGGCACGACCTACCTCTCGACCAAGGGCGACAACCGGATCTGGGCCTGCGACGGCCAGGACGTCGAGGTCGTCTACGACGCGGCCACCACCGAGGCGATCGGCGAGGACGGCAACCCGCTCCTGCGGGGCGTCGACAACATCGCCGTCGACGCCGGCGGCGACCGCTACATCGCCGAGGACGGCGACACCATGGACATCGTCCGCCTCGGCCCCGACGGCATCGTCGAGCAGGTCTGCCAGGTGACCGGCACCGAGGGGTCGGAGATCACCGGACCGGCCTTCTCGCCCGACGGCACCCGCCTCTACTTCAGCTCGCAGCGGGACCCGGGCCGCACCTACGAGGTCACCGGCCCCTTCCCCCACGCCGAGCGCTGACGGCTCGACGCAGCCCGGACCTGGCTCCGGCTGACACCGCCCGCCGAAGCTCGTTGCGCTCGCCGGCTCCGGCTGGCGCGACGACCCGGCGGCCGTCGGGGCTGCCGCCCGGCCGACCGGACCCGACGGAGTGCGCCTGGCGCCCGAGGTTCGTCCTGGCGTCACCCGGGCGTCATCGCGTGCTTGGACTCCGGTCACGCCAGGTGGCAGCCTCGACGCCATGACCGACGCCGTGGAGCCCGGCCCGGTCGTCGTCGCCCTGGTGCCGGCCAAGGACCGGGCCGACGACATCGCCGCCACGGTGGAGGCCCTGCAGGGGCTGGACGACGTCGACCGCGTCCTGGTGATCGACGACGGGTCGGCCGACGGCACCGCCGAGGCGGCGCTGGCCGCCGGGGCCGAGGTCCTGCGGCTGCCGCTCAACCGGGGCAAGGGCGGGGCCGTGCTGGCCGGGGTCGAGGCCACCCCGGAGGCCGACGTCTACCTGCTGATCGACGCCGACCTGGCCGAGACGGCGGCCGCCGCCCACCTGCTGCTCGACCCGGTCCTGGCCGACGAGGCCGACCTGACCATCGGCGTCTTCCCCCCGGCCGCCGGGCGGGGCGGGGCCGGGCGGGTCAAGGCGCTGGCCGCCTCGGCCATCCACCGGGCCACCGGACGGGAGGTCGCCGAGCCGCTCTCGGGCCAGCGCGCCGTGCGCCGCGATCTGCTGGCCGGGCTCCCCTCGGCCGACCGCTTCGGCCTCGAGGTGGCCATGACGATCGACGCGGTCCGGGCCGGCGCCCGGGTGGTCGAGGTCGGTGTGCCCATGGACCACCGCCACACCGGCGGGTCCTTCGGCGGCTACGTCCACCGGGCCCGCCAGGGCTTCGACATCCTGCGGGCCCTCTGGCCGCGGCTGACCACGCCCCGGCTCCGCATCGGCCTGGCCGCCGGCCTGGCCCTGCTGGCGATCCTCGCCGCGGTGGCCGTGTCGAGTCGGGCCGAGCCGGCCAGCGCGCCCGCCGACGACCAGGCCTCCAAGGTCGTGGTGGTGGCCATGAACCCGCTCGGGCTCGGCGACCTCGAGGCCGAGGAGACCCCCAACCTGCAGCGGGCGGTCGACGAGGGTGCCCTGGCCGCCATGAGCGTCCGGACCGCCGGGCGTCGCCCGACCCTGGCCGAGGGCTACATGAGCCTCGGCGCCGGCTTCCGCCTCGCCGCCGTGCCCTCGACCGCCCAGGCCTACCCGGCCGACGAGCCGTTGGGCACGGGCACTGCGGCCGAGGTCCTCGCCTCCCGCACCGGGGTCGAGGTCGACGGCGACATCGCCGTGGTCGGGGCCAGCGTGGCCGTCGACGCCAACGCCAGCTCGACCATCACGTCCAAGCCCGGCGCCCTGGGCGACGCCCTGGCCGAGGCCGGCCTCGTGGGCGCGGTGGTCGGCAACGGCGACCGCCCCGAGGTGGGCGAGACCGAGGCGGTGGTCAACCGGCCCGCCGCCCTCGCCCTCATGGACGGCGACCTGAGCGTGCCGCGGGGGACGATCGCCCCCGAGGACCTGCTGGAGGAGGACCCCTCGGCGCCCTACGGCGTCCGGGCCAGCCGCGAGAGGACGATGGCCGCGGTCGAGGCCGCGGCCGAGGAGGCCGACGTCGTCTTCGTCGACCCCGGCGACCTCGACCGGGCCGACGCCTTCCGGGTCGAGGCCACCACCGACGCCCAGAACGTGGCCCGCGACGAGGCCCTCCGCCGCACCGACGAGATCCTCGGCGACATCCTCGACTGGGCCGACGTCGACACCGCGGTGATCGTCGTGTCGGTCGCCTCCCCGGGGCGCACCTTCCGGCTGGCCCCGCTGGTGGTGGTCGGGCCGGGCGTGCCCCACGGCTACGTCGTGTCGCCGTCGACCAAGCGAGCCGGGCTGGCCGCCCTCACCGACCTGGCGCCCACGATCCTCGACCTGCTCGGCGCCGACGTCCCCTCCGACATGCCGGGCCGGCCGCTGCGCTACCAGGCCGGCGACGTCGACCGCTCGATGCTCGACGAGCTCGACCAGGGCACGCAGCTGCGCGAGGCCACCTACTACTCGTTGGCCGTCTGGTACATCGTCTTCCAGGGGATCGCCCTGGCCCTCGGCGCCTACGTGATCTCGAAGCGCTCGACCCGCGTCCGCAGCGCCCGCGTCGTCCGGTTCATGGTGGTGGCGGCGGCCGCCCTGCCCCTCGCCACGTTCCTGTTCCGGGCCCTGCCGGGCTGGTCGGGCGTCGAGGCCACGACCGCCTACCTGCTCCAGGCCGGCCTGGCGGTGGTGATCGCCCTGCTGGCGGGGCGGGCCCGGCGCACCCCGCTCAGCCCGCTGGCCTGGGTCTTCGGGGTCACGCTGGCCGTGATCGCCATCGACTGCGCCACCGGCACGTGGCTCCACGTCAACAGCTGGCTGGGCTACTCGCTCCACAGCGCCGGCCGCTTCTACGGGGTCCCCAACACCACCTTCGCGGTGCTGGCCGCCTGCGGGATCCTGCTCGCCTGCATCCACGTCCGCTTCGCCCCCCGGCGCCGCGAGGCGCTGGTGACGGCGACCCTGCTGCTCGGCGCCCTCGTCGTCGTCGACGGGGCCCCGAGCCTCGGCGGCGACGTCGGTGGCATCCTCACCCTGGTGCCGGTGTTCGGCCTGCTGCTCTTCTCGCTGTCCGGCCGGCGCCTCACCGCCCGCACCGTCGTGCTGGTGGGCGGGGCCACGGCCCTGGTGCTGGCCGCGGCCACCGCCGTCGACCTGGCCCGGCCGCCCGAGTCCCGCACGCACCTGGGCCGCTTCGCCTCGGACCTGTTCGAGGACGGGCTCTCGGAGCTGACCGACACCTTCCTGCGCAAGCAGGGGGCCAACTTCCGCATCCTGCAGGTCTCGATCTGGACGTGGATGATCCCGATCGTCGCCGGCTTCCTCCTGTACGTCCTGGTCTACGAGCGCCGCTGGGCGTCGCTGCTGCCGCGGGGCGGGGCCATGCGGGCCGGTGTGGTGGCGGTGATCTCGGGCAGCCTGCTCGGGTTCCTGGCCAACGACTCCGGCCCGATCGTCATCGCCCTCTTCTTCGCCTACCTGGGCCCGTTCCTGACCCTGATCGCCCTGGACGAGAAGTGGGGCCAGCCCCAGCTCCTCGCTCCGACACCCGAGCCCCCGCCGACCGAGGAGACCGACCCGTGATGCCCGGCCTGGGACGTGCCCGCAAGGCCCGTCTCGCCTTCGACCACGACCTCACCCTGGCCACGGTCTTCGACCGCCTGGCCGAGACCGGTGGCGACCGGACCCTCGTCGACGAGGACGGGGGCGAGACCCGCACCCTGGCCGAGGCCGCCGACCAGGTCGCCCGCTGGGCCGGTGCCCTCCAGGGAGACGTGGAGCCGGGTTCGATCGTCCCCGTCGCCACGCCGAACGGCTACGACCAGCTGCTGCTGTGCGCCGCCGTCAGCCGGGCCGGTGGCCTGCCGGCCCCGGTCAACGACCGCCTGCGGCCCGAGGAGATCGACGGCATCGTCGAGGACGCGGCGGCCACGCTCGTCATCCGCTCGGTCGCCGACGTGCCCGCCGACGGCACGCGCCTCGACGCCGTCCCCGACATCGACGCCAAGAGCATCGGCGCCGTCTTCTACACCTCCGGCACCACCGGCCGGCCCAAGGGGGCCGAGCTCAGCCACCGCTCGCTGGTCGGGCAGATGAACCGCATGGCCCTCGTGCCCGGCGGGCTGGGCCACCAGGAGGCCGTCTACAGCCTGCCGATGGCCCACATCATGGGCTTCGTCATCGCCCTGGGCCTGGCCTACGCCCACGTGCCGGTGCGCTTCCTGCCCCGCTTCCGGGCCGAGCGCATCCTCGACGAGATCGAGCAGCGGCGGGCCAGCGTCTACGTCGGCGTGCCGGCCATGTACCGGATGCTCCTCGACGCCGGGGCCGAGGACCGCGACCTCAAGTCGGTCCGGGTCTGGATCTCGGGGGCCGACGCCATGCCCGCCGAGCTGGCCGACCGCTTCACCCGCATGGGCGCCCTGGCCACCCTGCCCGGCGGCCGTCACCTGGGCCGGGCGGTCTTCGCCGAGGGCTACGGCATGGTCGAGACCGGCGGGGCCGGCGCCCTCAAGGTCGACCTCCCGGGGGTGCCCGACGCCGTGCGCCGGCTGGGCGTCCCGGTGCCGGGCTACAAGACGCGGGTCGTCGACGACGACGGCACCGAGGTGGCGCGGGGCCAGGTCGGCGAGCTCCAGCTCAGCGGGCCCGGCCTGCTCAAGGGGTACCGGGGCGCCGACGACGCGACCAAGGCGCTGTTCACCGACGACGGCTGGCTGCGCACCGGCGACCTCGTCCGCCGGGGCCCGCTCGGCGCCTTCACCTTCGAGGGCCGGGCGAAGGACATCATCGTGCGGGGTGGCTACAACGTCTACGCCGTCGAGGTCGAGCAGGTCCTCGAGCGCCACGAGGCGGTGGCCGAGGCGGCCGTGGTCGGGCTCCCCGACGAGCGGCTCGGCGAGCTGCCCGTCGCCGCCGTGCGCCTGGCGCCCGACGCCACGGTCTCGCCCGAGGACCTCATCGATTTCGCCGGGGAGCACCTCAGCTCCTACAAGGTCCCGGCCCGGGTCAAGGTCGTCGACGAGCTGCCCCAGTCGGGCACCCGCAAGGTCCAGCGCGCCCAGGTCAAGGACCTCTTCAACCCCGAGCTTTGAGCGCCTGACATCGGTATTCGATATCAGGCGCTCAAAGCTCGGTCAGTTCTCGGTGGTGGGGACGTTGCCGGACTCGGGGGCGGTGGTGGTCGTCGTGGTCGGCCGGCTGTCGAAGTTGAGGTCGACGTCGAGCTTCCCGTCCTCGACCTCGACCGGGTAGCTCTCCAGCCCCTCGCCGTCGGCCGGCGCGGTCAGGTCCTCGTCGCAGGTCGCCCGGAACAGCTCCTCGTCGGCCTGCCACTGCCAGGTGCAGTCCCGCGCCTCGCCCGGCGGCTGGGCCCGGAAGGCGAACCAGCCCTCGTCGGGGTCGTCGCCGATGTGCTGGAGGATGATGTCGCGGGCATCGCCGGTGCCGCTGTCGGAGACGTCGCCGTAGATGATCGGGCCGCGGTCGTCGATCTCGTCGGCCAGCCGCTCGGCACTGCCGCCCTGGAAGGTCGGATCGCCCAGCCGGACGTTCAGGCTGTCGGTGCGCGAGGTGAGCACGGCCACGGCCCAGAGCCCACCGGCGATGACGGCGACGGCGAGGCCCGAGACGGCCAGGGCGCGCCCGGCGTGGCCACGGGAGCGCTCGACCGGCATCGGGTCAGCATCCCAGGACGACCGCCGTCGGAGCGAGTCGGCGCCCGCCTGACTGGGCGTCAGAAGCGTCGACCTGGTAACCAAGCCGAAGATCCGTCCTGCCACCTGCGAGAGAGACCCCGCATGGACCTGTTCGAGTACCAAGGCAAGCAGTTCTTCGCCTCCTACGACATCCCGGTGTCGCCCGGAGACGTCGCCACCACGGTCGACGAGGCGGTGGCCGTCGCCGAGAAGGTGAACGACTACCCGGTCGTGGTGAAGGCGCAGGTCCAGGTGGGCGGGCGCGGCAAGGCCGGCGGCATCAAGCTGGCCGGCAACGCCGGCGAGGTGCGCGAGCACGCCGGGAACATCCTCGGCATGGACATCAAGGGCCACACCGTCGAGCGCATCTGGATCGAGCACGCCTCGGACATCGCCGAGGAGTACTACGCCAGCTTCACCCTCGACCGCTCGGCCAAGAAGCA
>JBQGCF010000268.1:0-54571 GCA_052038315.1 Iamia sp.
CGGGGGCTCGGCGGTGGTGGGGGGCCCGGGGGGGGGGGCCGGGGGCCGGCGGGGGGTGGCCGGGGGCGCCGGGCGGGGACTGGGGGCGGGGCCCCTCGACGACGGGGGCCACGACCGGGGCGAGGGCCTGGCCGACCGGCGCCAGCGCCTCGGCGACGGGGGCGAGGCCGTCGGCGACCGGGGCGGTCACGGCTTCGACGGCGGGGGCGAGGGGCTCGAGCGTCGGGGCCACGGCCTCGCTGACCGGGTCGACGACGGGGGCCAGATCCGGGACGGCGGCGGCGGTGGCATCGGTCGCCTCGGCGACCGGCCGGACCGCGACGTCGGCCACGACGGCGACCGGGACCTCGACGCCCCCGGCGACCGGCCGGACGACAGCGTCGGCCACGGTGGCGACAAGGACCTCGGCGCCCCCGGCGGCCGGCCGGACCGCAGCGTCGGCCACGACGGCGACCGGGACCTCGACGCCCCCGGCGACCGGCCGGACCGCTGCGTCGGTCACGACGGCGACCGGCGGGGCCGCCGCGTCGGCGACCGGCCGGACGATGTCCTCGGTCACCGTTTCGGCGACCGGCCGGACGACGTCGTCGGTCTCGGCGACGGGCCGGGCCGTTGCGTCGACGATGGGCCGGACTGCAGCGTCGGCGACGGGCCGGAGGGCTCGCTCCACCGTCACTGCGGGCTCGTCGGCGGCGTCCGGGCGGTCGGCGGTGCGCTCGGCGACCTCGTCGGCAGCGGCCGGGCGATCGGGGGCACCGGCGGGAGGGCCGGAGGCGGGGGCGAGGAGCTCGCTGGCGCTGGCGGTGGCCGCCTGGGCCAGAGCGATCAGCAGGCCGAGGCCGACGGCCACCAGGACGGCGCGCACGACGCGTCGGGCGATGCCCGTCCCGTCGTCGCGGCCGCTGTGGCCTGGTGCCATGGTGTCCCTCTCCCGGTCTGGCCCGGATCGTGCCGGCGACGTTCCTGCCCCTCTGAGTGGTCGCACAACCACTTCTCGTGAGAGTTCACCCGTTCGTCGCCGGGCGGCACCCGCCGTCCAGGACCGCCGTCAGCACGGTGGCCAGCCGCTCCGGCGTGGTGCGCAAGGACCCCGCTGCGGCCCGTCGATCGACCGCCTCCCACAGCAGCGCGAGCACCTCGGCCAGGGCCTCGTGGTCGAGGTCGGATCGCAGGGAGCCGGCCGCGGTCGCCGCCCGCAGCACCTCGTCGACGGTGGCGGCGACGACCCGCTCGGCGGTGGTCGGCGGGGCCTCCGGCGGGGCGCACACGAGGGCCCGGACGAGCCACGCGAGCGGGTCCTCGCCCCCCGGCGCCCGGGCCGCCACCTCGGTCACCCGGGCCACCGATCGCTGCGCCGCCAGCTCCTCGGCCAGGGCGTCGAGGGTGGCGAAGTGGTGGTACAGCGCACCGGTCGAGATCCCGGCCTCGGCCACCACGGCGCGGGTCGTCAGCCCGCCGGGACCCGAGCGGTCGAGGCATCGCCCGGCGGCGTCGACGATCCGCTGCCGACGCGACGCCAGGACGGAGGGGTCGATGCGCGGCACCGCCATCCGGTACCCCTGACCAGGTGCGACCCAAACCGAGCAGCGCTCGGTGAGCAGGCCGGCCGGCGAAGAACTAGAACCTGTTCTCGTGAGCACGAGCCATCCCGCCGATGAGGTCCGGGCTGCCGTCGACTCGTGGCTGGCCACCCGCCAGCGCATCGAGGACGGCCAGGCGACGTGGGCGGCCCTGGCCGACCACTTCACCGACGACGCCGTCTTCGTCGACCCCGCGTGGGGTCGGGTCGAGGGACTCGAGGCGATGAAGCAGACCGTCTTCGGCGACGCCATGGACGGGCTCGAGGACTGGCGGTTCCCCATCGACCACGTGATGGTCGACGGCGACGTCGTGCTGGTGAAGTGGCGGCAGGTCATCGCCGGCCCGAAGGGCGACCACGCCCAGTCCGGCGTCTCGACCATGGTCTACGGCGGCGACGGGAGGTTCCGCTACGAGGAGGACCTGTTGAACATGGTCCACGTCTTCGAGGGCATCAAGGCCAGCGGCTGGCGACCCCCGGAGGGCGGCACCGCCCACATCCCCCCGGCCCAGATCGACCGCGACTTCTCGATCCCCGAGGTCTGAACCCCGCCTGACTAGGCCACGTCCTCCGAGCGGTCGTCGAGCTGGGTGCGGTAGAGCTCGGCGTAGCGCCCGCCCTGGGCCAGCAGCTGCAGGTGGGTGCCGTGCTCGACGATGCGCCCGGCCTCGACCACGGCGATGGCATCGGCCTCGCGGATGGTGGAGAGGCGGTGGGCCACGACGATGGCGGTGCGGCCGTCGAGGGCGTCGGCCAGCGCCTCCTGGACCGCCACCTCCGAGGTGGAGTCGAGGCTGGCGGTGGCCTCGTCGAGGATCACGACCCGGGGCTGGGCCAGCAGGATGCGGGCGATGGTGAGGCGCTGGCGCTCGCCCCCGGAGAAGCGGTAGCCCCGCTCGCCGACCACGGTGTCGAGCCCGTCGGGCAGCGCCCGCACCAGCGGTCCCAGCCGGGCCTGCTCCAGCGCCGACCAGATCTCGTCGTCGGTGGCCTCGGGCCGGGCCAGCAGCAGGTTCTCCCGCACGGTGTCGTGGAACAGGTGGCCGTCCTGGGTGACCATCCCGACGGCGTCGCGGATCGAGGCGAAGGTGAGGTCGCGCACGTCGTGGCCGCCGATCCGCACCGCGCCGCCGTCGACGTCGTAGAGGCGGGGCACCAGCGAGGCGATGGTGGACTTGCCGCTGCCCGAGGTGCCCACCAGGGCCAGCACCTGGCCGGGCTCGACCCGCAGGCTGATGCCGTGGAGGACCTCCTCGCCGCCGCGGGTGTCGAGCACGGCGACCTCCTCCAGCGAGGCCAGCGAGACCTTGTCGGCCGCCGGGTAGGCGAAGCGGACGTCGTCGATCTCGACCGCCACCGGCCCGTCGGGCAGGGCCACCGCCCCGGGCTTCTCGGCCACCAGCGGCTCGAGGTCGAGCACCTCGAAGACCCGCTCGAAGCTGACCAGCGCGCTCATGGCGTCGACCCGGGCGCTGGCCAGGGCGGTCAGCGGGGCGTACAGCCGGGTGAGCAGCAGGGCGAGGGTGACGACGGTGCCGGGCTCGAGCCGGCCCCGCAGGGCGAGCCAGCCGCCCAGCCCGTAGACGAGGGCCAGGGCGAGGGCCGACACCAGGGCCAGGGCGGTGAGGAAGGCGTACTGGCCCAGCGCCGTCCGCACGCCGATCTCGGCGACCCGCTCGGCCCGGGACTCGAAGGCCCGGGCCTCCCGCTCGGGCCGGCCGAACAGCTTGACCAGGGTGGCGCCGGGGGCCGAGAAGCGCTCGGTCATCTGCGTGGTCATGGCCGAGTTGTGGGTGGCCGCCTCCCGCTCCAGGTGGGCGAGCCGGGCGCCGAAGCGCCGGGCCGGGACCAGGAACACGGGGAGGAGGACGAGGGCCAGGAGGGTGATGCCCCACGACAGCCGGAGCATCACGCCGACGGTGAGGACCAGGGCGATGGCGTTGCTGACCAACCCGGAGAGGATCGACGTGAACGCCCGCTGGGCGCCGATCACGTCGTTGTCGAGCCGGCTGACCAGGGCCCCGGTGCGGCTGCGGGTGAAGAAGGCGACCGGCATCCGCTGGACGTGGGAGTAGACGGCGCGGCGGAGGTCGAGGATCAGCCCCTCGCCGATCCGGGCGGAGTACCAGCGCTCGCCCAGCCCCACCACGGCTTCGGCCACCGCGACCAGGGCGATGATCACGGCGAGGACGACCACCCGGCTCTCGCTCCCGTCGGTGGCCACGATCTCGTCGACCACCCAGCCGGCCAGCACCGGCGTGGCGACGGTCAGGAACGCGACGACCGAGCTGAGCAGGAGGAACGCCACCAGGCTGCGCTTGTGCGGGCGGGCGAAGCCGGCGACGCGGCGGAGGGTCCGCCGGTCGATCCGCCGCCGGCCCGGCTCCTCGCGCATGGCGCTGCGCATCGCCTCCCAGTGCCCGAAGTCCATCTGCATGCCGGGCATCCAACAGCCTCGACCTCACTTGAGGTCAAACGATTCGGGTGTGACGTCGGTCGGGCCGGGCGGACCGTCAGTCCGGGTCGAGCACGAAGCGGGGACCGGGCCCGGCGGCGGCGGCCACGTCGCCCGGGTTCATCAGCTTGCAGACGCCGAGGGAGAGGCAGCCGCAGCCGATGCAGACGTCGAGCCGGTCGCGGAGCCGCTCGAGCACGCCGATCTGGGCGTCGAGGCGGGGGCGCCAGGCGGCCGACAGCCGCTCCCAGTCCTTGGTGGTCGGGGTGCGGTTGTCGGGCAGCGAGCTGAGCGCCTCCCGGATCTCCTCCAGGGTCAGCCCCACCTGCTGGGCCACCCGGATGAACGACACCCGGCGGATGACCTCCCGGTGGTAGCGCCGCTGGTTGCCGTCGGTGCGCTGGGAGTGGATCAGGCCCTCGGCCTCGTAGAAGCGCAGGGCCGAGGGGGCGACGCCGGTGCGGTCGCTCACCGCACCGATCGACAGGTCGTGGTCCACGGGGTCGAGCCTAGGCCTCGTCGGGACGGATCTTGACCTCAGGTGAGGTTGAGGTTGCACGGTGGGTCGGATGAGCACCGAAGAGGCCCTGTCCGTCCTCGTCGTGATCGGCAGCACCCGGGAGGGCCGCTTCGGCCCGGTCCCCGCCGCCTGGATCGCCGAGCGGGCGGCCGCCCGCGCGGACCTCGACGTCACCGTCGTCGACCTGCTCGACGCCGACCTCCCGGCAGTGATGCCGCAGGGGCCGCACCCGAAGGTGGCCGACTGGGCGGCCCGGGTGGGCGCAGCCGACGCCGTCGTCGTCGTGACACCCGAGGACAACCACAGCGTCCCGGCCTCGCTCAAGCAGGCGATCGACCTGGTCGGGCCGGAGTGGCGGGCGACGCCGGTGGCGTTGGTGTCCTACGGCGGGGTGTCGGGCGGGCTGCGGGCGTCGGAGCACCTGCGCCAGGTGTTCGCCGAGCTCCACGCCACGACCGTGCGCGACACGGTGTCGTTCCACGGCGGCCGCTTCTGCTTCGACGACGACGGGCAGCCCCACGACCGGGCCGGCACCGACGCCGCCGCCACCGTCCTCCTCGACCAGCTGACGTGGTGGGGCCTGGCCCTCCGCGACGCCCGGGCCGCCCGGCCCCTCCCCTAGCGCCGGCGGCGCCCGCTCCCGCCGGGATGTCGCCGATCCCTCGTCATTGCGACCCTGAGCGGGCCTCTCGCCCGCTCAGGGTCGCAGTTTCCGAGTGGGTGGCCCCCTAGCGGCGGCGGCGCTTCGGCTTCGGGTCGAGGTCGGCCAGGGCCTGGGTCGCCGTGTCGTGACGCTCCCGCGCCTCGGTCAGCGCCGACTCGGCCTCCTCGGCCTCGGTGCGAGCGGCCTCGACCCGTGCCTCCAGGTCCGCCAGCTGCTGCTCGAGGGCGGCCAGGGCCGACGTGGCCTCGTCGCGGGCGGTGGTGGCCTCGTCGAGGTCGGCCTCGGTCTCGGCGACCGCCGCTTCGGCCTCCTCCCGGGCGGCGGCCTCCTCGGCAGCCCGGCGCTCCGCCTCCGCCGCCTCGGCTGCGGCCGCCTCGTCCTCCCCCGCCTTCGTCGCCTTCGCCTTGGTGGCCGCCGCCTTCTTCCGGGCGGCGCGGCGGGGGGCCAGCTCGTCGGCGGGCGGCGCCTCGTCGTCGTCCTCGTCGCCGGGCAGGGCCAGCAGCCGGCCCTCGATCCAGGCCTCGCGGGCGTCGGGGTCGGCCAGCACCTCGCGCAGGGCCAGCCCGACCTCCAGGCGGTCGACGTTCCCCTCGACCTCGTCGGCCAGCTCGGCCACCCGGCCGACCACGTCCCGGAACCGCTTGAGCAGGGGCCGCACCCCGCCCCCGCCGGCCTGGGCCTCCTCCAGCTCGTCGGCGACGTCGGCGGCCGTGGCCGCGACATCGGGATGGCGCCGGGCCAGCTCACCCACGATCCACACCAGCCGCACCGGCTTGCGCAGCTTGGCCAGGGCGGCGGCGTCCTCCTTGCGGCCCTCGGCCTTGAGCTCCTTGACCCGGGCGGTGCGGGCGGCGACGAACTCCTCGGGCGGGACGGCCAGGAGGGCGACGACATCGGCGGGGTCGATCTCGGCCATGGACCCCAGCCTGGCCGCGATGATGGGCCGGTGCCCGATGCCGCCACCCTCCGGACCTGGGTCGCCGAGGCCCGCATCGACCTGGCCGATCGCCTCGACGGCCTGCCCCCCGAGGCCTGGGACGCCGACAGCCTGTGCGCCGGCTGGAGGGTGCGCGACGTGATCGGTCACCTCGTCCACCTGGCCGAGACGAGCCGGGCCCGGATGGTGGTCGAGGCGGCCAAGGTGGCGCCGGCGACCGTGAACGGGGGCGTGACCAAGATGGCCCGCCGGACGGGCGCCGCCGACCCGGCCGACCTGATCCAGCGGCTCCGCCGGGCCGGGGGCGGGGGCTTCACCCCGCCGGGGATCGGTCCGATCGCGGCCCTGGGTGAGACCTTCACCCACGGCTCCGACGCCCTCCGCCCGGTCGGCGGGACGCCTCGGCCGGCCGACGAGCGGACGCTGGTGGTGGCCGAGTCCTACCGCCGGCTCGGCTTCGTCTTCGGCGCCCGGGCGGCCCGGGGCGTGCGGTTCACCGCCGCCGACGCCGGCTGGTCGATCGGCCCCGAGGACGGGCCGACGGCGCACGGTCAGGGCGAGGCCGTCCTCCTCGCCCTGGCCGGTCGGCCCGAGGGCGTCGCCGACCTCACCGGCCCCGGCGTCGCGATCCTCCGGAAGTAGCGCACTCACATGTCGGGGCGTGGGAGCGTTGGCCTGACGTGAGCCTCCCGCCGTTCGACCAGGTCGTCGCCGAGCACGGCGCCGTGGTGCTGCGGGTGTGCCGCGCCGTCCTCGGGCCCCACGACGCCGACGACGCGTGGAGCGAGACGTTCCTCTCGGCCCTGCGCGCCTACCCCGACCTGCGGCCGGGCAGCGACGTCCGGGCCTGGCTGGTGACGATCGCCCACCGGAAGGCCATCGACGTCACCCGGGCCACCGCCCGCCGGGCCGTCCCAGACGACCGCCTGCCCGAGCCGGCCGCCCCGGCCCAGCCCAGCGCGGTCGATGCCGACACCGCCCTGTGGGCCGCCCTGGCCGACCTGCCGCCCAAGCAGCGCCAGGCCGTGGCCTACCACCACGTCGCCGGGCTACCCCACACCGAGGTGGCGGCGCTGATCGGCAGCACCCCGACCGCCGTCCGCAAGGCCGCCTCCGACGGCATCGCCCGCCTCCGCACCGTCGTCCCCCAGGAGGAGACCGCATGACCACCACCCTCGACCCCGACATCGCCCGCCTGCACGACCGGCTCGTCGCCGACGCCGCCGCCGCCGGGCTCCTCGACGTGGCCCATCGCACCGTCGACAGCCCCCACGGCCCGCTGCTCGTGGCGGCCACGCCCGAGGGGATCGTCCGCTTGGCCTTCGCCCTCGAGGGCCACGACGCCGTGCTCGACCGGCTGGCCGCCACGGTCAGCCCCCGGGTCCTGGCCGCCCCGGCCCGGCTCGACGACGCCGCCCGCCAGCTCGACGAGTACTTCGCCGGCCGGCGCCGGGTGTTCGACCTGCCCGTCGACCTGCGCCTGGCCCAGGGCTTCCGCCGCCGGGTCCTCGACCACCTGCGGGCCGTGCCCTACGGCCGCACCGCCACCTACACCGCCCTGGCCGCCGAGGCCGGGAGCCCCAAGGCGGTGCGAGCCGTCGGCTCGGCCTGCGCCACCAACCCGGTGCCGATCGTGGTGCCGTGCCACCGGGTCGTCCGCACCGACGGGACGATCGGCCAGTACCTCGGGGGCACCGAGGTCAAGCGGGCCCTCCTGGCCATGGAGGCGGCGTGACCACGGTCGACCGAGCCGTGGCCGGCATCGACTGGTCCGCCGTCCGCACCGAGCTCGACGACCTGGGCGGCGCCGCCCTCGGCCCGCTGCTCGACGCCGACGCCTGCGCGGCGATCGCCGCCCTCGACGACCAGCCCGATCGGTTCCGCTCGACGGTGGACATGGCCCGCCACCGCTTCGGCCGGGGCCACTACCGCTACTTCGCCCACCCGCTGCCCGACGTGGTGACCGCGCTGCGCCACGCCCTCTGGCCGCACCTGCTGCCGGTCGCCCGGGAGTGGGCCGAGCGGCTCGGCCAGCCGGCGCCCTGGCCCGACGACCTGGGCGAGTGGCTCCACATGTGCCAAGCCGCCGGGCAGACCCGGCCCACCCCGCTGCTCCTCACCTATGGCCCCGGCGACTGGAACGCCCTCCACCGGGACCTCTACGGCGAGCTGGTCTTCCCGCTCCAGGTCGTGATCGGGCTCGACCGCCCGGGCGTCGACCACCAGGGCGGCGAGCTGGTGCTGGTCGAGCAGCGGCCCCGGGCCCAGTCCCGGGCGACCACCTTCTCCCTCCCCCAGGGCCACGGCGTGGTGATGACCACCGAGCACCGGCCGCTGCGCACCGCACGGGGCTGGTCCCGGGCGCCGGTCCGCCACGGCGTCAGCGTCGTCCGCGCCGGCCGACGCCGCACCCTCGGCATCCTCCTCCACGACGCCGCCTAGGTGGCCTGGGCCGGGCGACGGGTCCGGAGGGGGAGGGCGCAGAGGCTGGTGAGGACGCCGGAGACGACGAGGACCAGCCAGACCCGGTCGAAGTGGGCCACCGCGTCGGCGAGGGAGGTCGGGGTGGCGATCAGGGCGATGGTCAGGGCCACGCCGATCGTGCCGCCGAGCTGGCGCACGGCCTGGTTGACGGCCCCGCCCACGCCGAGCCGGTTGGGCGGGAGCGACTGGGCCGTGGCGCTGGCCAGCTGCGGGAAGCAGAGGGCGACGGCCAGGCCGGTCAGCAGCATGGTCGGCAGGTAGTCGACGAGGTAGTCGGGCTGGCTCGTCATCATCACCGAGCGGACGATCCCGGCCAGGGCGAAGGCCACGCCCCCGGCCACCAGCAGCGGGCGCTGGCCGATCCGCCCGGCGAGCCGGCCCATCTGCGGGGCGAGGATCGCGACCAGCAGCGGTCCGGGGCTGATGCCCAGACCGGCCTTCAGCACCGACCACCGCCACACCTCGGAGAGGAAGAGGAACGACCCGAAGAACATGGCGGTGAAGCCGATGCCGAAGGCGAAGGTCGTGAGGTTGGCCCAGGCGAAGTTGCGCACCCGCAGCAGCGACAGGTCGAGGGCCGGGGCCGGCGTCCGGGCCTGGTGGGCGACGAACAGGCCCAGCACGCCCAGCCCGGCCAGGCCGGCTCCGAGCGTGCGGGCGTCGACCCAGCCCCACTCGTCGCCCTGGACCACCGCCAGCGACACCAGGGCGGCGGCCGCGGCGATCAGCACCGCGCCGAGGAGGGCGGGGACCTTGGTCGACGGGTCGGCCGACTCGCGCAGGTGGCGCCGCCCGGCCACGACGGTGAGCACGCCGGCGGGCAGGTTGATCACGAACACCCAGCGCCAGCTGGCGGCCTCGACGAGCAGGGCGCCGATCGTCGGGCCCACGGCGCCGGCCGCCGCCCCCATCGCCCCCCAGATGGCCAGGGCCACCGGCACCCGCTCGGGTGGGACGGCCCGCAGCACCAGGGCCATCGACGAGGGCACGAGCAGCGCCGCCCCCACCGCCTGGACGACCCGGAAGGCGACCAGCACGGCGACCGTCGGCGCCAGCGCGCAGGCCAGCGAGGCGACGGTGAACAGCGCCGCCCCGAGCAGGAACATCCTCTTGTGGCCGACCCGGTCGGCCAGCTTCCCGGCCGGGATCAGCAGGGCGGCGAAGGCGATCGTGTAGGCGTTGAGCACCCACGACAGCGACGAGGCGGCGGCGTCGGGGAACGAGGCGGTGATGTCGGGGAAGGCGACGAACAGCACCGTCGTGTCGAGGAACGTCACGAGGACGGCCAGCCCGGCCAGGCCGAGGGTCCGCCGGGCGTGGCGGGCCTCGGCGAGGGCGTCGGCGGGGTCGGCCCCGGCCGGCAGGGGCGCGTCGAGAATCGGTTGCATGACGCAACTCAACCACGTATGGTTCGATCATGCAACTGAACACGCTGACCCCCACCGCACCGGCCACCGGCCGGGTGGTGCCCTTCGGGTGGCAGCCGACGGTGACCGCCGCCGACCTCCTCGCCACCCGGGGCGCCGTCGTCGTCCCGCCCGACTGGTGGTCCTGGGCGGGGGCCCACGGCGGCCTGCTCGTGGCCCTCGCCGCCGGCGACGCGTCGGCCGTCGCCCCCGACGCCCCGCTCCGGGGCAGCACGGCCCAGCTCCTCCGGGCCGTCCGGGGCCCGCTCGAGCTCCGGTCCGACGTCGTCCACGCCGGCCGCCGCCTCACCACGGTGCGGACCGAGGGGACCGTCGGCGGCCGCACCGCCCTGGTCGTCCACTCCACCTTCGGCGCCCCCGGCACCCCGGCCGCAGCCGGCGCCCCGCTGCCGGCCCCCCTCGTCCACGCCCCCGAGGACCTCGCCGAGTTCGTCCCGCCCGCCGACCTCGTGCCCTTCGGCGGCCACGTCGACATCCGTCCCACCGACGACGTCCTCCCCCTCGCGGGCGGCACGACCGCCCGGCTCACGGCGTGGGTCCGGCTCCGCGAGGAGACCGGCGCCCCCGGCCCGCTGCGGGCCACGCTCCTCGCCGACGCCCTCGCCCCCTCGCTCTACGCCGTCCTCGACCACCCGGCGGCCGTGCCCACCGTCGAGCTGTCGATCCACCACCGCACCCCCGCCGCCACGGGTGACGATCCCTGGCTGTTGGTCAGGGCCCGCACCGACTGGTCCGACGAGGGCTGGGTGTCCGAGGCCGTCGACCTCTGGGACCGGGCCGGCGCCCACGTGGCCACCTCCCGCCAGCTCCGCCTCGTCTCGTGACGCAACCGCACCCGTACCCTGGGCGCCCATGAAGAGGGTCAGCTTCGACGGCATGTCGTGCTCGATCGCCCGCTCGCTGGAGACGATCGGCGAGTGGTGGACGCCGCTGATCGTGCGCGAGGTGTTCTGGGGCCGGCGCCGCTTCGACGAGATCCAGGGCGACCTCGGCATCTCCCGCAACATCCTCACCGACCGGCTCACGACCCTGGTCGACGACGGCGTGCTGGAGAAGCGCAACATCGCCCAGACCGGGACCCGCTGGGAGTACCACCTGACCGAGAAGGGCCGGGACCTGTTCCCGGTGCTCGTCGCCCTGATGCAGTGGGGCGACAAGTGGGCGGCCGACGAGAAGGGCCCGCCGGTGCTGATGGAGCACCGCAGCTGCGGCCACGACATCGGCGCCGCCCTCGTCTGCACCCACTGCGGCGAGACCCTGACCTCCGACTCGCTCCGGGCCCGCCGCGGGCCCGCCTGGGCCGACGACCCCCACCACCCCCTCGCCCACCGCGACCGGTAGGCGCCCCACCCGGCGCGAGCGGGTGGCAACCGGGGGTGTGGTCGAGTGCCGCCCGTGTTCCCCACCGTGTCCGCGCCCGCCCGACGCCGCCGCCTCGCCGCCGTCCTGATCCTGGTGGGGGTGGCCACCGTCCCCCTCGCCACCGGCACCCCGGCCGCCGCCGCCACCGCACCGCTCGTCACCCCCGACGGCATCGGCGTCCGCATCGACGAGACGGCCCTCGCCGAGGTGGTCGACGACCTGGAGACCGCCCTCGTCCCGGACGTGCAGGCGGCCATCGACGCCAGCGGCGAGAGCTTCATCGTCGACGCCGACTGGGCCAGCGCCACCTTCACGGGCATCGACGTCGCCCTCGACCTCCGGGCCCCGCACGCCGGTTCCCCCCGCGGCGACCTGGCCCTCACCACCACGATCACCGACCTGGTGGTGCAGGTCCACCAGACCGGCCAGTGGTGGCAGCCGCCCGAGTGCCTCTGGGAGTTCGACTTCGCCGACGCGATCGCCATGGACGCCACCGCCCTGGTCGACCCCGCTCCCCTCCCGGGCCCGCCGGTCACCGACGGGGGCGGCGTGGAGGACTGGCACGCCGACGACATCGACGTGACCCGCCTGGCCGGCCCGTGGACCTGCGACGGGTACCTCCTCGACGAGTGGTGGGCGACGTCGACCGACATGGGCACCCCCGGCTCGGCGGCCCACGGCGTCCAGGCCCTCATGCAGGCGACGCTGGCCGACCTGGCCGGGCAGATGTGGGACGACGACATCGCACCGGTCCTCGGCTCGCTGACCACGCTCGGCGCCTTCGCCGTCGACCTGGCCCAGCTCCGCGCCGACGACCACGGCGTGGTCGCCACCGCCGACGTCGACGCCACCGCGGGCGTGCGGGTCGCCGGTTGGGGGCCGTACCCGGTCGGGAGCACGGTCGACGCCGGGGTGACCTCGAACGTGGGCACGCTGCTGGCCACCCGGACCCTCGGCGGCGTGGACAGCGACGTCATCGTGTCGCTCCACCCCAACGTGGCCAACCAGTACCTGACCGCCGTCCACGACCGGCTGAACGGCGCCTTCGGCACCACCGCGACCAGCAGCACCATCGCCTCGGTCCTCGTCGACCCCACCCTCGGCACCTGCTACGCCCCGAGCGGCTGGACGACCCGGTTGGAGGCCGCGGTCCCGCCGCACCTCACGCCCACCGGACCCGGCGGCGCCCCCGAGATGCAGCTGCCCCAGACGACGGTGCAGGTCCGCAACGCCGGCTGCAACCCGTCCGATCCCCGCGTCGCCACCTTCACCGGGAGCCTCGACGACATCGCGGTCGCGTCGACCGGCACCCCGCTCAGCCCACGGGGATCGGCCGCCACCACCACGTGGACGGCGACCCGCACCCAGGCCGACGCGGCCACCGCGGCCCGGGTCCCGCCGGCGACCACGGCCACGCTCCTGCCCTGGGCCCAGGGCGCGCTGGCCACCTTCCTCTCCACCCACGTGCCCGCCCCCGTCGACCTCACCGTCGCCGGCTTCCCCGGCCACCCCGCCACCCACTGCGACACGTGCGGCCGCTACCCCGGCGACCAGCGCATCACGGAGACGTTCCACATCTCCTGACCGGCGTCCCGCCGACATCGCGCAGAAAAGTGTGCGATGCCCGGGACGGGCCGCGTCCCACCGGCATGAGCACGCACACCGCCCCCACCGCCCGCCGGTTCGCCCTCCTCGCCCTCGCCCTCCTCGTCGCCCTCGCCGGCGTCGGGCTCGGCTCGGCCCCGGCCTCGGCCGACGCCCCGACCGCCCCGGTCAAGATCATGGCCAAGGGCTACGAGGACTTCATCCGCCTCTACTGGGCCCCGCCCACCTCCGACGACGCGGTCGACGGCTACCGCATCGAGCGCCGCGTCCAGAGCGTCGAGCAGTTCACCAAGGCCTGGAACGTCACCACCAGCGCCGCCTTCGTCGACGACACCGCCGAGGAGCACTACACCTACGTCTACCGGGTCCGGGCCTTCAACGAGGACGGTCCCAGCGCCTGGAGCCAGGACTTCGTCGCCAAGCGCGACCCCTTCGCCCCGACCGAGTACGCCATGTTCGCCAGCGCCCAGGCGTTCGTGACCCGCCAGTACCAGGACCTCCTCGGCCGCAACCCGGGCGTCGGCGAGCTCCAGACCGCCAGCCTCAACCTCACCAACGGCACCTGGTCGACCGGCGACGTGATCGACGGCCTGGTCGGCCGGGCCGAGCGGGCCCACCGCCACCAGATCATCCGGCTCTACAACGCCTACTTCGACCGGACCGCCGACATCGCCGGGCTGACCTTCTGGAGCGACCAGATCACCGACCACGGCAAGAGCATCAACACGGTCTCGAACAGCTTCGCCGGCTCGGCCGAGTTCGCCGACATGTACGGCGCTCTGACCAACACCCAGTTCGTCACGCTCGTGTACCAGAACGTCCTCGACCGCAACCCGAGCCCGGCCGACCTCGCCTACTGGAAGGGCCAGCTCGACCAGGGCAAGGTCAACCGGGGCAAGGTCATGACCCAGTTCTCCGAGTCCGACGAGTACGAGGGCCTGAGCCGGGGCCGGGTCCTGGCCGCCGACGTCCACGCCGCCATGCTCGGCTCCGCCATCCAGCCGGCCAGCCTGGCCACCTTCGGCCGCCACATCCAGGGCGGAGGCTCCGCCGGTGACTACGGCACGGCGATCCTCCTGCTCAACGCCTACGACCACTGATCCACCGATCCCCGAGCGGGACGTCGAGGCCGGCCCCGGGGGGGCCGGCCTCGTCGCGTCCCCTAACCTCCGCGGCGATCCGTGACGGCGGTCACGACGGGCTGCGGGAGGGGTTCACGATGAGCACATCGACGTCCACCGACCCCGTCGCCGCGCCGCGCCTCGGCGACCGGACCCTGGTGTCCGCCACCGCCCTCCTCGCCCTGGTGGTGCGGGTCGCCTACTGGGCGGTCCTGACCCCCGACCGCCCGCTGTACAGCGACGCCGGCCAGTACCACGACATCGCCGCCAACATCGCCGGCGGGCACGGCTTCGCCGACACCTTCCCCCAGCTCGAGCTGCACGCCACCGCCTTCCGCCCCCCGGCCTACCCAGGCCTGCTCGGGCTCGTGTACACGATCCTCTGGCCGTCGCCGGGCATCGGCCGGGCCGTCAACGTCGTGCTCGGCGTGGCCGTGGTGGCGCTGCTCACCGCCCTCGTGCTCCGTCGCCTCGGCCGCCGGCCCGCCGTCGCCGCCGGCGTCACCGCCGCCCTCTGGCCCAACCTGGTCGCCAACGACACCTACGTCCTGGCCGAGCCGCTGTCCCTGCTCCTGCTCGTCGGCCTGGCCTGGCTCCTCCTCGACGACCGGTGGGCCGCCGCCGGGCTGGTGGCCGGGCTGCTGGTGCTGAGCCGGCCCAGCGCCCAGTACCTCGTGCCGGTCCTCGCCGTCTTCCTCTGGCGGCGGACCGGTTGGCGGGTCGGGTGGCGCCGGGCCCTCGCCTTCGCCGCCATCGCCGGGCTCACCGTCGCCCCGTGGGTCGTGCGCAACTGGATCCAGCTCGACAGCCCGGTGCTCGTCACCTCCAACGGCTTCAACTACGCCGCCCTCTACTCGCCGGCCGCCGACGCCAACGACAACTTCGTCGACCCCGTCGTGCACCCCGCCTTCGACGACGCCCGCCTGGTGCAGTTCGACGAGGCGGCGTGGGACCGCAGCCTGCGCGCCACCGCCATCGACCACGTGCGCGAGCGGCCGGCCGTGGTGCGGGAGGTGGTCAACCGCAACATCTCGGCCTGGTTCGAGCTCCAGCCCGAGCTCAACGACGAGGCCGAGGGCTACGACGGCCGCGACCCGGGCGTCCGGCGCTGGACGTTCTGGCTGATCTGGCCGCTGGCGGTCCTGGGGGCGGGGGGCGCCTGGCGCCGGCGGCGTGACCCGCTGGTCGGGCTGGCCGTCGTCGTCGCCGTCTACTTCACCGCCGCCAGCCTCGTCCTGGTCGCCGCCCCCCGCCTCCGCTCCCCCGTCGACCTGGCCCTGATCGTCTGCGCGTCGTCGCTCCTGGCGGGTCAGCCCCCGAGCCCGAAGACGCGCTGGGCGTTGGTGCGGAGGAACGGCTCCCAGGCGTCGTCGGGGAGGGCGAGCTGGCCCAGCTCGGCCACGGTCCGCTCCAGGGTCAGCCCCGACGGGAAGTAGCCGGCGTAGATCAGCTTCTCCCGGCCCCGGCCGCGAGCGAGGTCGAGGATCTCCTGCGGGTAGCGGCGGGGGGCGTAGGCGCTGGTCGAGTAGTGGAGGTTGGGCCACTTGCGCAGGAGCTGGGCGGCGAGGGCGAACCAGGGCCCACCGCCGTGCCGCATCACGACGGTCAGCTCCGGGAAGGCCCAGCACACCTCGTCGAGCAGCTCGACCTTCTGCGGGGCCATGGGCACCCGGGGCCCCGGGATGCCGGTGTTGACGCAGATGGGGATGCCGAGGTCGACGCACTTGGCGTAGACCGGCCACATCCGCTTGTCGTCGAGCGGGACCTGGGGGACGGTGCCGCACGGGAAGGCGACCGCCGCCACCACCCCGTGCTCGCGCACCGCCCGCTCGAGGGCGCGGGTGGCGTCCATCCCCTGGTTGGGGTCGACCTGGAAGGTCCCGCTGAAGCGGTCGGGGTGGTCGGCGACCAGGGCGGTCGAGACCGGGTCGTCGGGGTCGACCGGCACGAGGGCGTGGGCCACGCCGTTGGCGTCCATGGCGTCGAGCAGGAAGCGGGCCGGGGCGACCACGGCCTCGGTGTCGGGGAGGTCCCGGTACATGTACGAGGCGGCGTGGGCGAACTCCTCGCGGCTCTCGCGGTCACGCAGCATCCCCTCCATCGGCCGGCGCCAGCGGGTCCGGTCGGTGACGGGGATGCCCATCATCGTGTCGATGATCCCGATGCCGTCGGGGATGCCCATGTCGTCGCCTCGTCTCCTGCAGATCGTTGTTCTGGTGTGTCAGAATGCTGATCTGGATCGTAGGACAGCCGTCCGCCGAGAGGAGCACCGTGGATCCCGTCGTCGTCGGCATCATGTACCCGCCCGCCTGGGAGGCCCGGCCGGCCGAGGCCCTGGCCGTCGATCTCGACCGGCTGCGGGCCGTCGACCCCCGGGTGGAGGTGCTCGACGTCCGCTACGTCGACCCCGACGCCCTCCGCACCGCCCGGGGCGCCGACCCGCGGGCCGACCTGCGGGACCAGGCCCCGGCCCTCACCGACGAGCAGCGCGGCGCCCTGGCCCGGGTCGAGGTGGTGATCACCCAGGACCTGCCCTTCGCCGTGGGCGAGCTGGCCCCGCACCTGCGCTGGGTCCAGGGCATGGGGGCCGGGGTCAGCCAGCTGCTCTCGGCGGGGCTCGACGACGCCGGCATCCGGCTCACCTCGGCCGCCGGGGTCAACGCCGTCTCCATCTCCGAGTTCGTGCTGGCCCGGCTGCTCCAGGTGTGGAAGCGGCTGCCCGAGATCGACGCCCTCCAGCAGGCCGGGGAGTGGAGGCCCACGTACGGCACCGAGGTGGCGGGGAGCACCGCGGTGGTCGTGGGCCTGGGCGCCATCGGGCGGGAGGTGGCCCGCCGGCTCCGAGCCCTCGGGGTGACGGTCCTGGCGACCCGGCGGACGGCCACGGCCGGCCAGGGCGATCCCGACGTCGACGAGCTGCTCCCGCCCGACCGCCTCCACGAGGCCCTGGCCCGGGCCGACGCCGTCGTCGCCGCGGTGCCGGAGACGGCGGCGACCACCGACCTGTTCGACGAGGCCGCCTTCGCCGCCATGAGGGCCGGGGCGATCTTCGTCAACGTGGGCCGGGGCTCGGCGGTCGACGAGGAGGCCCTCGCCGCCGCCCTCCGCAGCGGTCACCTGCGGGCCGCGGCGATCGACGTCGTGCGCGACGAGCCCCTCGCCCCCGGCCACCCGCTCTGGGCGGTGCCGAACCTGCTGATCTCGCCCCACTCGGCCACCTCCCCCGACCACTTCTGGGACAACCTGCACGCCCTCTTCCGCGACAACCTGCGGCGGTACCTGGCCGGCGAGCCGCTGCGGAACGTCGTCGACACGGCGCGGGGCTGAGGCGGTGGAGCTCTGGGAGCTCGTGGCCCGCGAGCAGATCCGCACCACCCTCGGCGCCTACACCCACGCCGGCGACCGGGGCCGGGCCGCCGAGATGGCCGCCCTCTTCACCTCCGACGGGGTGCTCGACGCCGTCGGCCACGAGCCGGCGGTCGGCCCCGAGGCCATCGAGGCCCAGGTGCGGGTCTGGGCCGACGGGCACACCGGCGGGCCGCTCCGGCACCACGTCAGCAGCATCCGCATCACCCACCTCGAGCCGGACCGGGCCGAGGTCCACTCGTACTACCTGGTGCTGACGGCCGACCGGGCCGACCACTGGGGCCGCTACCGCGACGAGCTGGTGCCCGACGGCGACCGCTGGGCCTTCCGCCGCCGCACCGTCCTCCTCGACGGCCAAGCCGCCGGGTAGACGGGCTGGGCCGACGGGACGGGCTGGGCCGACTCGGCCGCATCCGGGCATCGGATCCGAGAGCGGAAACGGCGACCCTGAGCGGGGTCCTGGCCCGCTCAGGGTCGCAGTTTCACCGATGGTGGCCGGGCAGGCGGCGGTCTAGGCGCTCGCCGGCGACCGGCCGAGGTAGGCCTGCATCAGCTCGGCCCGGCCGAGGCCGGCGGTCGGGCCCTCGAGCGTGACCTCGCCGTGGGCCAGCACCACCGCACGGGGGCAGAGGCCGGAGGCCAGGTCGTGGTTCTGCTCGACCAGCAGCACCGGGATCGTCTCGGCGGCCACGGCCAGGACGTCGAACACCACCCGGGCGACGCTCGGCGCCAGCCCCAGCGAGGGCTCGTCGAGCAGCAGCACCCGGGGCGCCCCGACCAGCGCCCGGCCCACCGCGACCATCTGCTGCTCGCCGCCGGAGAGGGCGTAGCCGGCCCGGTCGCGCAGCCGGGTCAGCAGCGGGAAGAGGTCGTAGACGTCGGCGACGGACCAGATCGGGGCCCGGCCGGCGCGGGCCAGCTCCCCGAGCAGCAGGTTCTCGTGGACGTCGAGGGTGGGCACGATCCGCCGCCCCTCGGGCACGTGGAGCACCCCGGCCCGGCTGATCTGCTCGGCCGGCCGGCCCCGCAGCTCTCGTCCGTCGACGGTGATCGAGCCGGTCGCCGGGGCCAGCCCCGAGATGGCCCGCAGCACCGACGTCTTGCCCGCCCCGTTGGCCCCGAGCAGGGCGACCGACCCGTCGACCACCAGGTCGAGCCCGGCCACCGCCTCGTGGGTCCCGTAGCGGACCCGCAGGTCACGTAGCTCGAGCACCGGAACCTCCCAGGTAGGCGTCGAGCACCTGCTCGTGGGCCCACACCTCGTCGGGCGGGCCCTCGACCACGACCCGCCCGAGGTCGAGGGCGAGCACCCGGTCGCACAGGGCGTCGATCACCGAGATCTTGTGGTCGATCACGGCCAGGGCGACCTCGGGCCGGTCGACCCGCAGGGCGGCCACGGCGGCGACCATCTGCTCGGTCTCGACCTCGTTGAGCCCGGCGGTCGGCTCGTCGAGCAGCAGCACGACCGGCTCGCCGGCGACGGCCCGGGCCAGGTCGAGCAGCCGGAGCTGGCCGTAGGTCAGCCCCTCGGTCGGGCGATCGCCGAGGCCGTCGAGGCCCACGTGCGCCAGCGCGGCCCGGGCGACCTCGGCCCGCTCCCGCTCGCGCCGGCCCATGCGCCGGCGCCCGAGGCAGGCCGCGCCCAGGCCGGTGCCCCGGCGGTCGGGGACGGCGAGGGCCACGTTCTCCCAGGCGGCCAGCCCCGGGAAGGCCTGGGGGGCCTGGTACACGCGCAGGATGCCGAGGCGCCGGGCCCGCGCCGGCCGCCCCGGGGGCAGCAGCTCGCCGGCGACGGTCACCCGCCCGGCTGACCGCACCACGCCGCACAGGGCGTTGAAGCAGGTCGTCTTGCCGCTGCCGTTGGGGCCCACCACCCCGAGGGCCCGACCCGCGTCGAGGGCGAACGACACCCCGTCGACCGCCCGCACGCCACCGAAGGCCACGGCCAGGTCCTCGACCTCCAGCGCCGCCGTCACCGCGCCCCCCGGGCCAGCCGGCGCCGGACGGTGGCGGGCAGTCCGGTCAGCCCGTCGGGCAGCACCAGCACGGTGACGAGCAGCAGCACGCCGTAGGCCGCGGCCCGGTACTCCTCCAACCCGCTGAGCGCCTCGGGCAGCCAGACGTAGACCGTCGCCCCCAGCACCGGCCCCCACGGCGACCGGCTCCCGCCCAGCTGCACCATCAGGAGCAGCCCGATGGCCAGGTCGAGGCCGAAGGAGTCGGTGCCGACGAAGCCCTGCCAGTGGCCCATGAGGGCACCGGCCAGGGCCCCGGTGGCGCAGCCGAGGACGAACACCGCCAGGCGCACCCGCTCGACGGGCACGCCCAGGCCGGCGGCGACCGGTGGGTTGGTGCGGGCGGCGAGGGCCTGGCGCCGCACCGGCGAGCGCTCGATGGCGAAGGCCAGGGCCAGCACCGCGGCCACGACCCACACCAGCACGGTGAGCACGTCCTCGTCGGTGACGTAGGCCCGGCCCGCCAGCTGCATCGGCTCGATCCCGACCAGGTTGCCGTTGCGGCCGCTGAAGCCCTCGGTGTGGGAGAGCACCTGGCGACCCAGCTCGGCGAGGGCCAGGGTGACGATGGCGAAGGCGAAGCCCTCGCTGCGGCGGGCCACCCACCCGACGACGGCGCCGACGGCGGCCACCCCGGCCACCGCGGCCACCAGGCCGACCGGCGTCCACGCCGCCCCCACCTCCCGGGTGACCCACGCCGAGGTGTAGGCGCCCAGGGCCATCATCAGGGTCTGGGCGAACGAGAAGCGCCCGGCCACCGCGTAGACCCAGCGGTAGCCGGTGGCGGCGACGATGTGGACCAGCCACAGGGTGAGCAGCAGGACGTCGGACCCGCTGCGGGCCAGCGACGGGCCGAGCCCGGCGACCGCGGCGCTGAAGACGACGACGCCCACCAGCGATCGCCCGAGGCCGGGCCCCGCCCACGAGGGCAGGACCCGGCCCGGCCGGGGGTCCGCCGACCCCGGGCCCGCAGCCGTCACCGGCTCCGCCACCACCTCGACCGTCACAGGCGGCTGCCCTCCGTCGCCAGCACGCCGGCCGGCCGCAGCAGGACGATCACGAGGATCACCGCGTAGGGCAGGGCCGTCGACCAGTCCTGGAGGACGTAGCCGCCGACGACCTGTTGGACGATGCCGATCACGGCCGCCCCCAGGGCCACCCCACCGAGGTTGCCGAAGCCACCGATGACGGCCCCGGCGAAGGCGGTGACCATCAGCCCGAAGCCGAACCCGAGGTCGACGGCGCTGAGCGGGGCGACCAGCACGCCGGCCAGCCCGGCCAGGGCGGCCGACAGCCCGAAGGTCAGCATCGACGCACCCCGGGTGCGGACGCCGAGGAGCTGGGCCGCCTCGGGGTCGGCCGCCAGGGCCCGGACCTGCCGGCCGGCCGAGGTCCGGGTGAAGAGGACGGCGAGGACGGCGAGCACCACGGCGACCACGACGACGATCACGATGCGCTGGACGGCGATCGGCGCCCCGGCGATCCGCACCGTGCCGTCGCCCAGGAGCGGCGGCAGCGAGCGGGGCGTCGACCCCTGCCACAGGGCGATGAGGCCCCGCAGCACCAGGGCCGCGGCGAGGGTCGCCACCACCACCGTCATGGCCGGCCGCGTCCGGAGCGGGGCGTGGGCGACCCGCTCGATGACCACCCCGACCACGAACAGGAGCGCCACCGCCAGGACGGCGGCCGGCACCGGCCCCAGCCCGAGGTCGGTGCCGGCCCACAGGGCCACGTAGGCGCCCAGGGTCACCAGGTCGCCGTGGGCGAAGTTGACGACCCCGGTGGCCTTGTGGAGCACCACGAAGCCGAGGGCGACCACGGCCAGGATGGCGCCGGTGGCGACCCCGGACGCCAGGAGGGCGACGAAGCGGGCCACGCCCGCCTCAGCTGCCGGCGCGGGCCACCGGCTCGCCCTCGACGACCTTCTCCGTCGTGGAAGAGCCGTCGGCCGCGTAGGCGACGATCTGGATCTGGTGGTTGAGCACGTGGGCCTCGTCGGCGGCGTAGCTCTCGGCGCAGGCGCCGTCGGTGACCTCGACGTCGGCCATGGCCTCCTGGACGGCGGCCGGGTCGCTGGAGCCGGCGTCGGCGATGGCGGCCGCCGCGATCAGCACGGCGTCGTGGGCCAGGGCCGCGTTGGAGCTTGGCTTCGAGCCGTGCTCGGCCTCGTAGGCCTCCACGAAGGCGGCCGAGGCGTCGCTCTCGTCCACGCCCGGGTTGCAGGTCATGACGGCCAGGAGCTGCTCGATGGCCTCGCCCTCGGCCAGCGCGTTGTCGACCACGACGGGAGCCGAGGGGCCGGTCAGGGTCGGGATGGCGATGTCGTTCTGCACCATCTGGTTGAGCTGGACGGCGATCGGGTTGGGGAAGCCCCAGTTGACGACGGCCTCGGCGTCCTCGACGGCCAGGACCTGCTGGGTGAGGTCGGTGGCGTCGGGGGCGTAGAGCTGCTCGCCGCCGACCGGCTCCAACCCGGCCTCGTCGAGGCTGGCCAAGGCCTGCTCGACACCCGTCTGGCCGAAGGCCTCGTCGGTGCCCATCACGCCGACCTCCGTGAGCCCGAGGTCCTCGGTCAGGTAGTCGACGCCGGCGTCGACCAGGGCCGGGATGTAGGAGTTGACGAACCAGACGTGGTCGCTGGCGCTGTCGCCCCCGGCGATGACGGTGGGGTCGGCGTTGCCGATCGGGATCAGGGGCACGCCGCCCCGCTCGATGGCGGCCGAGGTGGCCTGGACCTGACCGGCGACCAGCGGGCCGACGATGGCCGAGGGCTCGGCGTCGAGGGCCTTCTGGAGCTCGGTGGCGGTGCTGGCCGGGTCGAGGGGCGAGGCGGCGAAGCGCTCGAGGACGACCTCGCGGCCGTCGATCCCGCCGGCCTCGTTGAGCTGGGCCACGGCGATCTCGGCGCCGCGCTGGAAGTCGTCGACGGCCACGTCGCTCTCGCCGCTGACCTCCCACAGGGCGGCGAGGGTGATCGGGCCGGTCTCCTCGGCGCCGCCACCCCCTCCCCCGCTGTTCGAGCTGCCCCCGGCGGGCTCGTCGGCGTCCTGGCCGCCACAGGCGGCGAGGGCCAGCGCACCGGCGGCGAGAAGGGCCCAGGTCTTCTTCATGTGTGATCCCCCTGAACGATGGTGTGTGCGATCAGAACGTTGTTCTTAGTCGCGAGAGTGACGTTCGTCAACGACCGGGGTCACGGGGGCCGACGTCCTTGACCACACCACCGACGTGGACGCCGGCGAGGGTGTCGGCCAGGTAGCCCGGCGCCTCCTCGGTGCGGATGAACCATCCGGTGGGGCACATGGTGAGGATCTCGACGAAGGAGAAGCCGGCACCGGACAGCTGGACCTCGACGGCCCGCTGGAGCATGCGCTTGGTCTTGGCCACGTTGCCGGCGTTGTTGACCGCGCCCCGGGCCACGTAGGCGGCCCCGTCCAGCTGGGCCACCAGGTCGGCGGCCCGGATGGGCTGGCCGTGGAGGTGGGCGTCGCGCCCGTCGAGGGTGTTCTTGGTCCGCTGCCCGAGGACGGTGGTCGACGTCATGTGGCCACCGGTCTCGCCGAACACGCCGTTGTTGAGCAGCACGCAGGTGACGCTCTCGCCCCGGGCCGCGGTGTGGAGCAGCTCCTGGAGCCCCTCGTTGACCATGTCGCCGTCGCCCTGGACGGTCACGCAGACCAGGTCGGGCCGGGCCCGCTTGACCCCGGTGGCCACCGACGGCGAGCGCCCGTGGAGGGCCTGGAGGACCTCGACGTCGAGGTTGTTGGAGAACGCCGTGTAGCAGCCGATCCCGAACACGGTCACGGCCCGCTGCACCAGGCCCAGCTCGGCCAGCACCTCCACCAGCGACCGCATGGCCACCGGCTCGCCGCAGCCCGGGCAGAGGTGGTGCTCGCCCACGTCGATCAGCTCGGGCGTGAAGTCGTCGACCACCCGCGACGGCCGGTCGGGCGGCCCATCGGTGTCGACCAACCGCAACCCCTCGGGCCGCCTGCGCTCGCTGCGCTCGCTCATCGGGCCACCTCCGGGGTGATGTCGTGGGCGGCCAGCACCTGCTCGACCCGGGCCCGCAGCACCCGCACGTCGAGGTCGGGGCCGATGCCGAAGGCCGACGAGTCCATGGTCAGCCCGCCGATGAACTCGACCGGCGCCGCGCCCAGGACGGCCAGGCGGACGTCGTCGATCATCTGACCGGCGCTGTTCTCGTAGACCGCGAAGGCCCGGGCCCGGGGGGCCAGCTCGGCCAGGGTCGCCGACGGGAAGGGGTAGAGGGTGATGGGCCGGACGAAGCCGACGGGCACGCCCTCGGCCCGCAGCTCCTCGACCACGTAGCGGATGAACTTGGCCGGCGACCCGAAGGCGACCACCACCAGCTCGGCGTCCTCGGTGTGGCGGGTCTCCACCATCGGCTCGATCGAGCGGGCCATCTCGGCCCAGTGCTCGCCGACCCGGTGGTAGTAGTCGGCCAGGTCGTAGCCGACCCCGTCGCGCTGCTTGACGTCGCCCAGGAACGACACCAGCCGGGCCCGGCCCGAGCCGCCGGAGGTACCGTCGAGGGCCCAGTCCTTGGCCGGCAGGTCGGCCGGGGGCCGGGGCGCCACGTCGACCGACTGCGAGGTGTGGGCCAGGTAGTAGTCGCCGTAGACGAGCACCGGGTTGCGCCACTCGTCGGCCAGGTCGAAGGCCAGCTGCACCAGGTCGGCGGCCTCGGGGACGTCGATGGGCGCCAGCACCGGCGTGCGGTAGTCGCCGTGGCCGCCGCCCCGGGTGGCCTGGAAGTAGTCGGCCTGCGAGCGGGCCATGTTGAGCACGACGAAGGGCAGCCGGGCCAGCGACGCCTCCGAGATCGACTCCTGCATCAGCGACAGGCCCTGGCCCACCGACCCGGTGGCGGCCCGGGCGCCGGTGGCTGCGGCCCCCCAGACCATGCCGATGGCCTCGAGCTCGCTCTCGGCGTTCATGCACACCCCGCCGACCGGCGGGAGCTTCTTGGCCATGTGCTCGAGGACCTCGGTGAACGGGGTCATCGGGTAGCCGGCGAAGAACCGGCACCCGGAGGTCACCATGGCCTCGGCGATGGCCTCCGACCCCTCCAGCAGACGGCGCGTCACGAGACCTCCCCGGCCGGTCGCTCGACCACGATCGGCTCGTCGTACTTGTGGACCTGGAAGACGAAGTCGGGGCAGATCTGCGAGCACGCCTTGCACGCGGTGCAGCCCTCGAGCAGCAGCGGGTAGCGGTAGCCCCGGGTGTTGAGCTCGGTCTCGGTCATCAGGAGGACGCCGGGCTTGCAGGCGTCGATGCACAGGTCGCAGCCCTTGCACATCTCCTTGTCGATCACGACCGTGCCGCGGGTCGTCACCGTCACCGTGCCCGTCTCGGTGGACGGCTCGGCGCCGCTCATCGCCCGACCTCGGTGGTGGCCTCCGGCCAGGCCGGCGGGGCGGCCGGGGCCAGGGCGTGACCGGCGGCCAGTGCCCGCTGGTTCACCTCGACGTGTTGGGCCCGGTAGGGCGGGATGACCTCGGCCACCGCGCCCTGCAGGGCGTCCAGCCCGACCAGGCCGGTGGCCCCGGCCAGCGCCCCGAGCAGGACCATCGCCGCGGCCAGCGCGCTGCCCGCCTCCTTGGCCGCCGTGACCGCGTCGACGGGGACGACGGTCCCCGGCCGGCCGGCGAGGGCGTCGGCCGGGACGACGGACGCGTTGACGTAGACCAGGCTCTCGGGCGTCAGCCGGTCGGCCAGCGGGGCGATGTACTCGTGGTGCATCACCAGGCCGGCCCAGGCGGTGGGGGCCACCGGCGGGACGTCGACCGCGGTCCGCCCCAGCACGACGGTGGCGTCGGTGTTGCCGCCCCGCATCATCCCGCCGTAGCTGCCGAAGAGCAGGACCTCGAGGCCCTCGGCCATGGCCCCGTGGGCCAGCACCTGCGACGCCAGCTGCACGCCCTGGCCTCCGATCCCGGTGGCGATGACGACCCGTTCCCCGCGCCCGGCACTCACGACCCGCCTCCTGGCATAGCCTGCTCGCCGCACGTCACCTGTGCTCTCACAACGCTGTACCCTAGTTCTCAGAACGTTGTTCTGCCAAGGGATCACCCCATGCCGCGCCCGCGCCCCACCACCCCCGATGCCGAGCTCCGCGAGAGCCCTCTCGTGCAAGCCGCCATCAACCGGACCCTGCGCGATCGGTACGACGCCGCCGCCGGCGAGATCAACCGCATCGTCGACGCCGCCTACCGGGTGATCGAGCGCACCGGCGACGTCGACCCCCGCATGCGGGACATCCTCAGCGAGGCGGGGCTGTCGACCCAGGCCTTCTACCGGCACTTCCCGAGCAAGGACGACCTCCTGCTCGTGCTGCTCGACGACGGCCGCCGCCGCCTGGCCGAGTACCTGGCCCACCGCATGGAGAAGGCCCGCACCCCCGCCACCGCCATCCGGGCGTGGATCGAGGGCGTGATGAACCAGGCCATCGACCCCGGCGCGGCGGCCCGCACCCGGCCCTTCCTGACCAACCTGGGCCGGCTGGCCGACCAGCACCCCGAGGCCCAGCAGGCCTCGATCGACGCCGTGGTCGACCTGCTGGCGACGGCCATCGCCGACGCGGTCGAGGCCACCCTCGCCGACTCGCCCGACCCGCGGGCCGACGCCCTGGCGATCTACCACCTGACCACCTCGGCCATGCAGACCCACGTCCTGGCCCGCACCACCCCCACCCCGGCCGAGGTCAGGGCCCTGGTCCGCTTCGTCGACCGGGCCCTCGACCTGGGCAGCGGGGTCTAGCCGCTGGCCAGGCGCTCGAGCAGGAGCGCCCGCTGGACCTGGTGGGTGGCCAGGGTGCGGGGGATCTCGTCGACCACCGCGACCCGGCGGGGCAGCTTGTAGGGCGCCAGCCGGCCGGCGCCGTGGTCCCGCAGGTCGTCGACGGTCGGGGGCGCGCCGGCACCCGGCACCACGACCGCGCACACCAGCTCGCCCCAACGGGCGTCGGGGAGGCCGACCACGGCGACGTCGGCCACGCCCGGGTGGGTGCGGAGCAGCGCCTCGACCTCGGTGGGGTCGACGCCCTCGCCGCCGGTGCGGATCACGTCGTTGACCCGACCGGTGATCGACAGGTGCCCGTCCTCGTCGGCCTCGACCTTGTCCCCGGTGCGGTACCAGCCGTCGACGAACGCCGCCGCGGTGGCCTCGGGGTCGTCGAAGTACTCGTCGAACAGGAGCGGGCTGCGGACGAGGAGCTCGCCGTCGTCGGCGACCCGCACCTGGACCAGCGGACTGGGGGCGCCGCAGGAGCCCGGCTTCTCCTCCGGGTCGGCCTCGTCCCGGGCGAGCACGTTGGCCGCCTCGGTCGAGCCGTAGAACACGCGGAGCACGGCGTCGGGCAGGGCCTTGCGCAGATCGGTGAGCAGCTCGGGAGGGGTGGCCGAGGTGCCCGAGTCGGCGAAGCGGAGCGACGACAGGTCGCAGGCCGCCCCCTCCGGCGTGGCCAGGTGGTCGAGCACCCGGCGCCACACGGCGGGGATCAGGTAGGCGCGGTTGGCCCGGTGCTCCTCGACGGCCCGGCAGATCTCGGCGCCGTCGGCCGAGGCGGTGAACACCATCCCGCCGCGGGCGTGCCACTGCTGCATCGACAGCGTCCAGGCCGCCATGTGGAACAGCGGGAAGGGGCAGACGAGGGTGCCCCGCGGCTCGATCTGGGCGCCGGGGTGGCACCGCAGCACCGACGCCCGGTGGCTGACCACCACGCCCTTGGGCCGGCCGGTGCTCCCGCTGGTGGCGAACAGCACGTGGGGGCTGGCGCCGGCGAGGCCCGGGACGTCGCCCGGATCGTCGTCCCGCCCGCGGGCCCGGGCCGCCAACCCGTCCGGCCCGTCCCCGAGCACCCGCCACGGCACGCCACCGTCGCCGCCGCCCGAACCCGGTCCGTCGGCGGCCAGCGACAGCGGGCCACCCTCGTCGCCGGCCCGGTCGGCACCGACGTCAGCCCCGGCGGCCCGGCCGGCTCGACCGATCCGGGCGGCCAGGGAGGCGCCGTCGGCGGCCCGCTCCGGGTCGACGAGCAGCAGGGCGGGGCGGGTCATGGCCGCCACCGGTGTGGCCTCGTCGACGCCGAGACGGGTGTTGAGCGGGGCGAACACGGCACCGACCTTGGCCAGCCCCACGAACAGGGGCACCAGGTCGACGCACGAGTCGCTCCAAACCGCGACCCGATCGCCGAGCCCGACCCCCTCGGCCCGCAGGGCGTGGGCCATGGCGTTGCCGGCCCGGTCGAGCTGACCGAAGGTCAGCGTCCGGTCGCCGAAGGCGAAGGCCCGCCGGTGGGGGACGGCCCGGGCGGCGTTGCGGAAGACGTCGCCGACGAGCAGCTCCACCCGGTCAGTCCTTGAGCTCGACGATGATCTCGTAGAACGTCTTCTCGCCGATGTTCACCGCGGCCTCGATGCCGCCCTTGTCGGCGAACAGCACGTTGCCGTTGAAGACGTCGCCCTCGACGCGGGTGCCGGCCATGGCGCCCCACGTGCCCTCCGAGCCGGGCTCGATGTCGGCCGCCATGCGGTCGCCCTCGATCTGGATCATCAGGTAGTCGTGCTCGTGCTTGTGGACCTGCTCCTTCTCACCGGGGGCCAGCCGCATCTCCCACACGATCACCCGATCGTTCTCGAAGAGCTTCTTCGTGCCGACCTCGCCCAGAGCCTGCTGCGCCATGTGGATCCCCTTGACGTCCGTGGTGTCAGAACAGCCGTAGCCAATCACAAGAACAACGTTCTGACAACCGTCACAGCTGATGTCATGCTGACGACGTGCGTTCCAGCATCGGCCTCCCCATCGACCTCGTCCTCGACGGCACCGCCGCCCTCGGCGCCCTCGCCCGGGAGGTGGAGAGCGCCGGCGCCGACGCCGCCTTCGTCACCGACCACCCCGCCCCGGACGACGCCTGGCTGGCCGGTGGCGGCCACCGCGCCCTCGACCCGCTGGTCGCCCTGGCGGTGGCGGCCGAGGCGACCACCGGGCTGCGGCTCCACACCAACCTCTACGTGGCCGCCTACCGGCACCCGTGGCTGGTCGCCCATGGCACGGCGACGCTCGACCACCTCTCCGACGGGCGCCTCGTCCTGGGGATCGGGGCCGGCTACCTGGGACCGGAGATGGCGGCCCTGGGGATCGACCTCGACGACCGCAACCGGCGCACCGACGAGGCCATCGCCCTGTGCCGGCGGGCCTGGGCCGGGGAGGAGGTCGACGGCCGCCACCTGCGCCCGCTCCCGGTGCAGCCCGGGGGGCCACCGGTGTGGATCGGCGGCAACAGCCGGCGGGCGGTCCGGCGGGCCGCCGAGCTGGGCGACGGCTGGAGCCCCTTCCCGTCCCCCGGCCGGGTCGCCGCCGCCACCCGGACCACCGCCCTGACCGGCCTCGACGACCTGGCCGCCGGCATCGCCCTGCTGCGCGAGCGGGCCACCGCCGCCGGCCGCCCCGGGCCCCTCGACGTCGCCTACATGGTCCCCGCCCTGGTGATGGGCCGGCACCAGGAGTGGTCCGCCGACGAGGTCCTGGCCCAGTGCACCGCCATGGCCGCCCTGGGCGTCACCTGGCTGGTCGTCTCGCTCCCCGCCCCCGACCTCCCCACCTGGCAGGCCGACCTCGCCCGCCTGGCCACCGAGGTCCTCCCCCACCTCCCGACCCTCTGACCGTCGGCGGCTATCGTCGCCGGCGTGGTGGACGGCGGGGAGGCGACGACGCCGATCGGCGCGCTGCTCGCCGTCCTGGTCGCCGCCGTCCGCGGCCGCCCCGTCCCCCCGGACGCGGCCGCCGTGGCGTCCGCCGACCCGGAGGCCTTCACCTGTGCCGCGGCGCGGGGGCGGGTCCTCCCCGTGGTGGCCACGGCCCACCGGGACGGCGGCCTGGAGCTGCCCGAGTGGGCCGTCTCGCTGGCCGGCACCGTGACCGACGAGGTCCGCGACCGCCAGGCTCGCTGCACCGCCATCTCGCTCGCCATCGCCGAGGCGTGCGACAGCCGCGGGCTACGCCCCGTCTTCCGGAAGGGCGTCCACCTGCTCGGGCTCTACCCCGACCCCACCTGGCGGCCGTTCAACGACGTCGACGTCCTGATCGCTCCCGAGCAGGCCGACGAGCTGGACGCCGTGCTGGAGGACATCGGCGCCGAGGCCATCGCCGTCGACCGCCGCCAGGCGATCTACCTCGCCGTGTCCACCGACTCCCGCCCCGGCTTCTTCGCGGACGGGCTCCCGGTCGACCCGGCCACGTCGCTCACCATCCCGGCCCTGGCCGATCGCTGGTCCGCCGGGCGGCGGATCGGTCGGTCCGACGTCGCGACGCAGCGGGGCCACGACGGCCGGCTGCCCCTCCTGACGACCCCGTGGCTGCTCGTCGACCTGGTCATCAACACCTACATCGGCTGCACGACCATGCGGTACGTCAACCGGCTGCGGTTCCAGCGGCTCAACCCGTGGCTCGACCTGCTCGTCGTGGCCGCGGCCATGACCGACGCCGACTGGCGCACCTACGACGGGGCACGGACCGAGCTCGGGCTCGACCCGGCCCACGACTTCGTGCTGGCCATGGGCTCGGCCCTGCTCGGGCCGGCCACCTTCCTGGCCGACTGGCCCGGCCACCACGCCGTCCGGCGCCCCGAGGCGGCCGAGGAGTACGGCGAGCTCGAGTTCGGGGCGGCCCGGACCTGGACCGTCCCGCTCGCCCGGCGGATGGTCGCCGACGGCCTGCCCGAGCCGGTGCCGGCCTGGCAGGCGCCGCTCTAGGCCCGCTCGTACAGGCGGGCGTAGTGGCCGCCGAGGGCCACCAGCTCGTCGTGCGTGCCCTGCTCGACCACCCGGCCCCGGTCCATCACCAGGATCCGGTCGGCGTCGCGGATGGTCGAGAGCCGGTGAGCGACGACCACCTGGGCGATGCCCTGGAACTGGGTCGCCAGCGTCCGCTGGACCTCGGCCTCGGTGTCGCCGTCGAGGTGGGCGGTGGGCTCGTCGAGGATCACCAGCTCCGGCTTCACCAGCAGGGCCCGGGCGATGGCGACCCGCTGGCGCTCGCCGCCGGACAAACGCTGGCCCTTCTCGCCGACCACGGTCTCGTAGCCGAGGTCGAAGCCCTCGATCTGGGTGTGGATCCGGGCTCCCATGCACGCCCTGACCACCGCCGTGGACCGCGCGTCGGGGCGGGCGTAGAGGATGTTGGCCCGGATCGTGTCGTGGAACAGCCACGTGTCCTGGCCGACGTAGGCGATCGAGCGGCAGCGGTTGCGGACCGAGCCGGTGGTCGGGTCGAGCAGCCCGACCAGGACCTTGGCCAGCGTCGACTTGCCCGACCCCGACTCGCCGACGATGGCGACGGTCTCCCCCCGTCGCACGGTCAGGTCGATGCCGCGGAGCACGACGCCGCCCTCGTCGCCCCGCACCGAGGAGAGCAGCTCCCGGAACGAGTCCGGGACGACCGCCGCCGGCGGGGGATAGGCGTAGCCCACGGCCGAGGTCTCGATGAGCGGGCCGTCCTCGATGAGCGGGCCGTCCTCGTGACCGTCGGCCGGCGAGGCCTCGGTCGGACCGGGCCGGACCGGCACGGGCAGGGCGAGGGCCTCCAGGACCCGGCCCAGGCCCTCCACGCGGTAGGCGATCCGGAACCGGTTCACGCCCCACAGGCGGGCGACCGGGCCCTGGATGGCCTCGATGTAGAAGAGGATGGCGATCAGCATCCCGATGGCCAGCGACCGGCGCGACACCAGCTCGGCGCCGATCAGCAGCACGGTGAACACGCAGGCCACCCGCACGGCGGAGAAGGCCGTCTCGACCAGCGCCATCGACCGGACGAAGCCGACCTCGGCGGTGCCGATGCCGGTGAAGATGTCGGCCATGCTCCGCCGCTCGTCGTCGAGCCGGCCGTAGACCTTCATCTGCTCGTTGGCCTCGCTCGTCAGCCGCTCGGCCATGCGGCCCGACGCCACCGCCTTCAGCTGGATCTGGGTGGCGATGACCCGCATCGCGCCCCGCAGCACAGGTGCGGTGGCCAGGTGGGACACGAGGGTGGCGACCACGAGCACCGGGAGCAGCCGGGGCTCGATGACGACCATGGCCACCGTCACGCTGACGACCGTCGCCATGTCGCGCACGGCCGCCGGCACCAGGTCGGCGATCAGCGTGCGGACCTGGTCGCAGTCGTTGAGGACCCGCGAGATCATCCCGCCCGACGAGCCGTGCACGAAGAAGGCCGAGGGCTGGCGCTGGAGCCGGTCGAACACCTCGGTCTGGAGCTCGGTCGTGCACCGGCTCGCCAGCCGGGCCGCCCGCAGGTTGGCGAGCAGGCCCAGCCCGGCGGCGACCATCCCCGTCACGAGCAGCACGACGAGCGACGGCGCCATCGAGGTGGCGCTGCGCCCGGCCTCCACCCCGGAGATCACGTGCCCGAAGATCAGCGGCTGGGCCAGCCACAGGAGTGCGGAGGCGGCGACCAGCGCGCCCAGGGCGACCAGCTCGCCCCGGCGCAGCGAGGTCCAGGTCAGGAGCGGTGCCCAGAACCGGCGCCCGAAGACGGCCCGCACCGGCACGACCGGGATCACCGGCGCCCGGCTGCTCCCCGATCCGCCGGCGCCCCGCGGGGTGGCGGTGGCGACGTCGGCCGCGGGGGCCTGCTCGGTCAGCACGATCCGGTCTCCTTCGTCACCACCGACCAGGCGGCGGCGGCCAGCCGGCTCCGGTCGAGGCTGGTCATGACCCGCGACGACAGGACGTCGCGCAGCTCGGGCACCACGCTGCCGGGCGAGTCCTCCAGGTAGCCCTCGACCCCGATCACGTCGAGGCAGCCGAGGACGATGCCCACCGCCAGGTCGCTGGCCCGGACGCGCAGGTCGTAACTGCTCCCGGCGGTGCGGGACAGGTCGGGGTCGCCAGCGCCGGGGAGACGGGCGCCGGCCCGCTCGACCAGCGCGTCGAGCATGTCGAGCTGACCCACCACGGCGGCCAGCGCGAGCTGCCGGGACCGGGTCAGATCGGCCCGGGCCGGGTCGACGAGGGCGGCCCGGACCGCACCCCGGGCCGTCGCCACCGCCGAGCGGGCCAGGCCCCTCCAGCACGCCGCCCAGAAGGTGTGCGTCAGCGCCACCATCCGGGCGGCGACCGGTCCGCCCAGCTCGGCGGCGGCCCGCTGGTCGGGGGGGATGCGGAAGCGGACGTCGGTGGAGGCGCTCTCGGTCCCCCGCATCCCGAGCGCCGACCACGCCCGTCTGGGGGCCAGCTCGACCTGATCCCGGGTGGCGACGACCAGCGCCGCCCGGCCCTCCGGCCCGAGGCCGACGCTCAGCACGACGAGGCCCGCCCGCTCCAGGTAGGAGGCGTGCACGGCCCGCTTGCACCCGACGATGTGCCCGTCCTCGACCGCCGCCGGGTCGTTGGCCAGGAGGTCGCCACCCGAGGCGGCGTCCGAGGTGGACCCGGCGACGAGCACCTGGTCGCGCCGGACCTCCTCGAGCAGGCCGGCCACCGCCGGGGCGTCGGCGCCGAGGTGGTCGAGCAGGCCGACGAGGGCGAGGTGCATGGCGTAGACGAGACCGAACGAACCGGACGTCTCGGCGGCACGGGAGACGGCCTCGACCAGCTGGGGGGCGGGCACCGCCGCCGGGGGCGCCAGCACCCCGTGGTCCCGGAAGGCCTGGATGAGCGCGGCAGGGGCGGCGCCCGCCTGCTCCTGGGCGCGGACGGCAGCGGCGTCGGCCGCGGCCAGCGCGGCGCAGACGTCCTCGACGAAGGTCGTCACCGGTCGCTCCCCCCGTCCAGGACGAGCCGCGCCGCCAGGGCAGCCCGGTCGATCTTGCCCGACGCCGTCGTCGGGAGGACCGGCAGGACCTCGATCCGACGGGGCACGAGGTGGGCCGGGAGGTCGTCCCGGAGGGCCCGCACCATGTCCGTCACCACCGGCTCGGCCCCGTCGACCGGTTCGACGAAGCAGACCAGGGCCGGGCGGCCGGTCGGGCCGGGCCCGGCCACCACGGCCGAGCGACGGACGCCGGAGAGGGCGTTGATCCGACCCTCGACCTCGGCCGGCTCGATCCGCAGGCCGTCGATCTTGAGCTGCCGATCCCGGCGCCCGTGGAAGCGGTGCTCCCCGTCGGGGCCGAGGGACACCAGATCGCCGGTGGCGTACCAGCCGTCGACCACAGCGGTGCCGGGACCGGTCCCGGAGCCCCAGTAGCCCGGCATCACCGAGGGCCCCCGCACCTCCAGCTCGCCGATCCCGGCGGGCTGCCCGGTCAAGCCGACGGGCCGGATGCGGCACTCCGTCCCTGGCACCGGGCGGCCGATCGGGAGGGCGGCCAGGCGCGCCAGGGCGGTGGCGTCGCCGACCTCGTGGACGAGGCAGACGTTGGTCTCGGTGGGGCCGAAGAGGTTGAGCAACCGGGCGTGCGGGAACCGGCTCCGGAGCGACCGGGCCTGCTCGACGGGGAGCTCCTCGCCGGCGAACAGGATCGCCCGCAGCGGGAGCTGGTCCGCGGCGAAGCCGGGCTGGGCCAGCAGCCCGACCAGCTGGGTCGGCACCGTGTAGAGGACGGTGGCCTGGGCGGTGGCGAGCCGGCGTAGCAGCCGGCGGGGGAAGACGACGTCGGCCCGGTCCGCCACGACGAGTCGGCCGCCGACCGACAGCGTGCCGAAGACGTCGAAGAGGCTGAGGTCGAACGTCAGCGGGGCCACGCCCACGACGGTGTCGTCCTCGCCCAGGGCGATGGCGGCGGTCAGCCACCCGACGAAGTGGTCGATGGCCGCCGCCCCGATCGGGATCCCCTTCGGGGCGCCGGTCGACCCCGACGTGAAGAGGCCCAGCGGGGGGCCGGCGGGCGCGACCGCTCCGCCGCCGCCGGGCCCGCCCGCCACCGGCCCGTCGTCACCGGCCAGGTCGACGATCGGGCACCGGAGGGCCGCGGCCCGGTCCCGGACCCGGACCCGGGCCGTCTCGTCGTAGCCACCGGTCCCGGTGTCGACGACGACCACCGCGGGCCGGGCCGCGTCCAGGCGCTCGACGGCGTGGCGGGCGATGGCGTCGGCGGCCAGGGGCACGGCGGTCGCCCCGGCCCGGGCGACGGCCAGGAGGGCGCAGACGGCGGCGGCCGACGGCGCCGCGTGGAGGAGGGCCCGGTCCCCCGGGCGGAGGCCGGCGGCGACCAGCAGCCCGGCCAGGTCGGTGACCCGCCCGGCCAGCGCCGTGCGGTCGAGGGCCTGCGTCTCGTCCTCCAGCACCACCCGGCCATCCGGGCGTCCGGCGTCGAGGATCCGGTCGAGGGCGGCGAAGGGCGCGGCCACGGGCGGCACGAGCCCGGTCACCAGAACCGGAAGTTCTTGCTGTCCGCACCGCCGGCCAGCTCCAGGTCGCCCCGGATGTCGTACAACCCGCCCATGACCGCCTGCTCCAGGGTCAGGGCCCCGGCCAGCTCCCGGAGGTAGGCGGTGCTCGACAGCCAGACCAGCTCCAGGCCGGCGTCGCCGCCCGGACCCCACGTGCCGTGGGCGACCCCGGCGTCGTCGTAGGCGACGGCGAAGGAGACGTCGTCCTGGGCCCACGTGTAGCGGACCGTCGTGCCGGCCCGGCCCGGCCGGGGGGTCAGCGTCGAGGCCTGGACCATCGCCTCCATGCGCCGGCGCTCGATGCGCTCCAGCCCGACGGCGTCCAGGGCCCGGCGCACGTCCCGGTCGGCCCCGTCCCGGCTGGCCCGCCAGAGGGCGGCGATCTCGGCCCACGGGGCCAGCGCCGGGTCGAGGCCGGGCTCCGCCATCTGCCAGAGGACGAGCTCCCGGGCATCGGTGGAGCAGTGGGCCGTGAGCCGGCCTGCGTAGCCGACGGCGTCGAGCAGCAGGTCGCCGGCCAGCACCGCGACCAGGTCCTCGACGTCGCGCCACATCACCGAGCCGGGTTCGGCGTCCTCGACCCCGGCGGGCCAGTCCCGCACGACGTCCTCGATCTCGTCGTCGCCCTGCAACGCCGCCACCTCGAGGCTGAGCGAGAGCGGGGCGGGGACGTCCTCCGGTAGACGGGACAGGTACTGCTCGAGGATGGATCGGACCTCGGCGGCGGGGCGGGACATGGCAGTGGGCTCCTCGGTGGGGCGGGTGGGTGACAGGGGCTCAGGGCGTCGTGGGGGAGGCCCGGCCGACCGTGGCCTGGATGCTCGCGATCGTCCGGAACGACTCGCGCTGGAGGAGGTCGTCCGGCAGCACGACGCCCAGGACCTCCTCGAGGGCCACGAGCAGGGTCACGAGCGAGAGCGACGTCAACCCGAGGTCGAACAGGTCGTCGGTCGCCGCCACATCGGCGGTGCGGACGGGCAGGACCTGCAGGTCGTCGATGAGGTCACGGATCGATGTCTCGGGTGCCGTCGTCATGGGGCCTCCTCCTGGGGAGCGGTGGGTGCGGGGTCGCCGACCTCGGCGGCCAGGGCGCGGGCGAAGCCGCCCAGGCCGGCGGCGTGCTGGAGGTGCAGGGTCCCGCCGGTCGCGCCGGTCCCGTCGTCGACGAAGTCGACGAGCAGGTCGAAGCCGAACCCGAACACGGCGCCGTCGGCGTGGTGGCCGACGGCCCCGCGCCCGCCCGGCGAGCGGGTCCCCACGTCGTTGTGACGGGCGACGACGTGCGGGCGACCGGGCGGGGTGCCGAGCAGGCGACCGGCCTCGGCCCCGAGGGTGGGGACGAGGATCTCGGCCGGGGACTGGACCCGCACCTGGGCCCGCAGCAGGGCGCCGGCCGCGCCGAGGTCGGGCGGGTGCAGCTCGGGGTGGGCGGCGACGTGGACGGAGACCACCTCGGTGAACAGCCCGACCACGTCGTCCTGATCCCGCCGCCAGCGTCCGGCGACCGGCACCGAGACGGTCAGGCCCTCCCAGCCGACGAGGGCCCGGGCCGCCATCGCCAGCCGCTCCAGGGCGGCGGTGAAGGGCGAGTGCTCGACGGGCGTCGGCCGCGCCGGCAGGCGAACCGTGACGATCCCGGCGCCGCCGTCGTCGAGGCGCTCCGGTGGGAGGGGGCGCTGCGCCGGCCGGTCGAGCTGGCGTTGCCAGTACCCGAGGTCCGGGGCGCGGGTGGCGACCTCCTCGCGGGCCGCGATGGCGGGGACGCAGCCGGAGAACCCCGCGGACGGTGCCAGGTCGCCCGCCCCGGCCAGCTCGACCAGGTCGCGGACGACGATCCCCTGGGACCAGGCGTCGGTGACGAAGTGGGGGATCTCGACGCGGACCTCGACCCCGTCGGGCCCACCGGCCCAGAGCAGGCCCAGGTTCGGGCCGCCGCCGTAGAGCAGCCCGGTCCCGCGGCGGACGAGGTCGGCGGGGTCGGCCACCTCCTCGACCGGGCCGCGGTCGAGTGCCCCCGGGTCGCGCACCTCCACCCCGGCGACCCCGGAGACCTTCATCCGGAGGGCATCGTGCCGCTCGACCAGGACCGCGGCCAGGTCGGCGAGGTCGGTCGCCGTCGTCGTCGCCGGGAGGGTCAGCGTCGCCCCCACGTTGGTCGAGCCGGGCCGGAGCCGCTCGAGGACGGCGAAGCCGCGCTGGCGCACGAGGACGGGCAGCACCGCGGTCAGGCCCCCTCGACCGGCTGGCGCACCGGCGGGAGCAGGAGGTCGGTCCGCAGCTCGCGCTCCACCAGCCCGGCCAGCCCCTCGAGCTCCTCCTCCTGGTCGGACCAGGGGGCCTCGGCCCACAGGTTCGGGAAGAGCCCCAGGCACGGGAGCCCGGTCCGGTCCTCCAGCGCCGCAGCCATGGCCCGGGCCGTGGCCCTGGCCCCGATGAGGTCGTTGAGGACGAAGCCGCACACCGTCGCCCGGACCTCGGGGTCCAGGAGGGCGAGGGTGCCGACCAGGCCGCTGGCGGCCCCGCCCGCCGAGAGCTTGCCCACCAGGACCGTCGTCGTGCGGGTCGTGGTGGGGATGCGGTGGTTGGTGATGTCGTCCGGCCCGAGGTCCGTCGGCGAGCCCGCACCCTCGACGATCACCACGTCGTAGGCCCGGCGCAGACGCTCGAGGTGGTCGGCGACGGTGGCCCAGATCCGCTCCCGCACCGCCGCGTCGACCTCGGCGAAGGCGGGCGTGTCCACCGCCAGCAGGGGCATCTCGACGGTGTCGCCCTCGGGGAACCGGAGGAGGGCGGGCGACAGGATCCGGTCGAAGCGGTCCCGGGCCACGGGCACGAGCTGGATCGGGTTGACCAGCGGGCTCACCGGGACGCCGGCGGCCCGGGCGCAGAAGGCGAACCGGGTGTCGGTCCGGTGGCCGTCCACCTCGATCGGGCTCTGCACCACGAGCAGCGGCTTGAACGGGGCCACGCGGTGGCCGGCGTTGCGGAACCAGCGGCACAGAGCCCCGGTGACGATGCTCTTGCCGGCGTTGGCGCTGACGCCCTGGACCATCAGCTGGTGCGCGCTCACGCCGCCCCCTCACGGGCGCCGGCCCGCGGCGGGGCGATGACGCCCCGGGCCCAGAGGTCGACGAGCAGCTGCTCGGGACCGCCGGGGCGGATCCGGAGGACGGTCTCGTCGGGCAACGCCTCGGTCGCTCCGATCGGCAGCCCTCGCCCGACGCACTCCGCCCACGCCAGCCCGACCCGGGCCTCCTCGAGGTCGGCCCGACCCAGCCCGACGAGGCCGGGCACGTCACCCGGCGCCGGCCCCGCGACGGTGGTCGCCGCGTACAGGGCGACCCAGACGTGCGGCCCGGCGGGCAGGCCCGGCTGGTACGGCGCGCCGTCGCTGCTGCGGACCTCGACCACCAGCGGCCGGGGCCGGTCCACCACGGCGGTGCCGTCGATCGGCCGGCCGTCCTCGAACCAGTGGGTCGGTCCGGCGTCGAGGAGCCGTACCGGCCCGGCCAGCTCCTCGGCGCCCTCCCGCGCCGCGCACTCCACGATCGTCTCACCGAGCTCCTGCCCGCCCCCGACCCAGCAGAGCGGGACGACCGTCCGGCCGTCGTCCAGGACCGTGCGGTCCTTGGCCTTGCCGAGCGTGAACACGAGCCGGTCGTCGTGCCACACGGCGACGCCCCCGCAGAAGGGGGCGTCGATCGTGTGGTCGACGAGCGAACACGGGTCGGGCAGGAGCACCGGCATCGGGGGTCAGGCCCCCGCCGGCTGCGGCTCGGTGCGGACGTCGACGTCCTGCAGGTAGCGGTGGGCGTGGGTGACCCACTCGCAGGCGATCATGCCGAACCCGGTGGCGATGGCCGGCTCGATGCTGCCGCTGTAGATGCAGTACACGATCGGCACGAGGTAGATCCGGAGCCGCAGCCGCCAGAAGGCGGTGGTGGCGGGGTAGCGCTCGCGCACCTTGGTCTGGATGATCCCGGTGACGAGGTAGCCGAGGAACACGGCCACCAGCTCGCCGGCGTGGTCGGCGAAGAACTGGCCCTCGAAGGCGAAGGCGCCGAGGACCATCAGCACGCCGGCCAGGGCGTGGTTCGGGTACTCGAGCTTGACCCGCTCGAACCAGTAGAGGACGTGGGCCACGTAGGTCAGCCCGGCGAGGGGCGACACGACGATCATCCCGATGCCGAACAGGCCCCAGGCCAGCCCGGACAGGAAGGCGGCGCCGCGGAAGGGCTCCTTCATCCCGTGTTCGTTCATGAAGTCCGCGTACTTGGCCGCGATGCCCAGGCCGAAGGACACCGCCGCCAGGGCTGCATAGGTACCGATCACCGTGATTCCTCCTCGTCCCCCCGACGGGGACCTCGTCGAGCCGCACCCGCACGGGCGAGCGCGTAGCCGTCGTTGAACAGCGTGTTGGTGAGGCTCCCGAGCCCGAACAGGACCCCGGAGCGGTGCGGCGGGACCAGGCCCGCGGCGTCAACCCGCCGACCCCACTCGCAGGCGAAGGCGTGCACCGTCGCGGCGTCGAGGTCGACCGGACCGATCGGGTTGGCGCCGGCGTGGTGGTACAGCGTGAAGGCCGGGATCACCTGGCGGGCGAGCATGGCGTCGGTGGCCTCCAGGGCCACCTCGGCCTCGCGGGCCGGGTCGATCCGCCGACCGCCGTCGACGCCGTCGAGCGACTGGATGCCGTAGACGAAGTTCGTGTACACGTTGCCCGGCCCGAACACGTCGAGGGCGGCGTCGAGCGCGGCCAGCATGCGGTCGTAGCCGTAGGCCGCCTTGCCGGGGCAGATCACCTCGAACAGCCTCGGGTCGAAGATCTCCAGCGAGAAGTAGATCTTGGTGAAGCCGGCGGTCCGCAGCTCGCCCATCAGGCCCAGGTCGTCCGGGGGCATGAGCGTGGCCAGGACGTCCTCGACCGGGCTGCGCTCCAGCCGGTCGGCGACCCGGTGGACCAGGTCGGCGAGCATCCGCGCCGTGTGGTCGTAGTCCTTGACGTTGCCGGTGGTGATCGCCAGGTGGCCGATGCGGGGCTCGACGTCGAGGGCAGCGGTGATCGCCTCGGCGACCACGTTGCGCCGCTTGGCGGTCTGCGGGTACTCGACGTCGGTCGCGTGCGTCGCCTGGATCTCGCAGAACCGGCACTCGTCACCGGTGCGGAAGTAGAAGCAGTGGTTGCTGGGCACCACGCCGAGCACGTCGCGCCCCAGGAACGAGCAGACCGCGTCGACGGTGACCCCACCGCAGTCGTGCCCGGTGAAGGCGGCGAGGGGCAGGAAGGAGACGTCCCAGCTCTGGTCGGTGGCCAGGTCGCGGAGGACGTGGCGGCCATCGACCACCGCGACGTGCAGGGGTGCGCCGGCGCGGTACCGGACCCGGGCGGCCGTCGGGCTGTCCGGGCCGCCGAGGACGATGTCGTCGGGCACCGCCGAGGCCCGGGCCTCGGGCGAGTGGGCGTAGAGGTGGATCTTCTTGCCGTGGATGCCGACCGGCGGGGCGAAGTCGTCGCCGAACGAGCAGCCCTCGGTGAGGAGGCGGCTCTTGAGCCAGACCCGCTCGGCCAGGTCGGACGGGTCGGTCGCGGGCCGGCCCCCGTCGTCGACGGCGGTCACGGGGTCACCCCCACCAGCACCATCCGGCGCACGATCCGCTCGTGGGCGAGGTGCCGGTAGGTGCGGAAGCGGGTCACGATGGCCGCGGCCGCGGCCGCCCCCAGCTCCTCCACCATCTCCTCGGCGTGGACGTCCATGGCCGCGCACCACCGGTCGCACCAGACCGCGTAGGTGGCGGTCTCGTCGCGCTGGTGCACCTCCAGCCCGGCGGCCTCGAGCCCGGCGACGAGGCGATCGGCGGGGATGAACGAGGTCTGCCCCACCGCCCGGCGCTGGACGTCGTCGAGCGGGGCGCTCTGCAGGTTGGCCATGACGACGATGGCGCCCCCCGGGCGCAGGAGCCGGCGCCAGGCCCCGACGACGCGGTCGAGGTCGGGCCCCCAGTAGAGGCTGCCGACGGCCAGGACGAGGTCGACCGGCTCGATGCCGTCGACGGCGGCGAAGTCCCCGGCGGTGAAGCGGCACCGCGCCCCGACACCGGCGGCGGCGGCCGTCGCCCCCGCCGCCGCGACCAGCTCGTCGGAGATGTCGATGCCGTGGACGGCGTGCCCGGCGAGGGCCAGGGGGACGGCGAAGCAGCCGTTGCCGCACCCGGCGTCGAGGATCCGGGCCCCCGGCCCGACCCCCGCCTCCCCGACGGCCCGCTCGACCTCGGCGAGGGTGGCGCTGCTCGTCTGGCCGCGGTGGTCGGCGCCGTGGGCGGCGAGGGCCAGGCGGCTCATCACGCCCGAGCGGTGGTAGCGGCGGTACTCGGCGGCGACGGCGGCCGGGCCGACCGGTGAGGGCGCGCTCACGAGAGCGTGCTCGGCCGGGCCAGGACGGTCTCGATCGACACGGCCGGGTCGTCGATCAGGAGCTCCGGCGGCACCCGGAAGCGGTCCGGGTCCGACCAGCCGTCGGACAGCTCGTCCCAGGCGGCGACGTCGGGGTGGTACGGCGGGAGCAGCTGCTCGGCGTTCACGTGGCCCGCAGCACGCGAGTACCGGCAGTCCATCGAGAGCCGCATCGCCCCACCGACGTTGACGCCGCTCCCGTGGACGGTGAGCGAGTGGAACACGAGGACGTCGCCCATGGCGTAGTCGGCCCCGCTCCACCGCATGCCTCCCTCCGGGAGGTCGGTGGCGCTGCACTGGAACCGGCCCTCGTCGTTGGGGGCCACGGGGTACAGGCCGTCGTGGTGCGATCCCTCGGCGACCTGGAGCCCACCGGTCCCCACGGGCAGGTCGGCGAAGGGGATCCAGAACGTCAGCGTGTCGGCCTCGCCCCGCACGTAGAAGGCGTCCTGGTGGGGCGGGATGCGGTCCTGCGGGCAGACGGTGGTCGGGTACGAGATCCGGACCATCTTCCGCGGGTGGGCGAAGGCCGGTCCGCCGAGGAGGGCGGACGCCAGGTCCACGAGGTGCGGGCTCTGGGCCAGCTGGTGGAGCCGCTCCTCGGCCATCACCCGCTCGATGCAGCGGTGGAAGCCCGGGCTCCCGATCCGGTGCACCGGGCCGACCGGAGCCAGGTCCTCGTCGACCCACCCCTCGTCGCGGAGCACGGCCCGCACGGCCTCGCGGCAGGCGATCACCTCGTCGCGCTCCAGCAGGCCGGTGAGGAGCACGACCCCGTCGCGCCGCAGGCGCTGGCGGAGCACGGCCGGGGCGGTGTCGGCGGCGTGGGGCGCGAGCCGTTCGCCGATCACGAGGTGACCCCGGCCAGGTCGACACCGGGGAAGGCCTCGGGCAGCCACCGGGTGTAGGGCGCCAGGTTGGGGTCGGCCACCGGCTCGACCGTCAGGACCTGGAGCCCGAGCGACAGGGCGAAGCCGACCTCCATGGCCGCGGCCGTGCCCAGGTGGCCGTCGACGTTGGCCAGCACCAGGAACGACGACTGGCGGAGCTTGGCGAACACCGAGTCCTGCAGGAGCCGGGGGTCCTCCACCGGGTCGGCGTCGAGGATGACGAACTCGTCACCGGGGTTGACGGCGTGGTCGCCGACCGGCGACAGCACCCCGATGCCGTTGCGGGCCAGCTCGTCGCGCAGGGCGTAGATCGGGCCCAGGTGGCGGCGGTACGAGCCGCTGATGACCGTCTGCAGGCCGGTGGCGCCGGCCACCGGGCGGGGCGGCGGCGCCGGCGTCCGGGCCCCGGCGGCGGTGCTGGGCACCGCCGCGACGGCGACCGCGAAGGTCTCCTCGGGGCCGGCGACGGGGAGCTCGTGGACCGCGAAGCGGTGCCGCAGGGCGGCCAGGACGTCGTCGCGGCTGTGGGTGTAGGCGTGCACCCGCTCCCGCACGAAGGCGGGGTCGACGTCGTCGCTGCGGGCGGCGCCGGCGGCGCCGCAGGTCCGGCACGGTCCTGCGGGCTCGAGCCCCGCCGTGCCGCAGCGCTCGCACCGGGTCCGCTCCCGGGCCCGGCGGAGGATCTCGTCCTCGTCCAGGTCGAGGTGGAGGGCGGTGCAGAGATCGTCCGGGCGGACGAGCGTCGACAGCAGGACCGATGCCTCGCCGACCGATCGCGGGAAGCCGTCGAGCACCACGCCCCGGACGCAGTCGGGCTCCGAGAGGCGGCGCACGAGCAGGCCGAAGACCAGCTCCTCCGGGTAGCCCTCGGCGGTCAGGGGCGAGCGGGCCAGCACCGTCCCGATGGCGCTCTCGTCGGCCAGCTCCTCCCGGATCAGGGCCCCGACCGAGACCGCCGGCAACCCCAGACGGGTGCCGAGCAGCAACGACTGCGTCCCCTTCCCCCCCGCCGGCGGCCCCAGCACGAGCACCACCTGACGGCCGTCCGGCCCGTCGTCCAGTCCGTCGTCGATGGGTCGACGACGCGGTTCAACCTTCACTCCCGCTCCCCTCCTCCGCACTTCGAGGCGAGTGTCACACATGTCCGAGAAAGTTTGCAATAGAGAAATTGAACATTTTCAAACGCGCCACCCCTTGGTACGGTCGCCCTCGGAGGGATGCGGGTCCCCGTCCGCCGGGGACGGTCGTCGCCGCAGCTCGGGAGGGACGACGACCCATGATCGAGGTCGTGCTCGTGCACGAGGGCGGCGACGCCGGCACCTGCGAGAAGCTGGCCGCCCACGTGGCGCCGGGGCGGTTGCACCGGGCCGTGTCGGTGGTGGCGGTGGACCGAGCCGGGGGCCGCGTCCTCGTGCAGCGGCGCGCCGCCGCGAAGTACCACTTCGGCCGGCGGTGGTCGAACACCTCCTGCACCCACCCCCTGCCGGGCGAGCCGGCGGCCGCCGCCGCAGCTCGCTGCCTCGGCACCGAGCTGGGGGCGACGCTCCGACGGCTGGAGCTGGCCGGCACCTTCACCTACCGGGCCGACGACCCCACCGGTTCGCTCGTCGAGCACGAGGTCGACGACGTCTTCGTGGCGGACCTCGGAGCCGGGTTGGCCCCGGCCCCCGCCGAGGTCGACGAGGTCTGCTGGGCCGACGGCGACGACCTCGCCCGCATGTTCGCCGACCCCGACGACGTGACCCCGTGGTTCGGGTGCGTGCTCCGCGTGGCCGCCGGTCAGGACCCCGACGTGGCCGCCATCGTCGGCGACGCCGTCACCCACGACCACCCGAACCTGCTCGCCGTCGACTGGTCGGCGGCGCCCGTCGTCCCGTCGTGGTGACCGACCTCTTCGCCCCCCTGCGCACCCTGGACTGGGGTGACGTGGCCGCCGTGGGCGAGGTCGGGCTGCCCCTCCTCGAGGCCGTCGCCACCGGCGACGGCGTGCTCGGGGCGCTGGTGCGGGACGCCACCGGGGACCGGCGGCTGCTCGACCTCGGCGAGCACCTGCCATGGGCCGACAAGGTGGTGCTCCACGACGACCCGACCGGCTTCCGCCTGCGGCTCCACATCTTCCAGCCCGGCTACCGCGACCGACCCCACAGCCATCGCTGGGCGTTCGCCAGCCGCATCCTCCACGGCGGGTACCGGCACGAGGTGTGGGGCTCGGAGGCGGACATCGACCCCACCGCCCCCGACCCGTCCGCCCTGCGGCTGTTGACGGTGCGCCACGAGGCGACGGGGTCGAGCTACGCCCTGGGCGACTCGACCCTGCACTGCTTCACGGCCGACCCGGGCACGGTCTCGCTCGTGCTGCGGGGTCCGGCGACCAAGGACCGCAACATGGGCGTCGACCCGGCCACCGGCCAGGTCCGCTGGAAGTACGGCGCCGCCGACGAGCCCGCCGCGGCACGGCGCCAGGTCGAGCTCACGCCCGAGCACCTCGGCCGGGCCCTCGACGCCCTGGCCGGCCACGGGCTGATCTGATCGGCGGGCTCCGGCGGGGGCACCCTTTGTACGCTCGTCCGGTGCTCCGCATGTCCCATCTCTTCGCCCGCACCCTCCGGGACGATCCCGCCGACGCCGAGGTGGCGAGCCACCGGCTCCTGGTCCGGGCCGGCTACGTCCGCCGGGTGAGCCCCGGCGTCTTCTCCTGGCTGCCGCTGGGGCTGGTGGTCCTGCGCCGGATCGAGGCCGTCGTGCGGGAGGAGATGGACCGGATCGGGGCCCAGGAGGTCCTGCTCCCGGCGCTGCTCCCCAAGGAGCCCTACGAGAAGACGGGGCGGTGGACCGAGTACGGCCCGTCGCTGTTCCGGCTCCAGGACCGGCGCGGCGTCGACAACCTGCTGGGCCCGACCCACGAGGAGATCTTCACCACGCTGGTGAAGGGCGAGGCCAAGTCCCACCGCGACTTCCCCGTCGCGCTGTACCAGATCCAGACCAAGTTCCGGGACGAGGTCCGGCCCCGCGCCGGCATCCTCCGCGGCCGCGAGTTCGTCATGAAGGACTCGTACTCCTTCGACCTCGACGAGGACGGGTTGGCGGTGGCCTACGGGAAGCACCGCGACGCCTACATCGAGATCTTCCGCCGTCTCGGGATCGAGGCCATCCCGGTGTCGGCCATGTCCGGGGCCATGGGCGGCAGCGCCAGCGAGGAGTTCCTCGCCCCCAGCGAGGCCGGCGAGGACGACTTCGTCGACTGCGCGGCCTGCGGGTACGCCGCCAACGTCGAGGCGGTCGAGACCCGTGCCCCCGTCGCGCCCGAGGGCGAGGTCCCGGCCCTGCAGGTGCTGGACACGCCCGACACCCCCACCATCGTGACGCTCGTCGACCGGCTCAACGCCGACGGGTCCGCGCCACCCGCCGGGAGCGACACCTGGACCGCGGCGCACACGCTGAAGAACGTGCTCGTCGTGCTCGAGCAGCCCGACGGCACCACCGAGCCGCTCGCCGTCGGCGTGCCCGGCGATCGCGAGGTCGACACCAAGCGGATCGAGGCCCAGCTGTCGCCGGCCACGGTGCGGCCCTTCACCGAGGCCGACTTCGCCGCCACGCCGGCCCTGGTCAAGGGCTACATCGGCCCGGGCGTGCTCGGCGGCGAGAGCGCCACCGGCATCCGCTACCTCGTCGATCCGCTGGTGGCCGTGGGCACCGAGTGGGTCACCGGCGCCAACCGCCCCGGCGAGCACGCCGCCCACGTCGTGCGGGGCCGCGACTTCACGCCCGACGGCGAGATCCGGGCCACCGAGGTCCGCGCCGGCGACCCCTGCCCGGTCTGCGGGGAGCCCCTGCGGGTCCGCCAGGGCATCGAGATCGGCCACGTCTTCCAGCTGGGCACCAAGTACAGCGAGGCCTTCGGGCTGACCATGGCCGACAAGGACGGCGTGAACCGCACCGTCACCATGGGCTCCTACGGCATCGGCGTCTCCCGGGCCGTCGCCACCATCGTCGAGCAGCACCACGACGACAAGGGCATCGTCTGGCCCCCGTCGGTCGCCCCCGCCGACGTCCACGTCGTGGTCGCCGGCAAGGACGACGAGCGGGTCGCCGCCGGCGAGGACCTCGGCGCCGCCCTCTCGGCCGCCGGCCTCCGCGTCCTGCTCGACGACCGGCGCGAGTCGCCCGGCGTGAAGATGAAGGACGCCGAGCTGATCGGCGTCCCCGTCAGCGTGATCGTCGGCCGGCGCCTGTCCGAGGGCATCGTCGAGGTCCGCACCCGCGCCACCATGGCGAGCGAGGACGTCGCCCTCGCCGACATCGTCCCCGGCGTCCGCCGGGCCCTCGACGCCGCCACCCCCTGACCCCGCCGCCGCGCCGGCAGCGGGGCGGGTCGGTGGGTACGGTGCGGGGATGGGACGTGGGGGGTGGAGCGGGTCGCGGCGTGCCGTCGCGGCCGTGGTGGCACTGGTCGCGCTGGTGGTGGGATCGCCGCCGGCGGGGGCGGTGGTCGTGGCCCCGACCGGGCTGGACGGCGCCGTCGTCGACGACGTCATCACCCTCACGTGGGTCTACGGCGGTGACGACACCGAGCTGGACGGGTTCCGCATCGAGGCGTGGATCGACCTCGGCGGCGGGCTGGCCTGGGAGCCGGTGGGCAGCGTGGGGGCCACCGAGCGATCGTTCGAGACCCCGGCCCCCGAGGTGCCGTTGGCCGTCGAGGTCGACCTGCGGGTGGTGCCGGTGGGCTCGGGGGCGGTGGACGGACCGGCGTCGGCGCCGTACCCGCTCACCATCCCCGGCACCTACGTGGTGACGACGGAGTTCGGCACCAGCGCGGCGACGACGGTCTACGACCACGCCGAGCTGCTCGGCAAGACCCACCTGAGCAAGAACCTCTGGGCCTGGGCCGACGGCACGATCGGCATCGTCCCCTCGACCGGGTCGACCGCCCGCTTCGTGGCCGCCAACGGGCCGAGCATCGCCATCACCGAGGGCGACGTGACCGACCCGGCGGCCGGCCTGCTCGACCTCGGGATGCAGATCCAGGACCCGATCACGACGGGCAGCTACGCGGCAGGCGGGCCCGTGTTCGTCGACCCCGAGACCGGCGCCCAGGTGCTCGTGTACCACCACGAGCGCCAGGACGAGACCGGCCACCAGTTCTACTCCGCGCTCGGCCTGGCCGTCTGGGTCCCCGACACCGGGGCCCCGGCCGGTGGGCGCTACCACGACCTCGGCCTGGTGGTCGAGCCCGACCTGGCCCACGCCGCCTGGGACGCCATGCCCGAGCCCGAGCAGCCCTTCGCCGAGCTGGGCGGGGGCGCGGTCATCGTGCGCGACGGCTACGTGTACCTGTACTTCACCGACCACGCCGAGAGCGGCCTGCCGCACGTCGGTGCGTCGGTCGCCCGGGCCCCCCTCGCCGCGGTGCGCACCGCCATCGACCAGCGGGGCGAGCCCGGGTACCAGCCGCCGGCGTTCCACAAGCTGGCCGACGGCGCGTTCGACGAGCCCGGGCGGGGCGGCACCCCGACGCCCGTGTACGACGAGCCCGGCATGGCCTTCATGGACATCGCCCGCGACGACTGCCGTGACCGCTACGTCATGACCTACGGGATCTACTTCGACGGCATCCGGCGCACGGGGATCACCACCTCGGTCGACGGCGTGACGTGGGCCCCGCAGGCCCTGCTCTTCGAGGAGCTGCACCACGAGCGGCTCTACAACACCATCGTGGGGACGAGCCTGGCCGACCCGAAGGTCATCACCGGGTCGACGTTCACGCTGCTCTCGACCAGCTCGGAGGTGGGGCTGTCAGCGGGCGTGTGGTCCGACCACGAGCTGCTCAGCACCACCGTCACCGACGAGACGTCGGCGGCCGAGGGTTGCCGGACCGCGGTGCCCAGCAGCCCCACCGACGTCGACCTCGACCTCACCGAGGACGAGCTGGTGGTGTCCTGGGAGCAGGACGACACCGCCAGCCCGGTGACCGACTTCCTCGTCGAGGCGGCCGTCGACGCCGGCGGCCCGCTCACGTGGGCGCGCATCGGCGACCCCGCCTCCACGGCCCCGACCATGGCCCGCGAGCTGCGCACGGCCCGCCCGCTGCTGGCCACCGGGCTCCCGGTGCGGCTGCGGGTGACGGCGCTCAACGCCGCCGGGCAGCCGTCCGCACCCTCCACCGAGCTGGCGACGACCATCCCGCCCCACCCCGACCTGGTGTTGGAACCGACCGAGCGGTTCGACGTCGTCAGCGATGTCGAGGTCGCATCGCACGCCCAGCTCGAGGCGGCCGGCGGGACCGGCGTGCGCTGGTTCCCCGACGGCCAGGTGGGCCGGGTCCCGATCGGCGGCGGGGGCTTCCGCTTCGTCGCCCCCAACGGTGGCGGCGTGGGCGTCACCGCCGGGACGGCGACCCACCCGTTCGCCACCGCGGTCGACGTGCCCTCGATGGCGATCACCGACATGGTCGTGCCCGGCGCGAGCGCCATGGGCGGGCCGGTGCTGATCGACCCGGTCAGCGGCCACACCTTCGTCTTCTACGTCCACCACCGCACCGACCCGCCGGACGGCCGCTTCTACGGCTCCATCGGTGTGGCCTACTGGGACGAGGCCACCCAGGCGCTCCGCGACCTCGGGCTGATCGTCACCCCGCACATGGACCACGCCACCTGGGAGGCGTCGACCGACCCGGACCTCTCGATCGAGGTGGGCGGGGGCGCGTTCCGCCGCCACGGCGACGCCGTCGACGTCTACTTCACCGACTGGACCGCCGGTGACGGCAACGGCGTCCGCGTCGCCCGTGGGTCGCTGGCCGACCTCGTCGCCGCGGCCGACGACCGGGACGAGACCGGCTACACGCCGCCCACCTTCGCCAAGCACCACGAGGGCACCTTCTCCGAGCCCGGCATCGAGGGCGACTCCACCGCCCTGGCCGCCCTGGCCCACGTCCGTGCCCGCTTCCCCGACGTCGTCTGGAGCGACTGCACCGACGAGGTGGTCATGACGTTCTCCACCCAGCTCCCCGGCGGCGACCAGCAGACCGTCGTCGCCACCTCCGACGACGGCATCACCTGGGACCGGCCCGAGCTGCTCTACGAGTCGCCCACCGACGAGCGCTTCTACGGCACGCTGCTCGGCGGCGCGGCCGACTACAAGGTGGCCGAGGACGGCGTCTTCGACCTCCTCACCACCGACTCGGTCCTCGGCGGCTACGACCGCGGCCTCGACGCCACCCTCCGCACCGTCCACGTCGAGGACACCGCCTGCACCCCCTGAGCCCGGGGCCCACGGCCGTCAGCCGACCAGCCAGGTGTCGGCCGCGACCTTCACCCCGACCCAGCGGGTGGCGGCCGGCTGGGGCCCGGCGACGATGACGGTGGCCCCGGCCCCGGCCTGGTGGGTGATCGCACCGGCTCCCCGGTTGCACACCGGCACCTCCGTCCCGATCGCCAGGTCGGCGGCGGCGCTGTCCCGGGGCCAGGTCTGGGTCGAGGCGGCGGCGTTGTCCCGGACGATGGTGACGGCCCGGTCGGTGGCGGCCACGGTGTAGGCGGTGCCGGTCTGGGCGTTGATCGGACGCCGGATGCCGGCCTCGACCACCCCGCCGGAGGGCGAACCGCCCACGCCCAGCGCGCCGGCGCCGGCCCGGATCAGGGCCGCGTCGGGAGCCGCGCTGCCGGTGCCCAGGACCACGACGGGCGCCCCCAGGTAGTGGCCCAGCACGAGGGTCGGGTGGGCGACGCCGGTGCGGCTGAAGGTCAGGCTGGGCGAGCCGTGGGCCACCGCCCCGCCCACGCTGGCCACGATCGAGCCGTGCCGTCCCCGCTGGGCGAGCGGGGCCCGGGGTCGCCAGGCGTCGTCGTGCCAGACCAGGTCGAGGGCGTCGCCGGGGGCGATGGTGCGGGTCTCGCCGGCCAACGTGGACCCGGCCAGCTCGTCGGTGCCGGGGACGGTGACCGCGGCGGTGCCCGACCCGACCAGGGTGACGACCTGGCCGTCCTCGCCGGCCGGCAGGGCGGTCGTCGAGGTGAGGGCGATGGCCGACCCGGTGGCGTTGTCGACCACGACGACGGTGGCATCGGTGCGGAGGCCGTCGCCGGTCGCGTCGACCACGGCGACCTGCGGCGGGTTGATCGTCCGGGACCCGTTCTCGACGCCCACGCCGAAGGTCCCGCCCCGGGACAGGTGGGCCACCCGCACCCCGACGGTGCGGTCGATCTGGCCCACCGCGGGCACGGGGCCCGGGAGCAGGTGGCCCTCGATCCCGTTGACGTCGCACATGTCGAAGCCGACGACGCCGGCCAGGTGCACGCCCTCGGTGACGAAGGTGCGGACCACGAAGGAGTGGGCCTCGTAGCCGTTGGTCGCGCCGTCGATGGTGCCGCCGGGGGCCTCGGGGTCGACGGCGTAGAGCTGGTTGTCGACGAAGCCACCCATCCCGTTGGCGGTGTCGTTGCGCTCGAGGGTCAGGGTCCGCCCGTCGCGGGCGAGGAACCACGGCGCGTTCATGAAGCCCCAGCCCGGGGTCACCGTGCGGTTCGCCCCGTCGGTGTTGGAGACGAAGAGCTGGTTGCCGTAGGCGATCGGCGTGAGGTTGACCCGGCTCATGTTGTTGCCGTAGCGGACCTCGCCCTCGATGTGGAACACGCCCCGGGGCCCGAAGAAGCCGGTCTGGGCCCGGGGCCCGACCCAGGCCGTGTTGTCGAGCAGGGTGGCCTGCCAGTCGACCGACACCGCGGTGCCGATGGCCCGGTCGTCGGCCGGCGCGTCGGTCTGGGTGTAGGACCACGGGACCAGCAGGGAGGTCGCCCGCCGGATCACGCCCCCCTCGACCTCGCCCCCGGAGTACACCGGCACGTCGAGCCAGATGTCGCCCTCGAGACCGGGGGTGGTGGTGGGGACCTGCCGGCCGAGGACGAAGCCGCCCCGACCGACGGCGGCACCGGCCGGCGCGCCGAGGACGCCCAGGCCGAGCGCTCCGACAGCAGCGGCGGAGGAGGAGACGAGGCGGCGGCGAGACGGGTCCATGGGGTGCTCCGGTTGGTGCGACGAGAACCCGTGAGATTAGTGCCCTCCGTCACACCACGGGTGTCGGAGGCCGGGATCACACGGGAGTGAGGTGGGCCCCGGGCTGGGGCGGGGTGACGTTGGGGTTGGCCGACAGGCTCAGCGCCGCCCCCGGCCTCACGAACAGGTTGTACGGGAACGGGCACAGCGGCGTGAAGAAGAGGATCTGCCCCGTCGTCGAGCTGGCGTGCACCGCCCCACCCGCCGGGACCGGGGGGCTGCCCGCCGGGAGCTGGACGGTCACGTTCATGTGGGCCGCGCCGCTGCACCTGAGGGCACCGGGCGTGCAATCCGGCGCGGCAGCGACGGCCCGGACCGCGACGGTCAGGCTGAGAGTGACGTTGGCCTGACGGGTGACGGGGTTGTAGGTGCCGTGACCGGAACCGCTGATCTCCAGCTGGTTGGGGGCCATCACGATGACGAACGGCAACGTGCTGTCGAAGCTCACAGTCGCGGTCCCTGCGACGTCGTCGAGAGTGGTGGTGAGCGTCGTCTCCGCCGGAGGGCAGCCGGGGATCCCCGTCCCCGGCGTGTCGAGGTCGAGCCCACCGACCCCGATCCGACCGGAGTGCATCTGGAAGGTCTGGAGGTGGTGCGTCGCCGCCGCCGGCGCCGCCAGCGAGAGGACGGACGCGACGGAGGCGACGATCAGCACGGCGCCCCGCAGGGCTCGGGTCGGCATGGCAGGGCTCCTTCGTGGGCGGCGCTCCCCCGATGCCTACCGACCCCCACGTTGCACCCCCCTCGCGTTCTCCCCGAACGCGAAGAAGCCCCGGCACGAGCCGGGGCCTCTGGTGGGCGAGGGGGGACTTGAACCCCCACGTCCTTTCGGACACTGGAACCTGAATCCAGCGCGTCTGCCAATTCCGCCACTCGCCCGAGTGGAAGGGCCGACGTTACCCCCGGCGGCGCAGGTCGGGCCAACGGAGATAGGCCACGGCGCGGGTCACCGCCTCGAGCGGGCCGATGGCGAAGGCCCCGAACCAGAGCCGGGCCACCACGACCTGGACCGCCCACAGCCCGGCGGCCAGGGCCAGGGCGCCGCCGATGCCGACGTCGTCGCCCCAGCCCAGGCCGTAGCCGGTGAACACGAGCGAGGCGACGAGCGACTGGGACAGGTACAGGGTCAGCGACATCCGCCCGGCCGGGGCGATCCAGCCGAGCAGCCGGCCGCCGAGCGACGTCCGCGACCACAGCAGGACCACCCCGGCCCAGCCCAGCGCCACCACCGGGCCGAGCAGGGCGTAGCCGAGCCACCAGAGGGCGGCCTCGCCGGGGTCGTCGGTGCCGAGGGCGATCTCGCCGCCCAGCCAGGCCACCGGGGCCGACAGGGCCAGCCCCGCCGCCCAGGCCGGCACCATCGCCCGGCGCACCCACGCCGGCCAGCGCCGGGGGTCGACCCACCCGACCCGGGCCGCGGCCACGCCGAGCAGCATCATCCCCAGCACGGTGCCGCCGAGGGTGAGGTGGCCGAGGACCTCGTCGAGGACCAGGTCGTGGGTGCGGAGCCGGACGACGTCGGCGAACGAGCCGTCGGAGTAGACCGCGGCGTCGGCGGCCAGGTCGGCCCGCTCCTCGGCCCGGACCTCCGCGATGGTCGTGCCGCTGCCGGCCTCGATCGTGACTGCCGCCGACAGCGCCACCAGGGCGGTGGTGAAGAGGCACTGGACCACGATCAGCCCGGCGCCCAGGGCCGCCAGCCACCCCGGCGGCACCCTCCGGACGAGCAGGAGGGGCACGGCCAGGACGGCGTAGGCCAGGAGGATGTCGCCGTCGAAGAGGAACGTGGCGTGCACCAGCCCGAGGGCGAACAGCACGGCGCACCGCCGCAGCCACGGCCCGGTGACCGAGCGGTCCCGGGCCCGGGCCCGGGCGTCCTGGACGGCGAAGCCCCAGCCGAACAGGAACGAGAACAGCGGGTAGAAGCGGCCCTCGGTGAGGGCGGCCAGCCCGACGGTCAGCGGGGTGACGTCGCCACCGACGGCGCCCCCGGCGGCGGACAGGGTCGGGCCGACCCCCCGCCGGTAGGCGGCCACGTTGACCACGACGATGCCGAGCAGGGCCACCGCCCGCAGGGCGTCGACGACGACCCTCCGCTCCCCCTCGGCCACGGGGGTGGGGCGATCGGCGGGCACCTCGCCATCATCACGCACGGGTTGCCCTCCCCGTTGCCGGGGAGCGGGGCCGATCGTGCCGTTATCTTTGCTGCCCGTGAGGCGACCGTGAGCTTGAAGGGGTTCGAACGCCGGCTGGAGCAGGCCGTCGAGGGCACCTTCTCGCGCGTGTTCCGCTCGGGGCTCCGGCCGGTCGAGATCGGGCGCCGTCTTGTCCGGGAGATGGACACCAGCCGCTCGATCGACGTGCGGGGCCGCACGGTCGTGCCCAACTCCTTCGTCGTCTACCTGAGCGCCGAGGACCACGCCGCCTTCGCCGAGATCGCCGACAGCCTGCTGCGCGAGCTGGCCGACGCCGCCCGCGAGCACGCCCGCGACGAGGGCTACTCGTTCCTCGGCCCGGTCGAGGTGACCTTCGAGCCGAGCAACCTCCGGGCCGGGACCTGCCAGGTCAACGGTCGGCTCCGCGAGGGCAAGGGCGGCGCCGGGGCCGGCTCGCTCGTGCTCCCCACCGGTGACCGCATCCCCCTCGGCGAGAGCGTGATCACGATCGGCCGCCGGGCCGAGTCCACCATCGTCCTGTCCGACCCCAACGTCAGCCGCAACCACGCCGAGATCCGGCCCGCCGGGTCGGGCTGGGTCCTGGTCGACCTGGGCTCGACCAACGGGTCCCGGGTCGACGGCATCCGGGTGTCGATCCAGCCGCTCGAGGACGGCAACGAGATCAGCTTCGGCAACACCCGGATCTGGTTCGAGGCCAGCTGACCGCTGGTCGGGGCGCTCCTCCCGGGGAGTGCCCACCCACCCCTCGGACCGACGGGGTGGGGGTCGACCGGTAACCTCCCCCGCTGTCATGTCCGACGAGCTGCTCACCGTCCTGAAGTTCGTCTTGCTGGCCCTCCTCTACCTGTTCTTCTTCCGGGTGCTGCGGGCCGTGTGGGTCGAGCTCAACCCGCCCCGCGCCGTCGAACGGGCGCCGGCCGGCGGGGGCGGCTACACGGGAGCGCCGGCGGCGGCCGCCCCGCCCAACCTGTCGAAGCGCCAGGCCAAGAAGGTCCCGACGCAGCTCACCGTCGTCGAGCCGGCCGCCCAACGGGGCCGCACCTTCCCCCTCACCGCCGAGATGACCGTGGGCCGGGCCGCCGGCTGCCACATCGCCATCCCCGAGGACACCTTC
>JBQGCF010000269.1:0-13696 GCA_052038315.1 Iamia sp.
GCGGCCCAAGGCCGAGATCAAGGCGCGGGTCCAGGAGCTGCTCGAGCTGGTCCACCTGGAGCAGTTCGCCGACCGCCTCCCGGCCCAGCTCTCCGGCGGCCAGCGCCAGCGCATGGCCCTGGCCCGGGCCCTCGCCGTCGAGCCCAAGGTGCTGCTGCTCGACGAGCCCTTCGGCGCCCTCGACGCCAAGGTCCGCAAGGAGCTGCGGGACTGGCTGCGGCGCCTCCACGACGAGGTCCACGTCACCACCGTGTTCGTCACCCACGACCAGGAGGAGGCGCTGGAGGTGGCCGACGAGATCGTCGTCATCAACGACGGCCGCATCGAGCAGATCGGTCCGCCCGACGACCTCTACGACGCTCCCGCCAACGACTTCGTGATGCGCTTCCTCGGCCCGGTGACGCAGCTCGGCGACCACCTCGTCCGGCCCCACGACCTCGTCCTGTCGTCGGCCAACCCCGGCGTGCTCGACAAGGGCTACGTCGTGTCCGGCACGGTCGAGCGGATCACCCGGGTCGGCTTCGAGGTGCGGGTCGACGTGCGGACCGCCGACCAGGTCGTCCTCGTCACCCTGACCCGCACCGAGTTCGCCGGCCTCGGCCTGGCGACCGGCTCGCCGGCCTGGGTCCGGGTCGTCCCCGGCGCCCCCACCGTCCTCGCCGAGGGCCCACCCCCCGACGAGGAGCAGCTCCTCGAAGCCCTCGACGCCTGACCGCTCGGGGATCCTGGCGCTCGCCGGGCGGCTCGCACTGCCCTGTCGGCGTCGTCGGTCCCGGCTCGCATCCGTCCCGGCGTCGTGTCCGCTGGTCGCGGCCAGCGTCGGTGTCCGCACACTCGGCGGGGTCTGCCCCGCTCCGAACCTTGTACGCGATCTACCTCTCAGGGGTAGATCGCGTACAAGGTTCAGTGGTGTCTCCGGCGAACCACGTCGTTGCGATTCTTGCGACCCGATCCTGACTCGGTCCGGCTGCCGTTGCGCTCGACGCCGCTACGGGGTGGCCTCGGGTTCGACGCCTCTCACGAGGTCGTGGACGTAGGTGAGTTTCTTGATGACGGCGGGGGTGAGGGCGAAGGGGTAGAGGTCGGCGTGGCCCATGCTGCGGTTGACCGCGTTGAGGGCGGTGGCGAGGGCGGTCCAGTCCCGGGCGACGGTCCAGAAGGTCTCGTCGTCGACGTCGCCGTCGGCCACCACCGCCAGCTCGGCGGTCCCCTCCGACGGCCCGGCCAGCGCCATGCCGAAGGCGCCGGCGGTGTCGAGGGTGTCCCGGATGTGGAGGTAGTGGGCGAAGGTCTCGGCCCAGTCCTCCCAGGGGTGCATGGTGGCGTAGGCGCTGACCCAGCGCTCGTGCCACCCTGGCTCGGCGCCCTGCGAGTAGTGGCGGTCCAGGGCGTCCTGGTACGACTCGGTCTCGTCGCCGAACAGCGCCCGGAACGACTCGTGGCGGCCGGCGGCGTCGACCAGCACGCCCCAGTAGTAGTGGCCGATCTCGTGGCGGAGGTGGCCGAGCACCGTGCGGTAGGGCTCGTCGAGCTGGGCCCGCAGCATCTCCCGGTGGGCGTCGTCGCTCTCGGCCAGGTCGATGGTGATGACGCCGTCGGCGTGGCCGATCGTGACCGGCTCGTAGCGGGTCGACTTGAGGTCGAACGCCAGCCCGGCCTCGGGGTCGGTGCCCCGGTCGACGATCGGCAGGCCGAGGGCGGTCAGCTGCACGACCAGGCGCCGCTTGGCCTGCTCGATGACGACGAGGTTGGCGTGGTCGTCGGGGTCGTCGTCGCCGGGGACGGTGCGGGTGAGCCGGCACGACTCGCAGCGCGGCCCGTCGTCGGGGCGGATCAGCCACGTGCAGCCGATCAGCGGGTGCGACGCGCAGCGCACCCAGCCATCGCCCTCGGGCGAGTCGAGCACGAGGATGTCGTCGACGGGCAGGGCGAAGCCGAGGGGCGCGCCGCACCGCGGGCAGCTGGCGTCGGCGATGTCGAGGAGGTGGCCGCAGCGGCCGCATTCGTAGGGCTTCAAGGCGGCGTCGCTGCCCGCTCGGTGGGGAGCCGAACCACGTCGACCGCCACCTGCATCGTGTGTGACGTCCCGTCGGTGAAGATGATCCCCTCGACGGGCGGGACGTCGCCGTAGTCCCGTCCCCAGGCGGTGGTGACGTGGCGGTCGCCGGCGAGGACGTCGTTGGTCGGGTCGACGCCGACCCAGCCGTCGCCGGGGAGGTGCACGGCCAGCCAGGCGTGGGTGGCGTCGGCGCCCTCCAGCCGGGCCTGGCCGGGCGGCGGCGTCGTCTCGAGGTAGCCGCTGACGTAGCGGGCGGCCAGCCCCTGGGCCCGCACACAGGCGATGGCCAGGTGGGCGAAGTCCTGGCAGACGCCCTTCCGCGCCGCCAGCGCCTCGTCGACCGTCGTGCCGACGTCGGTCGCCCCCGGCTCGTAGTCGAAGTCGGTGTGGATCCGGTGCGAGAGGTCGACCACTGCGTCGAGCAACGGCCGGCCGGCGGCGAACGACGGCGCCGCGTACTCCCGCACCGCGGCCGACAGGGCGACCCGGGGCGACGCCAGCGCCATCTCCCGGGCGGCCAGCCCGGTGGCGTCGGTGGCCCGCCGGACCTCGTCCCGGGCGACCTCCCACGGCATGTCGGCGGCGAGGGTCGGGGGCGGGGGCCCGCTGACCTCGATCGTGCTGGTCGCCTCGATGGTGAGCGTGGTGTGGGGGGCGAGGATCGAGAAGCCGACGCAGCGGTTGCCGTGGAAGTCGGTCCGGGTGCGGCGGTCGTCGGGGACGGGCCAGAAGGACACCGTCGCGTCCTGCGGCTCCTGGCCCGGGGCGGCCCGGGGGAGGAGGTGCGTCTGGCCGTACGACGCGGTGACCTCCTCCTCGTACCGGTACTCGGTCCGGTGCGTGATCCGGTAGACGCTCATCGGGTCGGGGCCGGGACGAGGGGGCGCTGGGGGAGGATCGGGGTGAAGTGGGCGGTGCTGATCGCCTCGGCGGCCCGGCGGAGGCCGGTGATCTGGCCGTCGAGGAAGGCGGCCAGGGCGGGCCGGTCGCGACCGTCGACCGCGTCGGTCCCGGCGAGGGCCCGGGTGTCGGCGACCCGCACCGCGGTCCGCGTCTCCAGGACGATCCGGGCCGCCGGCGAGAGGCGCCCGTCCCCCGAGCGGTCGGGCAGGGCGTCGACGGCGTGGCCGAGGAGCGTGACCTGGTGGGCCAGCGAGCGGGGGTTGCCGGGGTCGAGGACGAGGAGGTCGAGCAGCGTCTCGAGCTGGGCGTGCGACCGGTAGCGGCGCCGGTAGGTGATGATGCTCTCGGTGGCGGTGAGGACCGACTCCAGCACGAGCGAGTCGGCGGCCGTGTCCCGGGCCGTGGTGACCGTCGCCCGCAGCAGCAGGGCCAGGCCGACGCCCCGCTCCAGCCGCCGGCCGGCCTCCATGAAGTACCAGCCGGGGTCGCGCACCATGCTCTCGGCGGTCAGCCCCGACAGCGCCATCAGCGACTGCAGCGCCCGGCCGAGGGTCGAGCGGCCCACGCCCCGCGGGTAGGTCGACGCCGCCGGCCCGAGCAGCTCGTGGTCGAGCGTGGTGAGGAGCGGCCAGGTGTCGCTGGACAGCTGGTCGCGCACGGTCTGAGCGGCGTCGACGAGGCGCCGGGCCGAGAAGGCGAGGGTGCCGGGCCGGTCGACGTCGATCACCAGCGACCGCAGCTCGTCGCCCGACTCGGCCGCCGACGGCAGCTCGCCCGGCGCCGGACCGGGGTCGTCGTAGCCCGGCGCCGTCTCGGTGACCGACGACAGCGCGTGGAGCAGGACCGCCAGCGACGCCCGGCCGGCCGGGTTGGAGCCGTGCTGGAAGTCGTTGCGGCGATCGCCGACGACGCGCAGCAGGCGGATCAGCGTCTCGGCCCGCTCGGCGTAGCGCCCGAACCAGAAGAGGTTCTCGGCCGCCCGGGACGACATCGAGCCCTCGGGCGTGACCGCCTCGACCGCGGGACCGGCCTGCAGCCAGAACCCGGTGAGCCGCTCGGGCTCCGACGCCAGGACCCAGGTGTCCTTGGCGGTCAGCGCCGTGTGCGGGGTGACGCGGGCGGCCTGGTCGGGCAGCACCCGGGTGAGGCCGCCGGGCATCGCCGCGTAGGAGTCGCCGCGGGCCACCGTGAACGTGCGCAGGACGCTGGCCCGGGCGACCAGGCCCCGATCGGTCAGCGTCGGCGTCGACCCCAGCTCGACCCGCTCGGTGCCGGTCCAGCGACCGGGGTCGGCCTCGATGCGCGTGCGCAGCGCGGCCCGCTCGGCCTCGGACAGCAGGGCGCCCTCGATCGGCGGCGGGATGCGACCGTCGGGCCGCCGCCCCACCTGGCGCACCACCATGTCGTCGAGGTGGGTCACGACGTGGGACCGGGCGGTGTCGTCGCCGCACCACCACGCCTCGGCCGACCGCAGGTGCAGGTCGTGGCCGAGCAGGGCCCGGGCCACGTCGGGGAGGAACGGCACCAGCCCCGGGTTCTCCAGCACGCCCGAGCCCAGCGGGTTGACCACCGACACCGTCCCGCGGCGGCACGCCTCGACCAGCCCGGGCACGCCCAGCTGCGAGTCCGGCCGGAGCTCGACCGGGTCGCACCACTCGGGGTCGAGGCGGCGCAGGATCACGTGGACCGGCTCGTGCCGACCGAGCGACCGCAGCCAGACCCGGCCCCGGCGCACCGTCAGGTCGGCCCCCTCGACGAGCGTGTAGCCGAGGTGCCGGGCCAGCAGGGCGTGCTCGAAGGCGGTGCCGGCGAGAGGGCCGGGGGAGAGGACGACGATGCGGGGGTCGTCGACCTCGGGCGGGGCGGCGGCGACCAGGGCGGTGCGGAGCGACCGGAAGAACGGCGCCAGCCGGTGGACCTCGCTGTCCCGGTAGAGGCTGGGGAAGACCCGCGACGTCACCTCCCGGTTCTGGAGGGCGTAGCCGGCGCCGGCCGGGGCCTGGGCCCGGTGGGTCAGCACGAGGTGCTCGCCGTCGGGGCCGCGGGCCAGGTCGAAGGCGGCGGTGACCAGCTGGACCGGCCCCTCGAGGGCGATGCCGTCGCAGGGGCGGAGGAAGGCCGGGTCGCCGAAGACCAGCTCGGCCGGGAGCACGCCCTGGCGGAGGAGGTGGCGGGGCCCGTAGAGGTCGGCGAGCAGCAGGTTCAGGAGGTCGGTGCGCTCGACGATGCCCCGCTCGATCGCCCCCCACTCTTCGCTGGTCAGCAGGGCGGGGACGGGGTCGAGGGCCCAGCGCCGGAGGGGCTCGGTGCCGGTCCCGTCGAAGGTGACGCCGTCCTCGTCGAGCAGCCGGTCCGACTCGTGCCGCCGCTCCCTCAGCTCGTCCAGGCCCAGCTCGTCGAGCGACGAGGCCACCCGCGTCCACGGGCCCCGCACCTCGCCGCTCGGCGTCCGCATGGCGTCGTAGCGCGGCAGCACGGGTGAGGGGGGCGTGGTCGTCATCGTTCGGCGGCCGACGCTCAGGCGGTGGGGGGCACCCGGCCGGCGCCCGGGATCCGCCGGAGGTCGAGCGTGCGAGGGTAGTCCTGCGCCGGCCCCGGGGTCGGCAGCCGCAGGGCGGTGACGTCGATCGGCCCGGCGCTGTGGCCGATCTCCTCGAAGCGGCTCGCCCGGCGGGCCTCGGCCTCGTTGGCGTTGACCGGGAAGCGCTCGTAGCCCCGGCCGCCGGGGTGGACGACGTGGTGGCGGCAGCCGCCGAGCGAGCGGCCGAGGGCGAGGTCGACGACGTCGAAGGTCAGCGGTGCGTGGATCCCGATCGTCGGGTGCAGGGCCGACGGCGGCGACCAGGCCCGGTAGCGGACCCCCGCCACGAGGAGCCCCCGGGTCGCCGTGCTGTGGAGCGGGACGGGGATGCCGTTGCACGTGACGAGCTGCCGACCGGGGACGAGGCCGGTGACGCCGACCTGGATGCGCTCGACCGACGAGTCGACGTAGCGGGAGGTGCCGGTGCCGGTGGCCTCCTCGCCGAGGACGTCCCACGGCTCGATGGCGCCCCGCAGCTCGAGCTCCACGTCGCCGGCCACCACCGTCCCGATGCGGGGGAACCGCATCTCCAGGAACGGATCGATCCACGCCGGGTCGAAGGCGATGCCGTGCGCCTGCAGGTCGGCGATCACCGCCCCGATGTCGGCCTCGACCCAGTGCGGCAGCAGGAAGCGATCGTGCAGCTCGGTGCCCCAGCGGACGAGCGGCTCGGTCCACGGCGTCTCCCAGAAGCGGGCGACCAGGGCCCGCACCAGGAGGGCCTGGACCAGCGCCATCTGCGGGTGCGGGGGCCTCTCGAAGCCCCGCATCTCCAGCAGCCCGAGCCGGCCCCGCTCGGAGTCCGGGCTGAACAGCTTGTCGATGCACAGCTCGGCCCGGTGGGTGTTGCCGGTGACGTCGACCAGGAGGTTGCGCAGCAGGCGGTCGACCATCCACGGCGAGACGTCGGGTCCCAGCCGCGCCATCTCGGAGAAGGAGATCTCCAGCTCGTGCAGGGCGCTGTCCCGGCCCTCGTCGATCCGGGGTGCCTGGCTGGTCGGGCCCACGAAGCGGCCCGAGAACAGGTACGACAGCGAGGGGTGGCCCTGCCAGAAGCCGATGATCGACCGGACCAGGTCGGGCCGGCGCAGCAGCGGGCTGTCGGCCGCGGTCGGGCCGCCGAGGGTGAGGTGGTTGCCGCCACCGGTGCCCGAGTGGGTGCCGTCGAGGTCGAAGGTCTCGGTGCCCAGCCGGGTCGCCCGGGCCTCGGCGTACAGCTCGGTCGTGGTCCGCTCCAGCTCCTCCCAGCTCGCCGTGGGCATGACGTTGACCTCGATCACGCCGGGGTCCGGCGTCACCGCCAGGCTCCGCAGCCGGGGGTCCGACGGCGGCGGGTAGCCCTCCAGCACCACCGGCTGCTGCAGGTCGGCGGCCGTCTCCTCGATCGCCGCGAGCAGGGCGACCAGGTCCTCCAGGTGGGTCAGCGGCGGCAGGAAGACGTGCGCCCGCCCGCCCCGGGCCTCCACCGCCAGCGCCGTCGGCGGCACATCCCCCACCCCCACCTGCGAACTCGGGGGCGGGGCTGGTGTAGGCGGCTCTGGGGAGGAGGGGTTGGCGGGGCTCGAAGGGGGAGCGGTCGGGCGGCGGGGCGGCGGGGTGCCAGGCGAGCGAGGCGAGGGGCAGCCGCAGGCCGATCGGCGAGTCGCCGGGGAGCAGGACGAGCTGGCCGCGCCGCAGGTGCCAGGGGGCCGACACCCACCGCGTCGGCTCGTCGTCCCGGCGCCGCCGGTCCGGGTCGGGGGCGAGGGGCAGCACCCAGCCGACGGGATCGATGCTGTCGAGGGCGGCGACGAGGCGGGCCCGGGCGGCAGGGTCGGTGAGGCGGGGATCGGCCGGGTCGAGGTCGACCTCCGGGGGCGGCCCGGCGGGGAGGGCGGCCTCGGCGGCCAGGGCGAGGAGCGGGTCCTCGTAGGCGGGCAGCACCGCCTCGGCGCCCACGCCCAGCCGCTCGGCGATGCCGTGGGCCACGGCCTCGACGTCGGGCTGGTCGGGGGTCGGCGGGGGCTGCGGGTTGGGGTCGGCCAGGAGGGTGCGGTCCCGCCACAGCGGCTCGCCGTCGGCGCGCCAGGCCAGCCCGATGTGCCAGCGGGGGAGGGGCTCGCCCGGGTACCACTTGCCCTGGCCGTGCTGGACGATGCCGCCGGGCGCCCACCGCTCCCGCAGCCGCCAGGTGAGGTCGGCGGCCAGGCGGCGCTTGTCGGGCCCGTCGGCGGCGACGGTCCACTGCGGCGACTCCATGTCGTCGATCGACACGAACGTCGGCTCGCCGCCCATCGTCAGCCGCACGTCCCCGGCGACCAGCCGCTCGTCGACGGCCCGGCCGAGGGCCTGGACGGCCTGCCACTGCGATTCCCGGTACGGCTTGGTGACCCGTGGGTCCTCGTGCACCCGGGTGACCCGGTTGCTGAACCCCATCTCGACCTCGACCACCTCGGTGGCGCCGGTGATGGGGGCGGCCGAGGACGGCTCGGGGGTGCCGGCCAGCGGGATGTGGCCCTCGCCGGCGAACAGCCCGGAGGTCGGGTCGAGGCCGACCCAGCCGGCGCCGGGCAGGAACACCTCGGCCCAGGCGTGGAGGTCGGTGAAGTCCTCGGTCGGCCCGCTGGGACCGTCGAGGGCGGGCAGGTCGGCGACCAGCTGGACCAGGTAGCCGGACACGAAGCGGGCGGCCAGGCCGAGGTGGCGCAGCACCTGGACGAGCAGCCAGGCCGAGTCCCGGCACGAGCCGATGCCCCGCTCCAGGGTGTGCTCGGGCTCCTGGACGCCGGCCTCCATGCGGATCGAGTAGGCGACCTCGGCCTGGATGCGCCGGTTGACGTCGGCCACGAAGTCCGTGGTGCCGGGCCCGTCGTCGCGCCGCTTGCGCAGGTCCTCCACCACGGCGTCGAACCGCGGCCCACCGGGATCGGTGACCAGGTACGGCACCAGGTCCCGGGCCAGCACCGGCTCGTAGGCGAAGGGGACGTGCTCGGCCTCGTCGTCGAGGAAGAAGTCGAAGGGGTTGATCACCGTCATGTCGGCGATCAGGTCGACGACCACGGTCAGCTCGTCGGTCCGCTCGGGGAAGACCAGCCGGGCCAGGTGGTTGCCGAACGGGTCCTGCTGCCAGCTCACGAAGTGGTCGGTCGGGGTGACCGTGAGCGAGTAGGCCAGGACCGGCGTCCGGGTGTGGGGCGCGGGGCGGAGCCGCACCACGTGGGGCGCGAGGGTGACCGGCCGGGCGAACCGGTAGGTGGTGCGGTGCTCGAGGGCGACGTGGGTGCCGATCCGAGCAGCCTCCCGCCGTCACCTCACACGGCCGTGTCCCCGATGTTGCGGGTCGATGAACGACGCCCGCCCGGCGGGCGCAGGCTCAGGTGACGACGAGGATGCGGGCGCTGGCGAAGGCGCCGATGCCCACGTGGGCGCCGCCGATCTCGACCGTGGTGGTGCCGTCGGGCGAGGCCGCGGTGACGACGCCGGTGCGGCCCGGGAGGATGTCGGCCGACTCCAGGAACTCGAGCATCCCGGGGGCGAACTCGAGCTCCTCGGGGATGCGGTTCACGGTGAAGGCCGAGCCGACCTCGAGCTCGCCGAGCGGGGAGGAGGCCGGGGCGGTGTAGTCGGCGCCGGGGATCGGGTTGCCGTGGGGGCAGGTGGTGGGGTCGCCGAGCAGCTGGATCATCGCCGTCTCGACGTTCTGGGAGATGACGTGCTCCCACTTGCCCGCCTCCTTGTGGGCCTCGGCCCAGGAGAGCTTGAGCACGTCGGTCAGGAAGCGCTCGGCCAGGCGGTGGCGACGCACGACCGACTCGGCCAGCTTCATCCCGTCGCTGGTCAGGGTGATGCGCCCGTCGACCTCGACCAGGCCCTCGGACTCGAGCTTGCGGATCATCTCCGACACGGCCGGCCGGGACACCTCGAGGCGCTCGGCGATGCGGGCCTGGATGACGTCGACGTCGTCCTCGTTGAGCTCGAAGATCGCCTCGCAGTACTCCTCGAAGGCGGGGTGGTACTCGGGTGCGCGATACGGGGCCACGGCCTCGGAGCCTACCGGCGATCCCCCCGGGAGGGGTGGGAACTGCCGGCCGGCAGCAAGCGACCAGGTCCCTGTGACATCCACCTTCCGAGGTGCCCGCGCCACCCGGGCCTCTGTACGTTCCCGGGCCGTGCGCCGCCGCCTGCTCCGACCCGTCCTCCTCCTGCTCGTGCTGGCCGCCGCGGCGGCCGGCTGCGGCGGCGACGACGGACCCACCTCGGCCCCCGCCGACTGCACCCGCATCGAGGACGGCAAGGCCACGATCGTGGCCGAGAATTTGCGCTGGGACACCGAGTGCTTCCGGGCGCCCGTCGGCACGACGATCACCTTCACCGTCGACAACCGGGACAACGCGGTGGCCCACAACCTGGCCATCTCGGGGCCGTCGGGCAGCGGCAAGACCGACGTCGAGCCCGGTCCGGTGACCCAGACCCTCGTCTACGAGGCGACCAAGGCCGGCGCCCACCCCTTCGAGTGCGAGCCCCACGCCAGCATGATGAACGGCACCCTCTGGATCGACCCCTGACCAGGGGTTCCGGGACGGGCTAGCGCCTCCGGGCGGGGGCGACGCCGGCGCTGGCGGCGTCGATGCCGGCGACGAAGGAGCGGCGCACGGCGTCGGGGTCGACGAGCGGGCTGGCGTCGCGGCCCTGGGGGTAGGTCTGCGACGTCACCAGGTGGGTGGCGGACAGGCGCCGGGCCCCGTCGGCGTCGCCGGTGGCGATCAGGTCGATCAGCCGGGCGTGCTCGTCGAGGGCCTCGAGCCGCTCCTCCCGGGGGATCTCGGCCCCGTCGGCGACCCGGTGGGCCCAGTCGCTCTCGTGGGTCGACCACAGCGCCTCGAGGGCGCCGGCCAGGATCCGGAGCGGGCTGTTGCCGCACAGGTCGACGATCGCCTCGTGGAACCGGCGGCTGGAGGTGGTCACCGCGACCAGGTCGTCGACGACCTCGATGGCCTCGGCCTGCAGCTGGCGCAGCACCGGGACGACGACCTCGTCCCGGTCGGCCCGCTCGGCACAGGCGGCGGCGCAGGCCGGCTCGACCTCTCGCAGGGCGGCGCCCACCTCGTCGAGCGCCACCCGCTGCGACGACAGCACCAGCCCGAGGGTGTAGGCGACGTTGGCGGACTGCGGCCGGTGCACGACGGCGCCGCCGATGCTGCCCCGCCGGACCGACACCAGCCCCTCGGCCTCCAGCACCCGCATCGCCTCGCGCAGGGTCGGCTTGCTGACCGGGTACTGCTCCCGGAGGTGCTCCTCGACCGGGAGGGCGGTGCCGTCGGCCAGGTCGCCGAGGAGGATGCGCCGCCTCAGGTCGTCGGCCACCTGCTCGGCCAGCCGGGCGAAGCGCACCGACGGGCGCGTCGTCGAGTCGCTCACGGGTCCCTCCTGCTCACGGCGGCGCATCGTAGATCGATGTGACGTCCTTGACACGTCATCCTCAAATCTTCTAAAAGATTTGCTGTGCCGCAGGACACGCCACAGCGACGCATCGCCGCCACCCCCGACGAGGCCGACGCCTACCGGGCCGCCGGTTGGTGGAGCGAGGAGACCGTCCTCGACGCGGTCCGCGCCCACGCCCGGGCCACCCCGCAGGCGACGGCCCACGCCGGCGCCGAGACGCTGACGTGGGCCGAGCTGCTGGCCGCCACCGAGGCGCTGGCCGCCGACCTGGTCCGCCTCGGCGTGGGCGCCGGCAGCCGGGTGGCGGTGTGGCTCGACGACGGGGCCACCGTCCACGTCGCCTACCTGGCCGCCGAGCACGTCGGGGCGACCGTCGTCGGCGTCGGGGCCCGGGCCGGTCGTCGCGAGGTGGCCACCGCCCTCGACCGCACCCGCCCGGCGGTGATCGTCACCGATGCCGGTCGGGCCGATGCTCTCGCCGACGTGCTGGATGCCATGGCCCACGACGTGCGGCCGCTCGTCGCCGTGGTGTCGGGTCCCGCCGCCCACCCGGTGGTCGAGGCCGAGGCCCGGCCCCGCGTCCCCGCCGGTGAGCCGGCCCGCCTCGGCCCGGGCGACGTCTTCTTCGTCAACACCACCTCGGGCACCACCGGCCTGCCCAAGTGCGTCGTCCACACCCAGGACCGCTGGCGCTACTTCCACACCCAGGCGGTCGCCAACGGCGCCCTGACCCATGAGGACGTCTTCCTCGCCGCCGTGCCCGCCCCCTTCGGCTTCGGCCTCTGGACCAGCCACGTCACGCCGCTGCTGCTGGGCGCCACGACGGTCACCCTGCCCCGCTTCTCGCCCGAGGCCGCCTTCGCCGCCATCGAGGAGCACCGGGTCACCGTGCTCTGCTGCGTCAGCACCCAGTTCATCATGATGCTGGCCTCGCCCGAGCGGGAGCGGCACGACCTCTCCTCGCTGCGGGTCATGTTCACCGGCGGCGAGGCGGTGCCCTACGAGCGGGCCCGCGAGTTCGAGGAGGCCACCGGGGCGACGATCCTCCAGTTCTACGGGTCGAACGAGACCGGCCTGCTCAGCGGGACGACGCTGGCCGACCCGCCCGAGAAGCGGCTCCGCACCGCCGGGCGGATCGTCCCCGAGATGCAGGTCCGCCTGTTCGAGGGCGGCCGGGACGTGACCGACACCGGCCGGGGCCAGCCCGGGTGCCGGGGCCCGGCCACCAGCCTCGGCTACCTCGACGACCCGAAGGCCAACGCCGAGCTGGTGACGCCCGACGGCTGGATGCTGATGGGCGACATCTGCGAGATCGACGCCGACGGCTACCTCACCGTCGTCGGTCGCACCTCGGACTTCATCATCCGGGGCGGCAAGAACATCAGCGCCCCGCAGGTCGAGGCCGACGTGGCCACCCACCCGGCCGTGGCCCACGCCGCCGTCGTCGCCATGCCCGACCCGATCTTCGGCGAGCGGGCCTGCGCCTACGTCGAGCTGATCGCCGGCGCCACCCTCGACCTCCCCGACCTGCTCGCCCACCTGACCGCCCTCGGCGTCTCCAAGGAGCGGCACCCCGAGCGGCTGGTCGTGGTCGACGAGCTGCCCCGCTCCTCCGGCGCCAAGGTCGCCAAGGGCGAGCTGCGGGACGACATCCGCCGGCGCCTGGAGGCGGAAGCCCAGGCGCCCACGTCCACACCTGTAGGAGCCCACTAGATGGACCTGGCCCCCACGCCCACCGACGAGACCCCCCGCAAGGGCGGGCTGTCCGTCTGGGCCCCCTCCGTGACGCCGCCGCTCGGCGTCGACCTGACCGACGAGCAGGCCCTCGCCTGCGCCTTCCGGATCCTCGCCCGCAGCGGGTTCAGCGAGAACATCTCGGGTCACATCACGTGGCAGCGGCCGGGCGGCACCGACATGCTCGTCAACCCCTGGGGCCTCTGGTGGGACGAGCTCACCGCCTCGGACATCTGCACGGTCGACGAGGACGCCGCCGTCGTCGCCGGGCGCTGGGACGTGACCCCGGCGATCCACATCCACACCGAGCTGCACCGGCGCCGGCCCGACGCCCGGGTCGTGGTCCACAACCACCCGTACCACGTCAGCCTGATCGCGGCGCTGGGCCTGGTGCCCGAGCTGGTCCACCAGACCGGGTCGCTCTTCCTCGACGACATCTGCCTGGTGCAGGAGTACTCGGGTGAGGTCGACAGCGCGCCGCTCGCCGCCGAGCTGGCCGAGCGCATCGGCGACGCCAACACGGCCATCCTCGGCAGCCACGGCGTGATCGTGTGCGGGCCCGACCTGGCCACCGCCACCTACCGGGCCGCCTCGATCGACCGGGTGTGCAAGCTCGCCTACGACGTCCTGCTCACCGGGCGCACGCCGCTGGAGATGAGCCGCTCGGTGATGGTCGGCATGCAGCAGTCCCTCGTCGAGCGGGCCGCCGACGTGCACTGGGCCGGTTCGGTCCGCTCCCTGATCCGCGACCAGCCGGAGGTCCTGTCGTGAAGTCCCTCGACGAGATGTCCTCGGACCTGTCGTTCACCACCGCCAAGGTCGGTGAGGAGCGCAAGGTCACCTTCCTCGACGAGCCGACCCGGTCCGAGCGGCTCTACACCGTCATCTCGGTCGACGACCACATCGTCGAGCCGCCCCACACCTTCGAGGGGCGGGTCCCGGCCAAGTACGCCGACCGGGCCCCGAAGATCGTCGAGAAGGGCGCCGGTGGGCCCGAG
>JBQGCF010000270.1:0-13036 GCA_052038315.1 Iamia sp.
CGAGGGCGATGACGACGCCGGCGGCCCGGCCGACCCGGCGGGCGGCCCGGCCCCGCCACGAACGCCCCCCGATCGCGATGCCCAGCAGCCCGTAGGCGGTGGCGAAGCCGAGGTCGAGGACGGCGGCCACGGCGAAGCGCCACGGGGTGCCGTCCTCGACGACGGCGCGGAAGGCGGCGGCGGTGTCGGCCCGCTGGGCGTCGTTGTAGCGGGGGGCCAGCAGGAAGATGGCGAACCCGAGGGCCAGCGCCGTCACCAGGAGGACACGGCGCCGGGTCATGTCAGCGGACGGTACCTCGGAGCGGGGCGGTGACGAGGCGGGCGACGAGGTCGTCGTAGGGGACGCCGGCGGCGGCGAACATGCGGGGGACCTGGGAGGCCGGGGTGAGGCCGGGCATGGTGTTGACCTCGTTGAGGACCGGGCCGTCGTCGGTGAGGAAGAAGTCCATGCGGGCCACGCCGGCGCAGCCGAGGGCGTCGAACATCCGCAGGGCGGCGTCGGCGAGGGCGGTGGCCTCCGGGGGCGACAACGCGGCGGGGACGGTGAAGCGGGCGGTGCCGTCGTACTTGGTGGCGGTGTCGAACAGGCCCTCGGGGTGGATCTCCAGCGCCGGGGGCGACCAGGTCCGGCCGTCGGCGTCGGCCAGGACGGCGACGTCGACCTCGCGGCCCCGGATCGCCTGCTCGACGAGGATGCGGTCGTCGTAGCGGGCGGCGGTGCGGAGGGCGGCGTCCAGGTCGGCGGGCGACCGCACCAGGGTGACGCCGTAGCTCGACCCGGACGATGCCGGCTTCACGACGACGGGCAGCGCGCAGCCGTCGAGGGCCACGTCGTCGAGCGATGCCGCGGTGACGAGGCGCGCCGGCGCGGTGCGGAGGCCGATGCTGCGGGCGAGGAGCTTGGTCGCCGCCTTGTCCATGCCGATCGCCCCGGCCCGCAGCCCGGACCCGACGATCGGCGTGCGGGCCAGGGCGCACAGGGCGGCCAGCGTCCCGTCCTCGCCGAACGGGCCGTGGACGGCGGGGAAGACGACGTCGGCGCGGCGCACGAGTGCCATGGCGGCGGCCAGCGAGTCGACGACGCCGTCGCCCAGGGGCTCGTCGCCCCGGTGCCAGCGTCCGTCGCAGCCGATGGTGAGGCTGCTGACGGTGAACCCGCGGCGGCGCAGGGCCGCCTCCACGGCGGCGGCCGAGGCGAGCGACACGTCGTGCTCGGCGTTCTGCCCGCCCCCGATGACCAGCACGTGGGCGCTCATGCCACCGCCCTCCGGACCCGCATCCCGATGCCGGTGACGATCGTGTGGGCGATGGTGCCGGCCCAGCGGGCCCAGTCGTGGACGGTCGGCGCGGTCCCGCCGGCCGGCCCGAAGACCGTCGCCTGGGTGCCGAGCGGGACGCGATCGGGACCGGTGTCGACCACGACCTGGTCCATCGACACCCGCCCGACGATCGGGCACCGCCGGCCGGCGAGCTCGACGGCGGCGGCGGGCGAGAGCTCCCGCGGGATGCCGTCGGCGTAGCCGAGGGGGAGGACGGCGAGGTGCGCCGGCGCCGCGGTGACGTGGGTGCCGCCGTAGCCGATCGGCGTCCCGGCGGGCACCGACGAGACGTGCACGACGGGTGCGGTCAGCCGGGACGCGCCGTGCAGGTCGGTGGTCCCCGAGGGGTCGATGCCCACCAGGCCGGCGCCGAAGCGGACCAGGTCGAGGTGGGTGGCCGGATCGGTCAGCGTCCCCGCCGTGCCGGCCAGGTGGACGAGCGAGGGGCGGAGGCCGGCGGACGCCAGGGCGCGGCGGGCCCGGCCCAGCCGGTCCACCGCTGCGGCGTTGGCGGCGGGCGAGGCCTCGTCGGCGCACGCCAGGTGGCCCATCAGTCCGACCACCCGGATCGTCCCGCACCGCTCTCCGGCGGCGGCCCGGTCGACCAGGGCGTCCCACCCGTCGGCCCGGCAGCCCTCCCGCGCCATGCCGGTGTCGAGGTGCAGGTGGACCCGCAGGGGCGAAGGGGGCGCGGCCGCCAGCAGCGACGACAGCGCGTCGACCGAGCCCACGGCCACGTCGATCGCCTCGGCCGAGGCGGCCCCGGCCACGTCGGCGTCGAGCCCGGCCGGGTGCAGCCAGGCCAGGATCGGCTCGGCGAACCCGGCGGCGCGCAGGTCGACCGCGGCGGCGACGTCGGTCGTGCCCAGCCACGTCGCTCCCGCACCGACGGCGGCCCGGGCCACCACGGTCGCCCCGTGGCCGAAGCCGTCGGCCTTGACCACCGCCATCACGGCGGTGCGGTCGCCCACCCGGCTCCGGGCCAGGGCGACGTTGGCGGCGATCGCCGCCGGGAGGGTCTCCAGGGTCGGCGCCCTCACCGCTGCATCCTCGGGTCCTCGGTGGGGTCGGCGTACAGGGGCGGGCAGGACCCGCCGACCGCCTCGGGGTGCAGCTCGAAGTGCCAGGGCTCGTTGCCGTAGACCGGGCACAGCCCGTAGGCGGCGCCGTGGCCGGCCAGCCACGCCGCCGCGCCGGGGGGGCCGACGTCGACCGCGTCCCCGGACACGTGGGCGGACGTCTCGGGGGTGGCGACCCACCGGGTCGCCTCCTCCTCGGAGCCGTGCTCGGCGACCGCCTCCCGCAGCAGCTGGTCCTGGTACGCGGCCGAGCGCCAGCCGCTGTTGACCTCGAGCCCGATGCCGTGGTCGAGGGCGTCGGTCGTCGCCCCGCGCAGGGCCCGGAGCAGGTCGGGGTCGAGGTTGGCCACGCCCGGGTGCTGCTCGTCGAAGGCGGTCGCGCCGTCGGGGAGGATCCCGTCGGCGGTGGTGACGACCCCGTCGTCCGTCGTGGTGGTGAGCCCGGGGAGGGCCGTGCTCGGGCGGACGTGGCCGGTGGTGCCGACGGCGGCGATGGTCGAGGACGGTCCCGACCCGCACGCCCCGAGGAGCAGGGCGAGGGCCAGGAGGGCGGCGGTGGTGCAGCGCATGGCCCGCACCCAACGGGGTCGCGTGTTGCCCGCCCGTACGCGGATCCCGTTACGGCGACGATATGTGGCGGTCCGTAGCCTCGTCCCGTGCGCGTGCTGGTCGTCGAGGACGAGCCCTACATGGCGGAGGCGATCCGCGACGGGCTGCGGCTGGAGGCGATCGCCGCGGACATCGCCGGCGACGGCGACACCGCCCTCGAGCTGCTGCGGGTCAACACCTACGACATCGCCGTGCTCGACCGCGACATCCCCGGCCCCTCCGGCGACGAGGTGGCCGAGAGCATCGTCGCCTCCGGCTCCGGCACGCCGATCCTGATGCTGACCGCCGCCGATCGGCTCGACGACAAGGCCTCGGGCTTCGGGCTGGGCGCCGACGACTACCTGACCAAGCCGTTCGAGCTGCAGGAGCTGGTGCTCCGGCTCCGGGCCCTCGACCGCCGGCGGGCCCACATCCGGCCACCGGTGCGGGAGATCGCCGGGCTGAGGCTCGACCCCTTCCGGCGCGAGGTCTTCCGCGACGGCCGCTACGTCGCCCTGACCCGCAAGCAGTTCGCCGCCCTGGAGGTCATCATGGCGGCCGAGGGCGGGGTCGTCAGCTCCGAGGAGCTGCTGGAGCGGGCGTGGGACGAGAACGCGGATCCGTTCACCAACGCGGTGCGGATCACCGTCTCGGCCCTGCGCAAGCGGCTGGGCGAGCCGTGGCTGATCGCCACGGTGCCGGGCGTCGGCTACCGCATCGACACCGGCCTCGACGGCGAGGACGACGGTGGCTAGGCGACCGGGCCCGAGCGTCCGGCTGAAGCTGACGCTCAGCTACGCCGGCTTCGTGATGGTCGCCGGTGCCGCACTGCTCGCCGTGGCCTGGCTGGCCGGCCAGAACCGGGACTCCTACGAGCTCCTCCGGCGGCTCGTGCCCGACGACGCCATCGACCGGACCGGCGGCCTGGTGCCCGGCAACACCAACTTCCTGCTGCGCGACTACGCCCCGGTCGCCGCCATCGTCCTGCTCGGCCTGCTCCTGTTCGGGCTGCTGGGTGGGTGGCTCCTCGCCGGCCGGATGCTCGCCCCGCTGACCCGCATCACCGCGGCGACGCGCCAGGCGACCGACGGCTCGCTGTCGCACCGGATCGAGCTGGAGGGCCGCAACGACGAGCTGCGCGAGCTGGCCGACGCCTTCGACGCCATGCTCGCCCGCATCGAGGCCCACGTCGCCGAGCAGCAGCGCTTCGCGGCCAACGCCTCGCACGAGCTGCGCACCCCGCTGGCCATCTCGCAGACGCTGCTCGACGTGGCCCGCAGCGACCCCGGCGGCGCCACCGACGAGCTGGTCGACCGGCTCCACGCCGTCAACGCCCGGGCCATCGAGCTCACCGAGGCGCTGCTCCTGCTCAGCCGGACCGACCAGCGGGCCTTCGCGCGCGAGCCGGTCGACCTGTCCCTCGTCGCCGAGGAGGCGGCCGAGGACCTGCTGCCCCTCGCCGAGGAGCGGGGCGTCATCGTCGAGGTGGCCGGGACCGTCGCCCGCACCCTCGGCTCCCCGGCCCTGCTGCTGCAGATGGCGACCAACCTCCTGCACAACGCCCTCGTCCACAACCTCCCGGACGGCGGCACGGTCCGGATCGAGACCACCGTCGGGATCGGAACCGTGGCTCTGACCGTCGAGAACACCGGCGTCAAGGTCAACCCGCAGCTCGTCACGACGCTGACCGAGCCCTTCCAGCGCGGCGGCGAACGCACCCGTGGCGACCACGGTGGCGTCGGGCTGGGCCTGGCGATCGTCGAGAGCATCAGCCGGGCCCACGACGGCACCCTCACCGTCCTGCCCCTCCGCACCGGCGGGCTCAGCGTGACCGTCGAGCTACCCGCCGGCTGAGGTCTCCTCGATCCACCGGTCGCGCTCGGTGGGGTTGGGGAAGCCGACGACGGTCCAGGCCTCCTCGGCGCCGGCCCGGCGGAGGGCCTCGACCCGGTGGTTGCCGTCCTCCAGGTGGAGGTCGCCGTCGGCCCAGGTGGCGATGACCGGCGGTGGCTCCTCGTCCTCGACGATCTCGGCCAGGTCGTCGACGTCGTCACGCCACTCGTGGTCCTCGACCTCCTGCAGCACCGGGTGGCCCGGCGGTCCGGCCAGCCGGCCGAGCCGGTCGATGGGCACCCGCACCGGTCCGATCCACCACCACGGCGGGTCGCTCAGCTTCTCGGCCAGCGGGGCGTTGTCGCTGCCCGGGCTGGCGAGGAAGTCGGCGACCCAGTCGGCCAGCTCGTCCCGGAGGGCGGCGTCGCGGGCGGCGGTGACGGTGTGCTCCGGGGGGATGGTCAACTGACTCCGATCAGGTGGCCGGCCTCGTTGTACGAGCGCAGCAGCCACGTCTCCCGCTCCGGGTCGTGCTCCCACTCGGTGAGGCCGGTGTTGGTGGGGCGGAGGTGGGCGCTGGTGGCGGGGTCGCCGATGCCGAGCAGGATGCGCATCGAGGCCATGACGACCCCGGCGTGGCAGGCGGCCACGACCGTCTTCCCGTCGTGGTCCCGGGCGAGGCGCTCGAGCGTCTCCCGGACCCGGACGTGGAAGCTGTTCCAGCTGTCGCCGCCGGGGGCGAAGGGGCGGTCGGGCTCGGCCTCCATGTCGAAGGAGCCGTAGCGCTCGTTGTACTCGGACCAGTCGACGCCGTCGGCCTCGCCGGTGTGGACCTCGCACAGGCCGCAGTCCCGGTCGGAGATCTCCAGGCCGAGGGCGGGGGCGATGATCGACGCCGTCTCGATGGCCCGGGGGAGCACGCTGGCGACGAGCACGTCCGCCCGGACCCGGCCGGTGCGGGCCAGGTGGTCCCGGAGGGCCTCGGCCTGGCGGCGCCCGAGGTCGGTGAGCCCGGCGCACCCGGTCGGCCCGGCGATGGGGCCGTGGAAGCCGGCGTGGGCGTCGCCGTGCCGCACGAGGATCAGCCGCATGCCGCGCCCGCTGCCCGCCCCGGCGCCGCCGTACACCGTTTCCCCGGATCGGCAGGCCGTGGCAACTACCGTCGGCGGGCGTGCGGCTCGGGCTCGTCGACCACTTCGGGTGGGCGGTCGCGGTCACCTCGGACGCCGATCACGCGGTGGTCGACCGGCGGCGGGTCGAGCTGGTCGAGCCGGGGCTGAGCCCGGCGCCGATCCACTACGACAGAGGTGAGTCGGGGCTCGACGAGGTCGTCGCCCTGGTCGCCGCCGTCCGGGCGTCGGTCGCCCGCTGCGCGGCGGCCGCCCTCGACGAGATCGAGGCCATCGCCGGCGCCCCGCTCACGTCGCTCTCGCTGCGGACCTGGCCGCCGGACTTCCCGGCCGACGTCGAGGTGCAGCGGCGGACGCCCTACGAGGCCCGGGCCGATGCCGTGATGTACCGCCAGGTGCTGGCCGAGGTGGCCGGCGAACGGGGCGTCGCGGTCCACCTGTTCGACGCCCGCACGGCCGAGGCCCAGGCCGCCCTGTTCCTCGGCAGCCGGGCCGAGCCCGTCCTGCGCGGCCCCCGGGCCAGCCTCGGCCCGCCGTGGGCGAAGGACCACCGAACGGCGCTGGCGGCGACGATCCTCGCCGGGCGGGGCTAGACCCGGCCGTCGTACTCGGTGCCGGTGAGCACCGCCTTCACCTGGTTCAGGCGGGAGAGGGCGGTGCGGAGCTCGGGGTCGGTCGGGCGACGGTCGAGCAGCAGGTGGGTGACGAGGACGATGTCGGTCTCGGCCTTGGTGGCGGCCTTGTTCTCGGCCGACTCGGAGAAGCCGGTCATGACCTTGCCCCGGCTCACGCCCTTGCGGAGCTGGCTGACCCAGTAGGCCCGGCCGTTGCCGTCGGGCCGGCGGCCCAGGACGTTCTCGTAGACCAGGTCGACGAACTCGCCGTCGTCGAGCGAGCCGTACTTCTTCTTGAACTCGGCGGCGCTGGCGAAGCTCTGCGACACCTTGTCGACCGAGACGCCGGCCCGGACCTGGTCCCGCCAGTAGCGGAAGCCGCCGCCGTCGGGCAGACGCAGGTAGTAGGCCTGGTAGAGGCGGACGACGGCGGCGATGCGACCGACCGAGGCGGTGTCGAGCAGGCCGTCGACGAGGGACTGCGGGGTCGCCGACCCGTTGGCGAGGCGCGTCCGCCAGTCCGACAGCTCGGCGCCGTTCGGGGCCCGGCCGATCAGGTCGCGGAGCTGCCTCGTGGTGAAGGCATCGACGCTCGTGAACGGCAGGACCGTCGGGGCGACGGCGGCCGGGCCGCTGCCGGCGGCGGTCCGGGCGGTGACCGAGAAGGTGACGACCGCGCCCGCCGGCAGCCCGGTGAAGGCGGCCGTGCGGGCGGTGCCGGCGTCCTTGCTGGCCACCGACCGGCCGCCGACGAGGGCGTCGACCTGGTAGCCGGTGATCGGCGAGGTGGAGGCCGCCGCGCCCCACGTGACGGTGGCGCTGTTCCGCGTGGCGGTGGTGACCGCCGGGGCGACCGGAGCGCCGGGCTTGTTGCCGGTGGGCGGCAGCTCGCCGGTCAGCGTGAGGTAGGTCAGCTTGGGGTGGAACTCGCCGGCGAACTTGTCCGAGTCGCTGAGGACGTAGAGGCCCTCGGCGGTGGGGACGATGCGGGGGGCGACGAGGCCGGTGGCCCGGCCCGGGTTCCAGGAGCGGATCGCCTTGCCGTTGCTGGGCGAGAGGGCGGCGATGCCGTCGACGGCGAAGGAGCCGGGGCCGGCGGAGTCGCGACCCTCGGGGTTGTCGACCCAGCGGTTGTGGCCGGCGACGTAGACGGCGGCGCCGGTGACGGCCACCGAGGTCAGGCTGTCGCCTCCCGTCCAGTTGATCCACGTCGGGGAGGCCGCACCGGTGGCCCCGATCTCCCAGCGCACGGCCGAGTCGCACAGCTTGCTGGTGCCTCCGGGGCCGCCGGTGGTGACGATGACGAACCAGCCGCCGGCCGGGGCGATGTCGACGTCGTAGGTGATCGTGTCCCAGGACGAGCCGGCGTTGCCGCAGGTGAGGTCCTTGTAGCGGTCGGTCCGCCAGCCGGCGACGGTGGCGCTGCCGGCGGTGGTCAGGTCGAGGACGGCCACGTTCTCCCGGACCTGGCCGCCGACCCGGGCGAAGTTGCCGATGGCCACCAGCTTCTTGCCGTCGGGCGTGACGTCGAGCCGCATGATGCGGTTGACCTTGCCCCGGGGCGCCCCGTTGAAGGCCACGTCGGCGCCGGCCCGCACGGCCCCGCTGGCCGGGTCGATGACGGCGAAGTTGGTCCGGGTGGCGCTGCCGACCTTGGTGAACGAGCCGCCCAGGTAGAGGTGCCCGCCGGCCAGGTGCATGTCGTAGACCATGCCGTTGGGGGTGGGGGCGAAGGCGGCCACGGCGGCGCCCGTCGCCGGATCGATCTTGGCCACGTTGCGGATCGAGCGGCCGCCGATCGAGGTGAACTGGCCGCTGACGAGGATCTTCCCGTCGGGCGCCTTGAGCAGGGCGCTGATCCGGCCGTTGGGCTGGGGCAGGAAGGCGGTGTCGATCGCCCCGGTCGCCTTGTCGTAGGCGAAGAGGTAGGAGCGGGCGAAGGTGGCCGGCTGGCTGTACCGCTTCACCGAGGTGAAGGTGCCGCCCACGACGACCTTGGCCCCGAGGTCGAGCACGGCCTCGGTGCGGCCGTTGAGGACGTGGGGGGTGTTGTCGACGGGGTCGGGGTCGACCAGCGCCGGGTGGGTCACCCCCGGCGGGGCGGCCGCCGCCGGGGTGGCGGGGAGCAGCGGCGCCAGCACCGCCACGATGGCCACGCCCAGCAGCGAAAAGACCGCCGCCCGTGCCGTTCCCCTCGTCTGTCGACCGTCGTCCATCGTTCCCCTCGATCCCCGCTGTTCACGTAGAGTGCTCGTGATCACCATAGTGATCACTCCGCGTGGTGGCAAGGTCGGGCTGCGACCACCGACGGCTACGGTCTGATCGGCGGGCCGGCCGATCGGATGAGGAACGTGCACGAGCTGATCTACCGGAGCCGTTCGGCGGGTCCGTTCGACCGGGCCGAGATCGGCCGCATCCTGGCCAGCGCCCGCCGGATCAACGGCGCCAACGACGTCACCGGGCTGCTGCTCTACTCCGACCAGTCCTTCCTCCAGGTCCTGGAGGGCGACGAGCCGGCGGTCCGTGAGACCTTCGCCCGCATCTCGGACGATCGCCGCCACCACGACATCGTCGTCCTGGCCGACGGCCCCCTCGTCGAGCGGCGCCACCCGGACTGGACGATGGGCTTCCACCACCTCGACGGCGGGCTGGTGGGACCGGGGGAGGAGCTCGACCTCGACCGGGCCCGGGCCCTCCTGGCCCTCCACGCCCCGCAGGCCGAGGCCAGCTGACGCGGTTCCCGACTAGACCGCTCGGTCAATTAGGTTCCCGGTCCATGGAGATCAACGGGATCAGCGCAATCGTCACCGGTGGGGCCTCGGGCCTCGGAGAGGCCACCGCACGGCTGCTGGCCGAGCGTGGCGCCAAGGTCGTCGTGGCCGACATGAACGCCGAGAAGGGCGAGGCCGTCGCCTCGGACATCGGGGGCGTCTTCCTGACCACCGACGTCGCCAGCCCCGATGCCGCCATCGCCGCGGTCGAGGCCGCCAAGGAGCTCGGCCCGCTGCGGGCCCTGGTGAACGCGGCCGGCATCGGCTGGGCCACCCGCACCATCGGCAAGGACGGCGAGTACAGCTCGGCCCACGACCTCGACATCTTCAAGAAGGTCCTCGAGGTCAACCTGGTCGGCTCGTTCAACATGATCCGCATCGCCGCCACCGCCATGAGCCAGAACGAGCCGGCCGACGAGCACGGCGAGCGCGGCGCGGTCGTCAACGTGGCGTCGGTCGCCGCCTTCGACGGCCAGATCGGCCAGGCCTCGTACTCGGCCTCCAAGGGCGGCGTCGTCGGCATGACCCTCCCGATCGCCCGCGACCTCTCGGCCGTCGGCATCCGCGTCAACTGCATCGCCCCCGGCCTGATCGACACCCCGATCTACGGCTCGGGCGAGGCCTCGGAGCAGTTCAAGGACCGGCTCAAGGCCGGCGTCCTGTTCCCGAAGCGCCTCGGCACCTCCGAGGAGTTCGCCACGCTCGCCCTCGAGCTGCTGGCCAACAGCTACCTCAACGCCGAGACCGTCCGCATCGACGGCGGCATCCGGATGCAGCCCAAGTGACCTCCTGAACCGTTCTGTCAGTCCTGGTCCCCCTCCTCGGGGGACCAGGACTGACAGAAGCGGGGTGGAACACGAGGCGGGGCGGTGCGGTTGGGCCCACCATGGCAACAGCGACGTGGAACGGAACCGTCATCGCCCGCTCGGACGACACGGTCGTCGTCGAGGGGAACCACTACTTCCCCCGTGAGGCCCTGACGGCGGAGACCCGGGACAGCGCCACCACCTCGGTCTGCCCGTGGAAGGGCACGGCGTCCTACCTCGACCTGGTGGTCGACGGCGCGGTCAACGCCGATGCCGTCTGGTACTACCCGGAGCCCAAGGCGGCGGCGGCCGAGATCAAGGACCGAGTCGCCTTCTGGAAGGGCGTCACCGTCACCGACGACTGAGGCGGTCGCGCCGGTCGGCTCCTGCCACGGTGACGCCCCAGGGTGCCGGCGTCACCGTCACCGACGACTGATCCTCAGCGACCGAGGATCTCCCGGAGGGCCGGCTCCAGCGTCTCGTGGCGCCAGGTGAAGCCGGCGTCCTCCAGGACCCTCGGCAGCACCCGCTGGCTGGCGAAGAGCAGGTTGTCGACCAGCGGGCCGACGCCGAGCGGGAGCTTCCGCAGGAAGCCCGGCTGCGGGACGATCGTCGGCCGGCCCAGCACCCCGCCGAGGGTGCGGACGAACTCGACGTTGCGGACGGGGTTCGGCGCCGTCAGGTCGACCGGGCCCCTGATGTCGTGCTCCAGCAGGAAGCGCATGGCCCGGACGTGGTCCTCGACGGCGATCCACGGCAGCCACTGCTGACCCGATCCAGCCTTGCCGCCGAGGCCGAGCTTGAAGGGGAGGAGCTGGGCGCCGAGCGCGCCGCCCTCCTTCGCCAGCACCACGCCGGTGCGGAGGTGGGCGACCCGGATGCCGGCCGCCTCGGCCGCCGCCGTCTCCGCCTCCCAGGCCACGCACACCTCGGGGAGGAAGCCCTCGCCCGGCGGGCTCTGCTCGGTCAGCTCCTCGTCGCCCCGGTCGCCGTAGTACCCGATCGCCGAGCCCGACAGGAGCACCGGCGGCGGGGCGTCGAGCCCGGCGAGGGTGCGGGCGAGGAGGGCGGTGCCCCGGGTGCGGCTCTCCAGCACGGCCCGCTTGTGGGCCTCGGTCCAACGCCCCGAGGCGATGCCCTCGCCGGCCAGGTGGACCACGCCGTCGAGGCCCTCCAGGCCGGCGGCGTCGATCGTCCCGGCATCGATGTCCCAGCGGACCGTGTCGGGCCCCTCACCGGACCGGACCACCCGCACGACGTCGTGGCCGTCGCCCTCGAGGGAGGCGCGCAGGGCGCTCCCGATCAGCCCGCTGGACCCGGTGACGGCGATGCGCATGGCCGACTCCCTACCCCCCGGACGGCCCCGCGGACAAGGAGTACCGTCCGGCCATGCTCAAAGAGTTCAAGGACTTCCTGATGAAGGGCAACCTCCTGGAGGTGGCCGTCGGCCTGATCCTGGCCCTGGCCTTCAAGGCGGTGGTCGACGAGGTCGTCAGCATCATCAACCAGTTCATCGCCTTCGTCCTGGGCAGCACCACGCCGTTCTCCCAGCTGGCGATCACGTCGGGCTCGGGCGAGGACCAGAAGCAGATCGTCTACGGCGGCTTCCTCAACGCCGCCTTCTCGTTCATCGTCGTCGGCTTCATCCTCTTCCTGATCGTCAAGGCCTACAACCGGATGGTGGCCATGGCGTCGCGGAAGGGCGAGACCGAGGAGACGGCCGAGGACTCGGCCGAGGTCGTGCTGCTACGGGAGATCCGCGACGCGCTGGCGGGCCGGGGCGACGTCGGCCCCCAGTAGCGCCACCAGCTGGCGGGTGATCTCCTCGGGCGACGTCCGCAGGCGCAGCCCGTCCAGCCGGGCCGGGTCGAGGGGGGGCACCGGCACCTCGGTGATGAGCGGGTGGGCGGTGCGGGCCGCCACCTCGTCGGCGGCGAAGAGCTCCTCGTGGAGCTTCTCGCCCGGCCGGAGGCCGGTGTAGACGATGTCGATCGGGCGCTCGCCGGTGGCGGCGAGGCGCCGGGCCACGTCGTCGATCCGCACCGGGTCGCCCATGTCGAGCACGAGGACGTGGCCGTCGAGGTCGAGGGCGCCGGCCTGGATCACCAGCCGGACCGCCTCCTCGATCGTCATGAAGAAGCGGGTCACGTCGGGGTGGGTGACCGTGACCGGGCCACCGCTGGCGACCTGGCTGCGGAACGTGGTGAGGACCGACCCGCGGCTGCCGAGGACGTTGCCGAACCGGACGCTGAGGAAGGTGCCCCGGTGGTCGCGGGCCCAGTGCGAGGTGACCCGCTCGGCGATGCGCTTGGTGCGGCCCAGCGTGCTGGTCGGGTCGGCGGCCTTGTCGGTCGAGATGTTGACGAAGCGGTCGACGCCGTGGTCGGTGGCGGCCCGGAGCACGTTGAGGGTGCCGGTGCAGTTCGACTTCACCGCCTCGCTCGGGTGCATCTCCAGCAGGGGGAGGTGCTTGAGGGCGGCGGCGTGGAAGACCACGTCGGGCCGGTGCTCCTCGAAGACCTCGTCGAGCCGCTCGGCGTCGCGGATGTCGCAGACGACGAGGTTGCGGTGGTCGAGGGTGGCCCGGCCGGTGATCGACAGCTCGACGCCGTGGAGGGCGGACTCGTCGCGGTCGAGCATGACGAGGTTGGCCGGGGCGAAGCGGGTGACCTGGCGGCACAGCTCCGAGCCGATCGAGCCGCCGGCCCCGGTGACCAGCACGGTGCGACCGGTGAGGTAGTCGGCGATGGCGTCGATGTCGATGTCGGCCTGGCCCCGGCCGAGGAGGTCCTCCTCGGTCAGCGGGCGGATGTCGCCGAGGGCGACGTCGTCGCCGAAGAGGTCGTCGATCGACGGGAGGACGAGGACCTGGAGCCCGGCGCCGGTCGCCTGGGTG
>JBQGCF010000271.1:0-2307 GCA_052038315.1 Iamia sp.
GCCCCCGGGGGGCGCCCCCCCCCCCCCCCGGGCCCCCCCCCCCCGGGGGGGGCCCGGCCACCCCGGCGGGGGCCCCGCCCGCGACGAGGGGGCCGGTGCTCACGCCGGGTCGTCGGCGCGGCGCGGACCGGGCACGGCGGCGCCGGCGGCCAGCAGCAGGGCCCCGACGGCGACGGCCCACGGCCCGAGCCCGGTCTCGGCGGTGGGCAGGTCGCCCAGGCCCGTGGCGGCGAGCCCGGCCCACACGGCCAACCCGACGAGGCCCACGGCGGTCACGACGTGGCCGGCGACGCCCTTCAGCACCAGGCCCAGGACGAGGAGGGCGCCGAGGGCGGCCAGGGCGATGGCGCCCACCACGGCGGCATCCTCGAGGCGCTGCTCGCCGATGCGCACGGCCGCGCCGGTCAGCTGGCCGTCGCTCATGTCCTCGGCCGCCATGCCCGCCTCGGTCCCGGTGACGGGCGCGCCGCTGGTCGGGTCGGTCACCGGGGAGCCGTCGGGCAGGGTCACCGGCGTGCCGGCGTCGGGGCCGACCTCGCCGGCGTCGACCCCGGCCAGGTCGCCGCCGTCGACGTCGGTCACCGCGAAGCCGAGCACGGCCAGCCCGGCCACGCCGAGGACGACGACGGCGGCCGCCGCGACCCGCAGGCCGGCGGCGCCGATGGCCCGGGCCAGGGCGGCCAGCCCCCCGCCGGCCACGGCCAGCAGGGCGCCGGTGAGGACGAAGGCGGAGACCGGGCCGCCGAGGTCCGGGCCGGTGCGGTCGACGACGTCGCGGATGTCGAGGTAGGACACGTCGGGGCCGGGCCCGGTGATCCACGGCAGCACGAGCAGCCCGACCAGGGCGACGGCCGTGCCGACGAGGGCGAGGCCGATCCCGACCAGGCTGCGGCGCCGCCCGGTCGTCGCAGGGGCCGCCGGGCCGCGGTCGTCCCGGTCGGCGAGCGACTCCCGGACGGCGGCCACCGCGGCGGGGTCGATCGGGGCGGTGTGGTCGGTCGAGTCGGGGTCGGGCGGCGGGCGGGAGGCGGCCAGGGCGGCGGCGGCGGCCACGTCCTCGGCGCTCATCACCGCGGTGTGGTCGGCCTCCATGGGCCGGGCGGCGCGGGCGACCGCGTCGGGCGGCAGCGGCTGCGTGTGCTCGACCGGCGGTGCCGGGGCGGGGGGGTCGCCGGTCTGGCGGGGCGGGGGCGCACCGATCACCGGGCCGGCGGCGAAGGCCGGGTCGGGGTCGGGCGGGTCGACCGAGGTGGCGCCGTCGGCGTCGGCCACGTGCTCGGTCCAGCGGGAGCCGTCGTGGTAGCGGCGGTCGGCGCGGCCGTGGGGGTCCGGGTGCCATCCGGCGGCGGTCATGGGGTTGCATCCTGCCACCGGTCACCCGGACGGGCGGTGACGCCCTGGCTACGGTGCGACGCATGAGCGCACCCGACGAGCACGACCAGGCCGAGCGGCGGGCCCGGATCCTGGCCGGCGCCCTGGCCTTCATGGGCGTCCTGCACTTCGTGGCGCCGGGCCCCTTCGACCGGATCGTGCCCCGGGTCCTGGGCCACCCCCGGAGGTGGACCTACCTGAGCGGGGCGGCCGAGCTGGCCAGCGGCATCCTCACCGCCGTGCCCCGCACCCGCCGCACGGGCGCGCTGCTGGCCACGGCCACGATCGTCGCCGTCTACCCGGCGAACTGGCAGATGGCCCTCGACTCCGGCGTGCCGCCGAAGGACGCGGTGGGCTGGGGCGCCTGGCTGCGCCTGCCCCTCCAGGTCCCGATGATCCGGTTCGCCTGGAGGGTGGCGCATCAGGCTCGCCAGCTGTAGCTCCGAGGAGCGTTCAGCCGCCGAGGGCCTTCAGCGTCTGCTGGAGCTCCTCGGTGAGGTTGGCCGGGACGACGTAGCCGTCCTCGTCCCGGATCTCCTCGAAGTGGTCGCGGATGTCCTCGACCGAGAGGCTCTCGGTGTCGGTCCAGCCCTGGGTCACGCCGGTGAAGACGCGGGCCACGTGGCCGCCGCCGCAGCTGTAGACCTCGCCGGTGACGGGGACGTCCTCGTGGGCCAGCCAGGCCACGACGGGGGTGATGAACTCCGGGCCGAGCTTGTCGACCAGCGGGCCGAGCAGGTCCTCGGTCATGCGGGACTTGGCGACCGGGGCGATGGCGTTGGCCTTGATGTTGTTCTTGGCCCCCTCGACGGCGAGGACGCGGGTGAAGCCGACCAGGCCGGCCTTGGCGGCGCCGTAGTTGGTCTGGCCGAAGTTGCCGAAGATGCCGGCGGCCGACGAGGTGTTGACGATGCGGCCGTAGTTGTTCTCGCGCAT
>JBQGCF010000272.1:0-7933 GCA_052038315.1 Iamia sp.
CTCGCCCCGGTCGAGGCCGAAGCGGAGCTTGAGGATCTCGCGCTCGCGATCGTCGAGCGGGGCGAGGAGACGGTTGATCTCCTCGGGCAGCAGGGCGGTGGCGGCCACCTCGAAGGGCGACTCGGCCGAGCGGTCCTCGACGACGTCGCCCAGCTCGGCGTCGCCGTCCTCGCGCAGCGGCTCGGACAGGGAGAGGGGCTCGGCGGCGAAGCGCAGCGCCTCGGTGACCTTGTCCTCGGGCATCTCGACCTCGGCCGACAGCTCGGCGAGGGTGGCGGGACGACCGAGCTTGAGCTCGAGCCGGGCCCGGGCCTTCTGGAGGCGGGCCAGGGTGTCGCCGGCGTGGACGGGGAGGCGGATGGTGCGCCCCGTGTTGGCGATGCCGCGGGTGATGGCCTGGCGGATCCACCACGTGGCGTAGGTGGAGAACTTGAAGCCCTTGCGCCAGTCGAACTTCTCGACGGCGTGCATCAGGCCGAGGTTGCCCTCCTGGATGAGGTCCAGCAGCGGCAGGCCCGAGGCCTGGTACTTCTTGGCGATCGACACCACCAGGCGGAGGTTCGACTGCACGAAGGTGCGCTCGGCCTGCTCGCCCTCACGGGCGGTGCGGCGCAGCTCACGCTTCTTGGCGGGGGTGACCTTGTCGCCGGACTCCAGGGCCTGGCGCGCCTCGGCGCCGGCCTCGATGGCCTGGGCCAGGCGCACCTCGTCGTCCTTCGTGAGCAGGGGGTACTGCCCGATGTCGGTGAGGTAGAGGCGGACCAGGTCCTCCTCATCGCGCTCGACGCGCTCCTTGGCCAACGTTCTTCCTCTGCTGCTCGGGGCTGTGTGTCGCCGGGGTGGGTCCGGCCTGTGGATGCCTCCCGGTGCTGCCCGCGGCCAGGAGTGCTGCGGGCTCAGCGCACGGATGCGCGAGCACCGGCCAGAAAGTCTCTGATCCCTGAGGATACCGGGATGGTCAATACCCTCCGCATGCCGATCGAACCGTTCGGTTCCGTGACATGTCGGACACGGAGCGTGGTCGTTGAGGCTTCCGGCGGTGGGTTCAGACAGGCGGGGCGGGCGGCGGCGCCGGGTGGAGCCCGCCCAGGGCGACCAGCGCCGCCTCGACCCGGCCGACCTCGGCGGTGACCGACGTCACCCGATCGGGGTCGGCCGCGAGGAGGGCGTGGAGCAGGGCCTCGCCCCCGTCCCGCAGCTCGGCCAGGTCGGTCCGGGCGTGGCGGACGGGCCGGGCGACGCCGACGGCGGAGGGCCCGGTGGGGGCCGACCAGGCGACGACGAGGCGGGTGACGAGAACCCGGTGGGCCACGGCCAGGCGATCGGCGGAGCCCGTCACCCCGGCGACATCGGTGACGAGGGCCGTGGCCGCCGCTGCCGGCGGGGCGATCCAGGCCGTCGGGTCGACCGGCGCGGGCCGGGGCAGGAGCCCCCGCAGGGCCCGGGCGTGGTCGCCGGCGACCCGGGACAGCTCGGCCAGGTGGATCCGCACGCCGGCCTCCGGGGTCGTCTCGACCCACCCCCCGGCCACGGCGAAGAGCTGCTCGAGCCACCAGACGTCGGCCCCGAGCGATGCGCCCAGCTCGAGCATGGTGGCCGGCCCGGGCGCGACGACGGGTCCGGGGACGGGCGGGGGTGGGTCGGCGGCCACGAGCGCAGGTTAGGAGCGCCGCCCCCGGGACCCGCGCTAGCCGTGGACGGTCGGCTCGATGGCCGGGTCGTCGCTGCGGGCGCCGGACAGCAGGGGCCACAGCTCGACCCAGGCGATGGCGGCCAGGATCACCGCGGCGCCGAGGAGGCCGCGGGCGCCGAGGTCCTCACCGGTGGCCAGACCGAGGATCCCGGCCGACACCGGCTCGACCAGCAGCACCAGGGCGGCCCGCGACGCCGGCACCGCCCGCTGCCCGGCCACCATCAGGAAGAAGGCGGCGGCGGTGGCGAACAGCCCGGTGAAGGCGACCGCGCCCCAGGCCGGGGCCCCGAACCGGTACCCGCCGGCCCAGATGCCGGGCACCGCGCACAGCACGCCGACGGTGAGGACCTGGACGCAGGTGAAGCGGACCGGGTCGAAGCGCTCGGCGCCCCGGCTCACGGCGACCAGGTGGGCGGCGAAGCACACCGCGCACCCGATCGTCAGGACCTCGCCCCAGCCGAAGGCGTCGGCCCCCGACCCGGACAGGAGGTAGAGGCCGACGACGGCGATCACCACGCCGGTCGCCGTCCGCCGGTCGGGCAGGCGCCGCTCGGTCACGGCCACGATGACGGGGACGATCACCACCAGCAGGTAGGTGATGAACGCCGACGTCGAGCTGGGCGTCGAGCGCAGCCCGTAGGTCTGCAGCAGGTAGCCGGCGGCGAGGAACGTCCCGGCCAGGATCCCGAGCGGGACCTCGCCGTGGTGCGCCGGGCGGCGGCGGGCGACCACGCCCAGCACGGCGGCGCCGATCAGGAAGCGGGCGCCGAGGAAGGGGGTGGGCTCGGCGTCCTCGATGGCGTCCTGCACGACCAGGAACGTCGAGCCGAACAGGAGCCCGGCGAGGGCCAGGGCGAGCGTGCCGCGGGCCTCGCTCAAGCGGGGCTCACGGGGCGACGAGCAGCCGGTCGAGGGCGACGACCGCCTCGGCCGGGTCGGCCACGAGCAGCCCGACGAGCCCGGCCCGCTCGGCCCCGGCCACGTTCCCGGGGTGGTCGTCGAGGAAGACGGCGCGGCCCGGGTCGTCCACGCCGATCAGCTCGAGGGTGTGGCGGTAGATCCGGGCGTCGGGCTTGCGCATGCCGACCGCGGAGCTGTCGACCACGGCGTCGAAGAGGTCGTCGACCGGCACCAGCTCGCGCCAGGCCTGCGACCCCTCCCTGACGTTGTTGGTGCAGAGGGCGGTGCGGTAGCCCTCGTCCCGCAGCGAGCGGACCCGGTCGACGATCACGTCGTGCACGGTGAGCCGGCCCATCATCGAGCCGAAGGCCTCCCAGTCGATCGTGATCCCGGCCGCCGCCGTCTCCTGGCCGATCCAGGCGATCCAGTCGGTGATCGGGACCTCGCCCCGCTCGACCCGGTGCCACACGTGGTCGGTGTCCTCGCCGTAGGGGCCGAGGAGGAGGGCGAGGGCCTCGTCCCGGCTGGCGGCGCCGGTGACGAGGTCGGCGATGGCGTCGAAGGCCGAGGAGATGACGACGCCGGAGAGGTCGAAGACGACGGCGTCGAACCGCCGCCCGTCGACGGGCCCGGCGCTCACAGGTGCGCGTAGACGTCGTCGGGGGTGAGGCCCCTGGCGACCATCACGACCTGGAGCCGGTAGAGCAGCTGGCTGATCTCGAGGGCGAGGGCGTCGTCGTCCTCGTGCTCGGCGGCGAGCCAGACCTCGCCCGCCTCCTCGATGATCTTCTTGCCCATGGCGTGGATGCCGGCGTCGAGGGCGGCGACGGTGCCCGACCCCTCGGGCCGCTCCTCGGCACGCTGCTTGAGGAGCACGTACAGCTCGTCGAAGGTCACGGCGCCATCGTGGCAGGTGCGTGTGTCGTTGCACGCTCCTCAGCGGTGGAACAGCACGACCACCCGGGGGAGATCCTCGAACCCGGAGGGATCGGCCGTCAGCACCGGGTGTGGACGAGCAGCTCGGCGTGGGCCTCGGCCACGGCGACGTCGTAGCCGACGATCGGCAGGCCGGAGGCCACCGCATCGACGAACGCCGCCCGGTTCGCCGCCCGGCGACCGGTCGCCAGGTGGGCTCCCACCCGCAGCTCGGCCAGCGTCACCGCCGCGATGGCGACGTCGTCGACGTCGCTGATGGCCTCGTCCAGGCCGGACCCGCCGCGCTCGACGTCGATCAGGAACGTGGTGTCGAACAGGAGTGCGGTCAGGACCGCTCCTCGACCGGGAGCAGGCCTCGCACGTCGTCGAGGTCGGCCCGCCAGGCGGCGTCGGGACGATGCGCCCGGAGGAGGTCCTTGACCGCCGCTCCCGAGCCGACCGCGACCGGGGTGAGGTGGGCCACGGACCGCCCGTGGCGGACGATCGTGTAGGAGCGCCCTCCGTGCTCGCTGGCGTCGAGCAGGCGGGAGAAGGTCCGAGCGGCCTCCGTGGCGCTGATGTCGGTCACCGGATCAGATTGTCTGAGGTGGGGCTCAGCCGCGGAAGGCGTTGGTGATGGGGAGGCGGCGGTCCTTGCCGAAGGCCTTGTCGGTGACGCGGGGGCCGGGGGGCGACTGGCGGCGCTTGTACTCGGCGATGTCGACCAGGCGGCAGATGCGGCGGACGGTGTCCTCGTCGTGGCCGGCGGCGACGATCTCGCCGGGCGTGCGGTCCATCTCGACGTAGGCGTGGAGGATCGGGTCGAGCTCCTCGTAGGGCGGGAGCGACTGGGAGTCCTCCTGGCCGGGGCGGAGCTCGGCCGACGGGGGCTTGGTCAGCACGCTCTCGGGGATCAGGTCGTGGCCGGCCCGCTCGTTGCGGCGCCGGCAGAGCTGGAAGACCCGGAGCTTGAGGACGTCCTTGATCAGGGCGTAGCCGCCGACCGTGTCGCCGTAGAGGGTGGCGTAGCCGACCGCCGCCTCGCTCTTGTTGCTGGTCGACAGGACCAGCCAGCCCATCTTGTTGGAGAGGGCCATCAGGATCTGGCCCCGGATGCGGCTCTGGAGGTTCTCCTCGGTCAGGTCCTCGTCGTGGCCGGCGAAGGAGGGGGCCAGCATGTCGAGCATCGCCGCGTGGGCCGGCTCGATGGCGATGGTGCGGTGGTCGACGCCGAGGTTGGCAGCCAGCTTCTCGGCGTCGGACTCCGAGTGGTCCGACGAGTAGCGGGACGGCATGGCGACGGTGTGGACCCGCTCGGGGCCGAGGGCGTCGACGGCCAGGACGGTGACGATCGACGAGTCGATGCCGCCCGAGAGGCCGATGACCACGTCGCCGAAGCCGTTCTTCTCGACGTAGGCCCGGGTGCCGACCACCAGCGCCTCCCACACCTCGTCGTCGGGGTGCATCGGGGGGGCGACGGTGGCGGCGACGGTCGGCGACGACGCCGGCTCGGCCGCACCCCCGACGACCGGGATGGGCGTCACCTCGAGGACCGGGAGCTGGTCGTCGACCGGGCGGCCCCGGGGGTCGAGCAGGCGCTTGCGGTAGACGGGGCCGATCTCGACGTCGACGACGAGCAGGTCCTCGACGAACTGCGGCGACCGGGCGAGGAGGGCGCCGTCGGGGCCGAAGGCCATCGAGCCGCCGTCGAAGACGAGCTCGTCCTGCCCGCCGACCTGGTTGACGTAGAGGACGGCGGCGCTGGCGTCGGCGGCCCGGGTGGCGAGCATCCGCTCCCGGCGGGCCAGCTTCCCCTCGGCGTAGGGCGAGGCGTTGATGTTGATGACGACCTCGGCACCGCTGTCGGCCTGGCGGGCGGTCGGTCCGTTGGGGTTCCAGATGTCCTCGCAGATCGACACGCCGACGGGCACGCCCCGGACCGACCAGAGCGTCGCCGCCTCCTGGCCCTTGCCGAAGTAGCGGAGCTCGTCGAACACGCCGTAGTTGGGCAGGTCGCACTTGCGGTAGATGCCCTTGACCTCGCCGCCGGCGCAGACCGCCGCCGCGTTGTGGAGGTCACGGGCCAGCTCGACGAAGCCGACGACGGCGACGCAGTCACCGGTGGCCGCGGCCACCCGCTGCAGGGCCTCGACGTTGGCGGCGACGAAGCCCGGCTTCAGCAGGAGGTCCTCGGGCGGGTACCCGGTGATGGCCAGCTCGGGGAAGGCGACGATGTCGGCTCCGGCCTCCTCGGCCCTGCGGTAGGCGGCGAGGATGCGCTCGACGTTGCCGTCGAGGTCCCCGACCGTCGTGTCGATCTGGCCGGCGGCGATCCGGAGGCGAGCCATGGCGTCCAAGCGTAGGGAGGCGGGTGGGACCCAGCCCTCTCCTTGACCCCGCGCTCGACACATGCGAAACTCCGCATGTGTCAGGAGGTCACCAGCACGGCGGCGAGCACGGCCACTCCAGCCAGCACGGCCACTCCCACGGCCCGTCGCTGGCCCGGGCCGGTGCCCGCCACCTCCGCCGGCTGACGATCTCCTTCGCGATCATCGCCACCTTCTTCGTCGTCGAGGCGGTGGCCGGGCTGCTGACCCGCTCGCTGGCCCTGCTGTCCGACGCCGGCCACATGCTCACCGACGTGGTCGGGCTGGGGATGGCGCTGGCCGCCATCGGGCTGGCGACCCGCTGGGAGGAGCGGCGGGACGCCGACCGGGCCCACACCTTCGGGCTGTACCGGCTGGAGATCCTGGCCGCCTTCGTCAACGCCCTGCTGCTGTTCGGGGTCGCCGGCTACGTCCTCTACGAGGCGGTGCGCCGGCTCCAGGACCCGCCCGAGGTGCTGGGCCCCCAGATGCTGGCGGTCGCCGTGCTCGGTTTGCTCGCCAACCTGGTCGTCTTCGCCCTGCTGCGCGAGGGGTCGAGGGAGAGCATCAACGTCGAGGGGGCGTACCTCGAGGTGCTGGCCGACACGCTAGGCTCGGTCGGCGTCATCGTCGCCGCCGTGCTCCTCCAGGTGTTCGGGTGGGGCTGGGTCGACCCGGTCGTCGGCGCCGCCATCGGGCTGTGGATCCTGCCCCGCACGTGGCGGCTCGGGCGCCAGGCCGTCCGCATCCTCCTGCAGTCGGCGCCGGCCGGGCTCGACGTGGCCGCCCTGGAGGACGAGCTCGGCGCCCTGCCCGGTGTGGTCGACGTCCACGACCTCCACGTGTGGACGCTGACCTCGGAGATGGAGGCCGCCTCGGCCCACCTGATGACCGATCCGGGCTGCGACGCCCACCAGGTGCTCGACCGGGCCCGGGCCCTCCTCCACGACCGCTACGGCATCGACCACACCACCTTCCAGGTCGAGCCGAGCACCCACACCGGCTGCGCCGAGGTCGCCTGGTAGGGCCGCGCCTATCGGAGGTCGGCGTCGGTGACGACGGCCTCCTCGGTGCGGGCCAGCACCGCAGCCACCACGGCGCCGGGCGCCAGGTCGGAGGTGTCGAGCCACAGCCCGACGGGCGGGATCTGCCCGATGGCCCGGTCGAGGTGCTCGATCGACGGCCCCCCGAGCCGGTAGGCCACCTTGCCGGTGGCCGCCCGGCGACCGGCGTCCCGCGCCGCCACCACGTCGACACGAGGACGCAGGACGACGAGGTGGCGGAGCCGGGCGGACACCGACCGCAACCAGGCGACGGGGTCGTCGCCGTACAGGTTGTCCTGGACGATGGTGGTGAAGCCGGCGGCGCAGTACTCGTCGGCGATGCGGGCCGACAGCCGGTAGCGCAGGTCGAGGAGCCGGCGGGCCTCGGCCTCGTCGCCCTCCCCGGGGTGGACCCAGCCGTCGACCACCCAGCGGAACAGCTGGCCGCCGCGGACGTGCACGGATCGGGGCATGGCCTCGGCCAGCCCCTGGGCGAGGGTCGACTTGCCCGCCGCCTGGACGCCGACGACCAGCCAGACCCCGCCTGCCTCCACGGGATCAGTCCAGCAGGGCGGCGGCGAGGGCGTCGGCGATCAGCTCGGCGCTCAGGTGCTCGGTGGCGAAGGTGTGGTCGCAGGGGGCGATGGTCGGGAGCAGGTCGGTGAAGCGCTCGTGGGTCGACCGCAGCAGCTCGGGGTCACGGGACAGGACCCGGCCGGGGTCGGGGTCGGCGGTGACCCGGGCCAGGGCCACGTCGTAGGGGGCGAGGAGGAGGGCCCGGGTGGTCGGGGTGCCGGGTGGGACGTCGGCCATGAGCGCCTCGGTCTCCTCGGCGGTGTAGGCCGGGCCGTGGGCGATGACGACGTCGACCCCCGATCGCAGCCAGGCCCCGACGACCCGGCCGTGGACCCGCCGGCCCCGCTCCCACCGCTCGGCGAAGGTGGCGTCGGGGCCGAGGCCCATGCCGACCACGTCGTCGACGTCGGGCGTGGCCACCTCCAGCCCGACCGCCGCCA
>JBQGCF010000273.1:0-16561 GCA_052038315.1 Iamia sp.
ACTCGTTCGTGTCGTCGAACGCGCACACCGCCTCGCACAGCCGCGCCTCGCCCCGATCCCGCTCCCACAGCATCTGGGCCAGCGCATCGGCATCGAACATACGTACGATTGTACCCGCTCAACCGGAAGTCATGCCAACAACTCTGAGGAGTTCCGAGGCCTGCCCACCACCAGGCCAAAGGGCAAGCACCACCGCCAGCAGCACCCCGCCGCCCTACGAGCATCGGTACGACCGACGGGACCAGCGAAACCGGCGATCGCCCGGTACGCACGACCCCGTACCGTCGCCGACCGATGCCCGACGAGCTGTTCGCCCACCCACGGCTCGCAGCCGTGTACGACCAGCTCGACGGCGACCGTGGCGACCTCGACCACCACGTGGCGATCGTCGAGGAGCTGGGGGCACACCGGGTCCTCGACGTCGGGTGCGGCACCGGCTCCCTCGCCCTCCGCCTGTCGGCCAGGGGCAAGGCCGTCACCGCCGTCGACCCGGCCGCCGCGTCGCTCGCCGTGGCCCGGGCCAAGCCCGGCGCCGAGGCCGTCCGCTGGATCGAGGGCGACGTCACGGCCGTCCCGCCACGTCTGGACGCGGACCTGGCCGTGATGACCGGCAACGTGGCCCAGGTCTTCACCACCGACGAGGGCTGGGCCGCGACCCTCCACGGCATCCACGCCGCCCTTCGCCCCGGGGGACATCTCGTCTTCGAGACCCGCCGCCCCGAGGCCCGGGCCTGGGAGACGTGGGACCGCCAGCACGTCCGGACCGACGAGGTCGAGGCCCGCTGCCGGGTCCTGGACGTCAGCGAGCCGCTGGTGACGTTCCGCTGGACGTACCGGTTCGCCGACGACGGTCCGGACGGCGACTCGACCCTCCGGTTCCGGACCGAGGCCGAGGTCCGGGCCACGCTGGCCGAGGCCGGCTTCGCCGGGCCCGAGGTCCGCGACGCGCCCGATCGGCCCGGGCTGGAGATGGTGTTCGTCACGCAGCGCCCCGGGTGACGTCGCCCGCGACGCCTGGCATCCTGGACGTCATGGCCTTCGACGTGGCGACCGTGCACCTGGACGACTTCTCCCGGGGGTCCGCCGCCACCCGGCAGGCCTTCGTCGACACGCTGGGCACGAGCCTGGTCGAGACCGGCTTCGTCAAGGTCGACGGCCACCGCGTCACCGCGCAGGACATCGATGCCGCCTACCAGGCGGCCAAGGACTTCTTCGCCCTCCCGTTGGAGGTGAAGGAGAGGTACGTGATGCCGAAGGGCGCCGGTGGCTACACCCCGTTCGGCACCGAGCACGCCAAGGACAGCGAGGCCATCGACCTCAAGGAGTTCTGGCACGTCCACCAGGACGTCCCGCCCGAGCACGCCCTCTTCGCGGCCTACGGCGCCAACGTCTTCCCCGACGAGGTCCCCCACTTCCAGCCGGCGATGATGCGGCTCTACCGCGACCTGGAGGCGGCGGCCCAGACCCTGCTCGAGGCCATCGCCATCCACCTGGACCTGCCCGAGCGCCACCTGGCCGACATGGTGGTCGACGGCCGCTCGGTGCTGCGGATCATCCACTACCCGCCGATCGGGAAGACGCCGGTGCCCGGGGCGGTGCGGGCTGCAGCCCACGAGGACATCAACCTGATCACCCTCCGCCCGGCCGCCACCGAGTCGGGGCTGGAGCTGCTCGACCGGGACGGCAGCTGGCACCCGGTCGACGGGCTGGAGGGCGAGATCGTCGTCGACGCCGGCGACATGCTCAGCCGCCACCTGAACAACGTCATCCCGTCGACCACGCACCGGGTCGTCAACCCCGACACCGACGACGTGGCCCGCTACTCGATGCCGTTCTTCTGCCACCCCCGCCCCGAGGTCCTGCTCGACGCCCCCGACGCGCTGGTCGGTGGGGGCGAGCGCCACTTCGAGCCGATCACCGCCGACGACTTCCTCAACCAGCGCCTGGCCGAGATCGGCCTGGCGTAGAGCCGGGCGGGCCCGGCGATGGCCGGCGTCAAGGGCCAGGTCCAGGCCCGCGGGGTCGAGCGGCGGAGGGCGATCGTCGCCGCCGCCGGCGAGCACTTCGCCCGTGAGGGCTACCGGGGCGTCGGGATCGGCGCCATCGCCAAGGCCGCGGGGGTGACGACCGGCGGCGTGCTCCACCACTTTGGGTCGAAGGAGGGCCTGCTGGTCGCGGTCCTCCAGCAGCGGGACCGGGACGCGGTCGCCGCCTTCGAGGCCGCCCCCCGCACGACGGTGGCCGAGGAGCTCGACCGCTGGGTCGACGTGGCCACGTGGAACGAGGACCGGGCCGCGGTGGCCGCCCTCCACACCGTGCTGCTGGCCGAGAGCATCGCCGAGGACCACCCGGCGCGGCAGTGGTTCCTCGCCCGCAACCGCACGGTGGTCCAGGTGCTGGAGGACACGCTGCGCCGGGGTGTCGAGCGGGGCGAGCTGCGACCGGACCTCGACGTGGCGGCCAAGGCGGCCGAGCTCCACGCCCTGATCGAGGGCCTGCACCTGGTGTGGCTGCACTCGGGCGAGCCGACGGGGCTGGCCGCGGCGACGAGACGGGCCCTCGACGACCAGCTGGCGATCATGAAATACTGACCAGATGGTCAGTGAAATCCACTCGGAGGTGGCGTCCGCCGTCGTCCACCCGTGGAACCTCGGTTTCCGGTGGGCCGACACCGTGCCGACGCACGGCGCCCTCACCGTCGAGCAGGTCCGGGCCTTCGACACCGACGGCTACGTCGTCGTGCAGGACGTCTTCACCGCCGAGGAGATCGCCGCCGTGCGGGCCGAGATCGACGGCTTCGAGGCCGAGGCCGAGGCCGCCCTGCGCCGGCTCGACGACGACCGGATGTTCATCGCCGAGGCCGGCGCCATCACCTTCACAACCCACCTCGCCGGCCGGTCCGACGCCCTGGCCGCCTTCGCCCGCCACCCCGCCTTCGCGGCCATGGCCGCCGACCTGGTCGGTCCCGACGTCGACCTCTACTGGGACCAGGCCGTCTACAAGAAGCCGGAGAAGCCCCGGCGCTTCCCGTGGCACCAGGACAACGGCTACGCCTTCGTCGAGCCGCAGCAGTACCTGACCTGCTGGGTGCCGCTGACCGACGCCCGGCTCGAGAACGGCTGCCCGCAGGTGGCCCCCGGGCTGCACCGCCTCGGCACCCTCGCCCACACCTACGTCGACCCGCTCGGCTACGAGTGCTTCCCCGAGCCACCGGTCGACGTCGCCGTGGCCGAGGCAGCGGTGGGCGACGTCGTCGTGTTCAGCTCGCTCACGCCCCACCTGACCGGTCCGAACCTGACCGACGAGGTGCGCAAGGCCTACATCCTCCAGTACTCCCCCGTCGGCGCCGTGGTGCTGGAGGGCGATCCCCGGGCCGGCGCCCCCACCGGCCGGCGGGCCTGCGACGAGCCCCGCCACCTGCCCGTCGCCCGCCGCGGGTCAGCGGTGCTGCGCTAGGAACGCCCAGAGCCGCTCGCTGGCGTCGTCCATCCAGGCGTGGTCGGCGCCCTCGACGGCGAGCAGCTCGACGGCCACGCCGTCGGGGCACGGGCCCCACGACCCGTCGTCGCCCGTCCCCTCGCAGTCGGCGGCGGCGGCGAAGGCGGCCAGGCCGTCCCGCACCGGCGGGAAGTCGGCGCCGACGAGGCTCTCCTCGCCGACCCCTCCCTCCAGCGGGAGGTTGGCGTCCTCGGTGCCGTGGAGGTCCATGACCGAGACCGGCTCCGACGGACGGCAGTCGTCGACGAACACGGTGCCGGCCTGGACGGCGACGGCCGCGACGTGGTCGGCCGCCTCGCAGCCCAGGCGCATCGCCATCATGGCGCCGTTGGAGTGGCCGGTGACGAGGACGCGGGTGGGGTCGAGGTCGTGCTCGGCGGCCAGCTCGTCGATCAGGGCGACGAGGAAGCCGACGTCGTCGACCCCCTCCCGCACCGCCGCCGCGCAGCAGCCCCCGGCGTTCCAGACCAGACGGCGGTCGCCGAAGGCGGTCGGCGTGCCGTCGGGGTAGGCGACGACGGCGCCGTCGGCCCCGGCCACCTCGTCGTACCCGCTGCTGCGGGCGTACTGGTCACCGTTGCCGGTGCCGCCGTGGAGGGCCAGCACGAGCGGGGCGTCGGGGGCCGGCTGCGCGGGCAGGAAGAGCCGGTAGGTCCGGGTCCGCCCGTCCGGTGTCGACAGCGACCCGTGCACGACCTCGCCACCGCCAGCGACAGCAGGCGCGCTCGTCGCCGGGTTCGACCCCGATCCCTCCGCCGGGGCCGCGTCGCGGCTCGTGTCCCGGCTGCACCCGGCCACGAGCACGACGACGACCACGAGGACCAGCACCCGGCGCAGCATCGGGCCGCAACCTACGACCCCGGACCGAAAGCCGAGGTGAGCCCTTGACCTCGACCTTCCTTGATGTCGTGGGATGACCGCCATGCCCACCACCGCTGCACCGTCCGACCACGCCACCGACCACGCCACCGACCTCGCCGCCATCGAGGCGGTGATCGCCGGGGTGGCCGCCGGCATCGAGGCCCGGGACCCCGATGCCTGCGTGGCCCGCTTCACGGCCGACGCCCGCTCGGTCACCGACCGGCACGTCGTCGGCCGGGAGGCCATCCGCCGGGCCCACGTCGCGGCCTTCGCCGCCGACGCCGTGCCCGTCCGGGCCCGCTTCGAGATCCTCGACGTCCTCTTCGTCCGCCCCGACGTCGCCGTCGTCACCACCGGTGCGTACCGGGCCGCGCCCGGCGAGCCGATCGACCGGGACGCCCCACCCACCATCGTCACCTGGACGCTCGTGCGCGACGACGAGCTCGCCAGCGGTGGCGACTGGTGGATCGCGGCCCGCCAGTTCACCAAGGTGGCCGGGTGACCGCCCGGGCTGCCGCCGAGGCCGCCATCCGGGCGATCGTGGCCGACGTCGAGCGGGGCTTCAACGAGAACGACGCCGCCCTGATGAACCGGCACCAGGCCCCCGACGCCACGGTCGTCGACGCCCTCGGCCGCCAGCACGACGGCCGGGCCGCCATCGACGCGGCCAGCGAGGCCGGGCTGGCCGGTCCCCTCGCCGACCAGCGGGCCCGCTATCTCGTCACCGACATCACCTTCGTCCGCCCCGAGGTGGCCCTGGCCCACAAGCGGGCGTGGGCGGTCGACGCCGACGGACGGGACCTCGACGCCGGCCACGCCATGGTCGCCCTCTACGTCCTCACCGAGGAGGACGGCCGCTGGTGGGTCCGCGCCCGCCAGAACACCCTCGTCCCCGGCGGCTGATCGACGGGCCGCACGCGAGGATGCGGCGGTGCTGATCGACACGCTGCTGATGGGGCGACCGGGCGATGTGCGGGCCCGGGCCCACGCCCTGGCCGAGACGGGGGTCGACGGACTGTTCACCGTCGAGGGACCGCACGACGTCTTCCTGCCGCTGACCCTGGCCGCCGAGACCGGGGTCCACCTGTACAGCAACGTGGCCATCGCCTTCCCCCGGTCGCCCGCCCACCTGGCCCACACCGCCTGGGACCTGGCCGCCCTCGCGCCCGGCGGCTTCGCCCTCGGCCTCGGGACCCAGGTCCGGGCCCACGTCGAGCGGCGCTACGGCAGCACCTGGTCGCACCCGGCGGCCCGCATGGCCGAGTGGGTCGGCGCGGTGCGGGCCTTCTGGGACACGTGGGAGCACGGCGTCCCGCTCGCCTTCGAGGGCCGCCACACCCGGCACACCCTCAGCGGCCCGGCCTTCGAGCCCGGCCCGCTGCCCGAGGGCCGCACCCGGCCGCCGATCTGGCTGGGCGCCCTCGGGCCCCGCATGACCGAGGTGGCCCTCACCGTGGCCGACGGCGTCCTGATCCACCCCTTCAGCTCCGACCGCCACACCGCCGAGGTCACCGTCCCCCGGATCGAGGAGACGCTGGCCACCGCCGGCCGGGCCCGGGAGGCCGTCACGGTCGTGGGCGAGGGCATCGTCGCCTGCGGGCGCGACGCCGCCGAGCAGGCCGACGCCGATGCCGGGGCCCGGTGGCTCGTCGCCTTCTACGGCTCGACCCCGGCCTACGAGCCGGTGCTGGCGACCGAGGGCCGGGAGGCGATCCACCCCGAGCTGCGGCGCCTGTCGCGGGAGGGTCGCTGGGACGAGATGACCGCCATGATCGACGACGACCTGCTCGACGCCATCGTCCTGCGGGGCGATCCCGACCGGGTCGCGGCGCGGGTCCGCGACCGCTTCGCCGGCCACGTCGACCGGGTCGGGCTCTACGCCCCCGGCGGCATCGCCGACGAGGCCCTCGCCGCCGTCGTCAGCGCCGTGCGGAGCTCCTAGGGGAGGTCCCCCCGGGGCCCGACCAGGAACAACCCCACGCCGTCGCCGCTCTCACGTCCGACACCGCACACCACGGCCGAGGGGCCGGAGGAAAGGACACTGCAATGAGCGACTTCGGCTACGACCTCGACGGCGACGGCTTCATCGACACGGTCGACAGCGACACCAACGGCGACGGCTTCATCGACACCAGCTCCTACGACACCGATGCCGACGGGATCGTCGACATCGTCGAGGTCGACACCGATGGCGACGGCTACGTCGACACGGTCGTGGACGATTCCAACTACGACGGCTACGCCGACACGGTCGTCGGGGACACCGACGGCGACGGGTGGGCCGACACGGCCGCCGGCGACACCGACGGCGACGGCTACGTCGACACCGTGGCCGGGGACACCGATGGCGACGGCTGGGTCGACACGGTCGCCGGCGACACCGACGGCGACGGCTTCGTGGACACCGCGGTGGCCGACACCGATGGCGACGGTTGGGCCGACACGGCCGTGGCCGACACGAACTTCGACGGCTACGCCGACACGGCGGTCGTCGACACGAACGGCGACGGCTACGCCGACACCGCCGTGGTGGCGGGCCCCTTCAGCTACTGAGCCCCACGCCCCTGATCTCGCCTGCCCGGAACGCCCGCGCTGGGCAGGTGACGACGAAGCCCCCGGTTCCGGCCGGGGGCTTCGTCGCGCTCAGCCCTTGGCGTTGTAGCGCTCCATCGCCCGCTCGACGCCGCTGGTCGCCAGCAGCTCGATGGCGTCGGCGGCCTCGGCGATGGCGATGTCGAGCTCGACCCGCTCGCTCTTGCCCGGCCGGCGCAGGACGTGGTCGGCACCCTGCTGGCGCCCCGGCGGCTTGCCCACGCCGATCCGCACCCGGGCGAAGGCGTCGGTGTGGAGGTGGGCCTTGATCGACTTGAGCCCGTTGTTGCCGGCCAGGCCACCGCCCAACTTGACCTTCACCCGGCCGGGCGGGAGGTCGAGCTCGTCGTGGACGATGACGATGCGGGCCGGGTCCTCGACGTCGTGCCGGCGGGCCAGGGCGGCCACGGCCAACCCCGACTCGTTGTAGTAGGTCGACGGCACGGCCAGGGCCACGACGACCGAGCCGATGCGGACGGTGTCGGACTGGGCCCGCTCGTTGCGCATGCCGTCGCGCAGGCGACCGCCGTGGCGCTCGGCGAGGAGGGCGACGGTGTCGGCCCCGCAGTTGTGCCGGGTGTGGGCGTACTCCAGGCCGGGGTTGCCCAGCCCGACGACGAGGAGGTCGGCCACGACGGCGGGCGGCTCGGGCTCGCGGAGCGGACGCCGGGCGAGGAGGCGCCGGAGGATGGGCCTCAGCCCTCGTCGCCCTCGGCGGCCTCGCCACCCTCGGACTCGCCCTCGGCGGCGGCGGCGTCGCCGGCCTCCTCGGACGACTCCTCGGCCTGCTCGGCGGCCAGCTCGGCGTCGGCGGCCTCGATGGCCTCGGCCTCGATGGCGGCCCGGGACACCTGGGCGCTGGCGATGGCCTCCTCGGGGTCGACGTCGGTGGTGACGCCGCTCGGGAGGGTCAGGTCGGCGACGGTGATGGTGTCGCCGATGGCCAGGGACGAGATGTCGTAGGTCAGCTGGTCCGGGATGCTGCCCGGCTTGGCGTTGACCGACAGGGTGGTCAGCAGGGTCTCGATCATGCCGCCCTCGCCCTCGAGGTCGGTGGCCTCGCCCTCGGCGACCAGGGGCACGTCGACGGTGATCTCCTGGTCCCGGCGGATCAGCAGGAAGTCGACGTGGTCGACCGTCTGGCGGATCGGGTGCCGCTGCATCTCCTTGATGATCGACAGCTGGGCCTCGCCCTCGCCCTCGATGGTGAGGTCGATGAGGACGTTGACGCCGGCGTCGGTGATCAGGGCGGCACGGAGCTCACGCCAGTCGACGGTGACGGCCACGGGCTCGCGGCCCAGGCCGTAGACCACGCCGGGGACCTTGCCCGCGGCGCGGAGGCGGCGGGAGCTGCGGGTGCCGGGGGTGCGGCCGGTGGTGGCGGTGAGGGTGATCTCGGCCATCGGGACTCCTACGTCTGAGATCGCGCCGGAGCGCATGCGGTTGTGAAGCGGTCAACCGTACCGGTGGTCCCTGCGTCGGGCCAAAGCCCGACGCGTCCGGGGGGTCCACCCCCCTCCGGGCGATGGACCGGACGGGTGTCCGGGTGTTGACTGCCCCCCGACAACAGAGATGCCACCGGGGAGCTGCGTCCCGGGTGCGCGAGGCGGGGGAGACGCCGACACCGAGGACCCACCGGGTCCTCGTTCGACGCGTCACCCAGTCCAGGGCCGGCTCTCCACGACAGATGGAGACCCCATGACCGAACCCTCTTCCCGACGCCGCACCGCCGGCGTCGTCGTCGGCCTGGCGGCGGCTGCGGCCATCGCCTGCGGGACCCTCGCCGCCCCCACGGCGGCCCAGGGCCCCGACCTGGCCGAGCAGACGGTGACCACCTTGGATCCGCCGCCGCCGGTGTGCCCGGCCGACGAGGGCAACGCCCGCTTCGTCCGGTTCATCTACCTGAACATCCTGTTCCGGTGCCCGAGCCAGGCCGACACCGCCTACTGGACCCAGCGCCTCGACGCCGGCTACGGCCGGGGGCAGTTCGCCAAGTACGTGGACCTGTCGGACGAGAACCTCGTCCACAACAACGTCCTCGAGCTGTACGGCAACCTGCTCGACCGGGAGCCGACCGCCCAGGAGCTGGCCGCCGGCGTGGCCCACATCCGGAAGAACCAGTCGGACGCCCAGATCATCGCCGACATCCTCGCCTCCGACGAGTACTACGAGGCCTTCGAGTACGAGACCCGGTCGACCGCCAAGGACGAGGCGTGGCTCGACCACGTCTACGGCTTCATCCTCGACCGCGGCGTCGACGAGGCCGGCTTCGACTACTGGACGGCCGTGATGGGCGACGAGTCCACCCAGGCCACCCGGCGCAAGGTGACCCGCTCGCTCGAGCGGGCCCCCGAGGCCACCATCGGCTGGATCTACGGCGTCTACGGCGCCGGCCTCCAGCGGGGCCCCGGCGAGGGCGAGTTCGGCTACTGGCAGCAGTGGCTCCTCGGCCCGGGCCAGTGGCGCACGTTCCACATGTGGACCAGCGTGCTCAGCTCGCCCGAGGGCTACGCCCGGGCCCAGACCCAGCCCAGCCCCGAGCTGCTGACCGCCACCCCCGAGGGCAAGGTCAGCAAGCGGGACGTCAACGGCTGATGCGTTCGGGGGTCGGGTCCGCCCGACCCCCGATCAGCTCTGGTTGCGGCCGCCGAAGATCTCGCTGACCGAGGCGTCGTCGAAGACCGACTCGATCGCCTGGCCGACGATCGGCGCCACCGAGAGCACCTCGATCTGGTCGATCTGCTTCTCGGGCGGGAGCGGCAGCGTGTTGGTGATCACGACCTTGGTCAGCGAGCTGTTCTTGAGCCGGTCGATCGCCGGGCCCGACAGCACGCCGTGGGTGGCCATGGCCCACACGTCGGTGGCGCCCTGCTGGCGGAGGAGGTCGGCCGCCGCGCAGATCGTGCCGGCGCTGTCGATCATGTCGTCGAGCAGGACGCAGCTCTTGCCCCTGACCTCGCCGATGACCGTGTCGGCCACGACCTCGTTCATCGTCCCCTTGGGGCGGGACTTGTTGACGAAGGCCAGGTCGGCGCCGACCTCGTTGGCGAAGCGCTTGGCCGCCTTCACGCCGCCCGAGTCGGGCGAGACGATCACCAGGTCGTCGGGCACGAAGTTGGCCCGCAGGTAGTCGAGCTGGATCGGCATCGCCGTCAGGTGGTCGACCGGGAAGTCGAAGAAGCCCTGGATCTGGCCGGTGTGGAGGTCGATCGAGATCACCCGCTCGGCACCGGCGGCGGTGAGCACGTCGGCGACCAGCTTGGCGGTGATCGGCTCGCGGCCCTCGGCCTTCCGGTCCTGGCGGGCGTAGCCGTAGAACGGGCAGACCGCCGTGATCCGCTTGGCCGACGCCCGCTTGGCGGCGTCGAGCATGATCAGCTGCTCCATCAGCGAGTCGTTGACCGACTGGCCCGCCTCGCCCGAGTGGGTCTGGATGACGAAGACGTCGGCGCCGCGGATCGACTCGCCGAAGCGGCAGTGCATCTCGCCGTTGGCGAAGCGCCGGAGGTTGGGGTTGCCGAGCGGCACGCCCAGGTGCGCGGCGATCTCCTCGGCCAGCTCGGGGTGCGACGAGCCGCTGAAGAGGTGCAGGCGCTTGGTGGTGACGGTCTCCATGGGGGCTCCGCAGGTGGCTCGACGGATCAGGTGGGTTCGGACGGGGGCAGGGCGTAGAAGGGCCCGGTCCGGGTGCCGTCGGGGACGGACCCGCCCGGTGCGATGTGGGCGTAGGGCCCGACGTGGGCGTCGGCGCCGATCTCGGCGTCCCGAGCCGTCGTCTGCTCGACGGTGCTGCGGGCGCCGACGACGCAGTCGACGAGGCGGGCGTCGGGACCGATCTCGGCGCCCCGCCCGACGACGGTGCTGCCCTGGAGGATCGTGCCCGGGAAGAGGGTGACGTCGGGGGCCAGGTCGACGGTGGTGTCGACGTAGGTGCGGTCGGGGTCGACCATGGTGACGCCCCGCTTCAGCCAGTCGAGGTTGGTGCGGCGGCGCAGCTCGGCCTCGGCCGCGGCCAGCTGGGCCCGGTCGTTGACGCCGTGCGTCTCGTCGGGGTCGTCGGCGGCGATGGCGGCGACGCCGTAGCCGGCCTTGTTGAGGACCTCGACCACGTCGGTCAGGTAGTACTCGCCCTGGTCGTTGGCCGGCTCGACCCGGCGGAGGGCGGGGGCCAGCACGCTGCGGCGGAAGCAGTAGATCGCCGTGTTGATCTCGCTGATCAGCCGCTGCTCCTCGTCGGCGTCGCGGTGCTCGACGATGCGGGCCACCCGGCCGTCCTTGCCCCGCTCGACCCGGCCGTAGCCGGTGGGGTCGGCCATGTGGGCGGTCAGGACCGTGCAGGCGGCGCCCGACCGCCGGTGGTGGTCGACCAGCTCCCGGATCGTCGAGGGCCGCAGCAGCGGCGTGTCGCCGGGGAGGACCAGGACGTCGGGGCCCTCGTCGTCGGCGACGTCGGCGTCGTCGGGGAAGGCGGTCAGCCCGACGGCCACCGCGTCACCGGTGCCCTTCTGGTCGTGCTGCTCGACGAAGTCGAGGACCAGGTCGGGCTCCTGCTCCTGGAGCTTCTTGGTCACCCGCTCGGCGCCGTGGCCGACGACGACCACGACCCGGTCGACGTCGCAGTCGCCCAGCGATCCCAGCACGTAGCGGACCATGGCCTTGCCGCACAGCAGGTGCAGGGGCTTGGGCCGCTCGGAGCGCATCCGCGTGCCCTCCCCAGCGGCGAGGACGACGGCGGACAGCGGTCGTGCGGCCATGTCTCGGAGTCTCGCGCGCCGGCCGCCCGATCCCGACACCCTTGACCGCTCCAGCTCCGGGGGCAGGGATCGAACCTGCGACATCCTGTTCCAAAGACAGGCGTTCTACCGCTGAACTACCCCGGACAGCGGCGTCAGGTTACGACGTCAGCAGGGGCGGAGGCCGGTGGCTTCGGGGAGCGGGTCACCGTCGACCGCCGCCGGCACCGGGTCCGACCCGCCGTCGAGGAAGGCGGCGACGACGGCCGGGGCGTCCTGCTGGAGGACGAGCACGGCCGGGGCCTCCGGCGGGGACTCGACCGTCGGCAGGCCGAAGGGGACGAAGCGGTCGTCCCGGGCATCGCGGACCCAGTCCACGAGGTCCTCGGTGCCGAGGTCGCCGTCGACCGCGATCGAGCCGAGACCGGTCTCGACCAGGCCCGGCAGCTCGGCCGCCCCGGCCCGCCCCACCGTCTGGATCAGGGCTGCAGCGATGGCCGCACCCCGGGCGTCACGGCCGAACACGGCGCCGTGGTCGGGCGCCCAGCCCCCGTCGTCCTGCTGGACGTCACCCTTCCGGGACCGGCCCAGGGCGAGCGTGGTCGCCCCGTCCAGCTCGTGGCAGCCGGCGGCCAGCGGCGCCAGGCCGCTGTCGGCATCCCGGTAGCCCCGGTCGAGGGCGACGCGCACCCCGCCGAGGGCGTCGACCAGCTCGACCGCACCGGGGAAGTCGACCTGGACGTAGTGGTGCACCTCGACCCCGAGCGTCCGCTGGACGCCCTGGACGAGGCCCTCCGGGCCGCGATCGCGGAAGACCTGGGCGGCCCGGCCCGCGATCCCGTCGTCGACCTCGAGGACGAGGTCCCGGGGCACCGTCAGCAGGCGGAGCTCATCTGCGCCGGGGTCGACCCGGACCAACCCGATGGTGTCGGCCCGACTCCCCTCGACGCCCACCCGCCCGTCCGTCCCGACGACGAGGAAGGTGATCGGGTCGCCCGGCTCGACCACCACCTCGTCCGGTTGCGTGGTCAGGCCCTCGACCTCGATCCGCTGGGGCTCGAGCCGGGCCCGGACGGCGACGACCGAGCCGACGCCGAGGGCGGCGACCGACGCCACCCCGCCGGCCACGGCGATGCGCTTCCGCCGCCGTCGTCGCCCGCGGCCCTCGACGAGGGACTGCAGGCCGGGGGCCGGGGCGTAGGGCTCGGGATCATCCAGGTGCTCGAACATCGTCGGTCTCCTCCTCGGGGGCGGGGTTCGGGTCGAGGTCCAGGCGCAGGGCGGCCAGGCCTCGGTGGGCGTGCTGCTTGACCGTGCCGGGGGCGCACCCGAGCAGCCGGGCCGTCTCGGCCTCGGAGACGTCGGCCAGGTAGCGCAGGGCGACGACCTCCCGCTGGCGCTTCGGCAGCCGCCGCAGCCCCTCGACCAGGTCGAGGCGCGACACCAGGCCGCCGACCGGGTCGTCGGCCGTGCCCGGGGCGGGCCCGGTGCGCTCGGCGTGACGGCGCTGGCGGTCCCGGCGGCGGTGCTGGTCGAGGGCCAGGTTGGTGGCGACCCGGGCGACCCACGGCTCGGCGTAGGGCGCGATCCGCCGCCAGCGGAGGTACGCCCGCACCAGGGCCTCCTGGGTCACCTCCTCGGCCTCGCCCCGATCGCCCAGCAGGCGGTAGGCCACCCGGTGGGCGACGGCCGAGAGGTCGTCGAAGTGCTCGCCGAAGCGGTCCACGGTCACCTCCCTCCAACGCCGGGCCCCGCGATCAGGTTGACATGCCCTGGGTTGGTGATCCGGCGGCACCCGCCGCTAGGTTCGAAGGCCTCATGGGAAGCCTGATCAAGAAGCGCCGCAAGCGCATGCGCAAGAAGAAGCACAAGAAGATGCTGAAGCGCACCCGCTGGCAGCGCCGCGCCGCCGGCAAGTAGCCGCACACAGCACCGTTCGCTGACGACCGCCTGCTCCCGCATCGGGGGCGGCGGTCGTCGTCGCGTCCAGGTTCGGACGGTTCAGAACAGGGTGGTGGGCGGGGCCGCCATCGGTTCGGGCAGCGGGGCCACCGCCACCGAGGCCGCCGCCCGCACCTCGTCGTGGAAGCGCCGGGCCAGGCCGAGGGCCTCGTCGTTGTCGGGCGTGTGGACGAACACCGTCGGGCTCCTCCCCTCCTCCAGCCAGCCGGCGACGATCGGGACCCATGGCTGCCAGCCGGCGATCGTCGCCTCCACGTCGTCGCGCCCGAGGTAGCGGAGGACGGGCCGGTCGCCGAGGGCCACCGGGCGACGGGGCAGGCGCGGCTTCTTGGCCCACCCGTCCCGCTCGGCCTCGCTCTCGGGCGGCGCGGCGAACAGGGTCGTGGTGTCGAAGGTGGCCCACTCTGCATCGTGGTCCCGCAGCAGCCGGGCCAGGCCGCGGGCCGCCGGGCCCCGCTCGAAGAAGTCGGGGTGGCGGACCTCGACGACCCAGCGGAGGTGGGCCGGCGCCCGGTCGAGGAACGAGGCCAGGACGTCGACGTCGGCGGGGCCGAACGACGCCGGCAGCTGGATCCACAGCCGGTCGGCCCGGTCGCCGAGCGGGGCCAGGAGGTCGGCCACCGCGCCGACCGCCCCGGGGTCGCGGAGCCGGCCCTGGTGGGTGATCTCCTGGGGCAGCTTGAACAGGAACCGGAAGCCCGGTGGCGCCCCCTCGGCCCAGGTCGCCACGGTCGCCGGCGAGGGCAGGCCGTACGCGGTGGTGTTGCCCTCGACCGCCGTGCACCAGCTGGCGTAGCCGGCCAGCTGCTCCTCCCGGCGCAGGTCGGTGGGCAGGAACCGGCCCCGCCAGGCGCCGTGGGCCCAGAGGGCGCACCCGACGTGCAGGGTGACCTCGTCCGCGTTTCCTGGCTGGTCGATGTGGGCAGCGGTGGGCGTCCCCACCGTCACACCTGGAAGGTCGAAGCCGTGGAAATCACCCTGACCGGTCTGCTCGTCATCATCCTGCTGGTGGCCATGATCGTCTACTTCGTGCGCCGGGCCTAGCGGCCGGCGGGGGGATGATGGCGGGATGGCCCGCCTGCTCGTCGTGCACCACACGCCGTCGCCCCACCTCCACACCCTGCTGGAGGCGGTGCGCGACGGCGCCGGCGACCCGCAGATCGAGGGCGTCGAGGTCGTGGTCCGGGCCGCCCTGGCCGCCACCGCGACCGACGTGCTCGAGGCCGACGGCTACGTCGTCGGCGGGCCCGCCAACCTCGGCTACCTCGCCGGGGCGCTGAAGCACTTCTTCGACGTCGTCTACTACCCCTGCCTGGAGGACACGGTCGGCCGCCCGTTCGGCGCCTACCTCCACGGCAACGACGACGTCGCCGGGGCCCGCCGGGCCCTCGACACGATCACCGGCGGCCTGCGCTGGAACCGGGTCGCCGACGTGGTCGAGGTCCAGGGCGCCCCGGGCACCGCCGACAGAGACGCCTGCTGGGAGCTGGGGGCCGTGGTGGCGGCGACGATCAGCCCGGCCTGACCGGCCGGGCCCGGTCGAGCCGGTCCTGGGCCCGCAGGGCGGTCGACACGATCGGCAGCCAGCCCCGGCGCACCGGTGGCACCCGGGGGTGGTCGAGCTCGGCGAAGGGGGGCAGCCCTTCACCCTCGATCGCGGCGGCCATGCGGTGGCCGAGGAACGTGTTGAGGGCGACGCCCGAGCCGTTGCAGCCCGCCGCGTACCAGGCCCCGTCGATGCGCCCGCAGTGGGGCAGGCGGTCCCGGGTGATGGCCACGTCGCCGCCCCAGGCCCGCTCGATCGGCACGCCGGCCAGCTGTGGGTGGACGTGGACCATGCGCTCGTGGAGCACCTCCCGGGCCTGGGCGACGGTCGTCGGGTTCAGGCTGCGGCGACCGCCGAAGACCATGCGGCCGTCGGAGTCGAGGCGCCAGTACGACAGGAGGTTGCGGGTGTCGTAGGCCATGCGCCGGGTCGGCAGGACGGCGTCCTGGAGGTCGGGCGGCAGCGGCTCGGTGGCGACGATGAAGGAGCCCATCGGGAGGATGCGGCGCCGGAGGTTCGGGGCGGCGCCGTCGGGGTGGCCGTTGACGGCGAGGAGGACGTCGCCCGCCCGCACCGACCCCGTCGCCGTCTCGACGCCGTGGGCCGTGACGGCGGTGACCCGCTGGTGCGGGTGGAGCGTCGCCCCGGCGGCCCGGGCCCGGGCGACGAGACCGGCGTGGAAGCGGGCCGGGTGGAGGCCGCCGCTCCGCTCGACGACCAGGCCGGCGGGGTAGGCGGTCGAGCCGATCTCCTCCGTGAGCGCGTCGCCGGTGACGTAGCGGGCGCGGTGGCCGACCTCCTCCAGCTCGGCCGCCGCGGCCTTCAGGTGCGCGGCGCTGGTGGCCCCCGACGCCAGCTCCAGGCGGCCGGTGCGCTCGTAGTCGCAGGCGATGCCGTCGGGCCCGGTGGTGAGGCCCTCGACGAACGAGAAGGCCTCGTCGACGAAGGTGAACATCCGCCGGCCCAGGTCGCCGTACGCCCGCTGGAGCCCGGCCGGCCCGGCCTTGAGCTCGGGCAGGACCATGCCGCCGTTGCGGGTGCTGGCCCCGATCCCGAGCGGGCCCCGGTCGAGGACGGCGACGCTCCTCCCCCGCCGGGCCAGCTCGGCCGCCGCCGCCAGCCCGCAGTAGCCGGCGCCGACCACGCCCACGTCGACCTCGGCCGGCGGCCGCCCGTCGTCGCCGTGGTCGTCGGGCGCCACCGCGTCGTGCCACAGCACCGAGTCCCGGTACCTCGTGCTCAGCGGCGCACCCATCGCCCCGACGCTAGATCGCCGCTGCGTCCGTTCTGATCAGCCAGCGTTGCGTCCACGCAACGCTCAGTGATCAGAACGGGGGCGGGCGGGGGTGGGGCCGGGCGCTCGCCTACG
>JBQGCF010000274.1:0-38546 GCA_052038315.1 Iamia sp.
GGCGAGCCGTGGTGGGAGCCGCCGACGCCCGACGGCCGCCGCGACCGCATCGCCGCCGCCGTGCGCACCCTCGCCCGTCACCGCGCCCCCGACAGCACGACCTGCCCCTCGGACGCGGCCCGGGCCGTCGGCGGCGAGGGCTGGCGCGACCTGATGGACACCACCCGGGCCGTCGCCCGCGAGCTGGCGGCGGCCGGCGAGGTCGAGATCACCCAGGGCGGGGAGGTCGTCGACCCCGAGGCCCGCTGGTGGGGTCCGGTCCGCATCCGCGCCACCGGCTGACACCCGGGCCCTCGCGTCCGCGGCGCGACCTCGGGCGTGGGAGCCTGCGCCGATGCCGACCCACGTCGTGACCCTCACCTGCCCCGACCGGCACGGCATCGTCGCCTCGATCGCCCAGGGCATCGTCGAGCTCGACGGCAACATCGTCCAGAGCGCCCAGTTCAGCGATGCGACCAGCGCCACCTTCTGCATGCGCACCGAGGTCGACGCCCCGTTCGAGGAGCCCGAGGACGTGGTCGCCGGGCTGGCCGGCCGGGCCGCCTCGCTGGGGGCGACCATCTCTGCGCGCCGGGCCGACCGGCCGATGCGGGCGCTCGTCCTGGTCTCCCGGGCCGACCACTGCCTGCTCGACCTCCTCTACCGCTGGCGGGCGGGCGAGCTGGCCGTCGACATCGTCGGCGTGGCCTCCAACCACCCCGACCTGGCCCCCCTCGCCGAGCGGGACGGCGTCGCCTTCCACCACCTACCGGTGACCCCCGAGACCCGCGACGAGGCCGACGCCCGCCTCCTGGCCCTGGTGGACGAGCTCGAGGTCGAGCTGGTCGTGCTGGCCCGCTACATGCAGATCGTCTCCCCCGCCGTGTGCGCCGCCCTGGCCGGCCGGATGATCAACATCCACCACTCGTTCCTCCCCGGCTTCCGGGGCGCCCGCCCGTACCACCAGGCCTGGGAGCGCGGGGTGAAGGTGATCGGGGCCACCGCCCACTACGTCACCGCCGAGCTCGACGAGGGCCCGATCATCGACCAGGACACCACCCGGGTCACCCACGCCCACGGCCCGAGCGACCTGCAGGTCGTCGGCCGGGACCTCGAGCGCCTCGTGCTGGCCCGGGCCGTCGCCGCCCACGCCGAGGGCCGGGTCTTCCTGCTCGGCCCCCGCACCGTCGTCCTCCCCTGAGCCGAGGGTCGCGCCCCGGGCGATGGCCCCGACGGTGACGGCGAAGCCGGCCAGCTGCACGGGCGACAGGCCCTCGCCCAGCACGACCCAGCCCATGACCGCGCCGGTGACCGGTGCGGCCAGGCCGAGCAGCGGCGGGGCGGCGGCCGGCAGCCGGAGGATGCCCCGGAACCACAGGACGTAGGCCAGGGCGGTGCCGACGAGGCTGAGGTAGGCGAAGCCGACGACCGCCCGGCCGTCGACCGCCGGCGGCGGCCCCTCGACGAGCAGGGCCAGGGGTGCCAGCACCGCCGCCCCGACCAGCAGCTGGGCGCCGGTGGCGGCCAGGCGATCGGCGGGTGCCGGGAACCGCTTGGTCAGGACGACGCCGAGCGAGAACGAGAGGTTGGCGCCGATCGCGGCCACCACCCCGACGGGATCGATGTCGGCCCCGGGCCGGACGACGACGAGCCCGACGCCGACGGCGGCCGCGACCCCGACCGCCAGGTCCCGACCCCGCGGCCGCTCGCCACCGAGGGCCGGGGTGAGCAGGAGGACCAGCAGGGGCTGGAGGCCGCCGACCGCCGCGGCCACCCCGCCGGGCAGCCGGTACACGGCGACGAACAGCAGCGGCAGGAAGACGCCGAAGTTGCACAGCCCGAGCGCCACCGTCCGGCCCCACCCCTCGACGCGGGGACGACGCCGGGCCAGCAGGGCGCTCAGGGCGAGGAGCACGACGCCGGCCGGGGCGACCCGCACCAGGGCGACGAACAGCGGCCGCCCGTCGGGCAACAGCTCGGTGATCGTCACGTAGGTCGTGCCCCACGAGATCGGTGCCAGGACGGTGGCCGCAGCGATCCTCTTCATGCTCATCATCTTAATGTTAAGATTCTGAGCGTCAAGGGGGCGAGGTACGATCGACGCCGTGCCCCGATCCCACGACGCCGTCGACCGCATCAGCGAGCAGTGGGCCACGGTCCGGCCCGACGTCGACTCCTCGCCCCTCGCCGTCATCGGCCGCGTGTCGCGCCTGTCCCGGCTGATCGACCGACGGCTGGCCGAGAGCTTCGCCCGCTTCGACCTCGAGGCCTGGATGTACGACGTCCTCGCCACCCTCCGCCGGGGCGGCGAGCCCTACGAGCTGACCGCCGGCGAGCTGGTCGCCCAATCGATGGTCACCACCGGCGCCATCACCAACCGCATCGACCGGCTGGAGGCGAGGGGCCTGGTCGAGCGGGTGACGGCGACCGACCGGCGGAAGGTGATCGTCCGCCTCACCGATGCCGGGCGCGAGCTGGTCGACGAGGTGGTCGGCCCCCACATGGCGGTCGAGGAGGAGATCCTCGCCGCCCTCTCCCACCGCCAGCGCGACGACCTCGTCCGCCTCCTCCGCACCACCCTCCTCCACCTCGGCGACGAGGCGCAGGGCTAGGCCAGCAACGTCGCCTCGATAGCAGAGCGAGAAGCCGACGCCCGGGCGGTGATGACGTCCCACCTGGCGAGGTGCCCGGCCGCGGCCAGCCGCGACCACGGCTCGCCACCGGTCCGCAACAGATCGGCCATCCGCCCGGCCCGCCGGGCAGCAGCTCGGCCAGGGCCCGTCGCCCCTCCTCGTCCAGCCCGTAGCCGTCGGCCAGCGCCCGCACGCCCGCGGGCGCCAGGTCGGCGAACGAGAGGGCCGACCAGGCCAGGTCCCACAGCCGGGTGCCGGGGCCGGCGCCGTCCCAGTCGATCACGACCACCCGACCGGCGCCGTGGACCAGGTTCCACGAGGCGAGGTCGTTGTGGACGACGAGCTCGTCGGCACCGGCCGGCATCGGGTTGCCCCAGGCCGCGTCGGCCGGGGGCACGAAGCCGGCCACCGCGTCGTGGAGCCGGCGGGCCAGGCGACCGACCTCGGTCAGCGACGGCCCGGGGACGTACGGGTGGGTCACGGCGCCGTCGATCCACTCGACGACGTGCCGGCCCCGCTCGTCGAGCCCGAGCGAGCGGGGCGCGCCGTCGAAGCCCACCTCCTCGAGGTGGACGAGGTGGGCGTGGACGGCCGGCGTCCACGGCCCGGCCGGGCGGCGCACGGTGGCGCCGACCCGGACCAGACCGGCGGTCACGTTGCCGCCGGCGAGGGGGATCTCCGCCTCGGCCACTCAGACCGCCAGGGGCTCGCCGGTCTCGAGGAGGGTCTTCAGGCCGGCGAGGACGGCGGGCCACCCGCCCGAGACGGCGTCGAGCATGATGCTCCCGGGGACGAAGCCGTCGTGGACGACGCTCAGCTTCACGGTCCCCGGCTCGGCGTCCTCGATGGTGAAGGTGACCGTCGAGCGGGGCTCGGCCTGCTCCGCCGCGACCTGCTCGTCGGTCCAGCCGGTGTGCTCCTGGTGCAGGGCGCTGGCGTGGTGCCACGAGTACGACAGCAGCCGGGGCCGGTCGACGGCGAGGACCTCCTGGCCCTCCAGCACGGCGTCGCCCTCCTCCCAGCGGATCGGCGAGCCCACCTCCCAGTCCGAGAGGATCGCCGCCCCCCAGTAGCGCCGGGTGAAGGCGGGCTCGGTCAGGGCCCGGAAGAGGGTCTCGGCATCGGTGCGGATGTAGGTGACGTAGACGAACTCGGTGTCGGGCACGGGGGCCTCCAGGGCGTGCTTGAGGTCGCCGAGCGCACGGGCCCGGGGACGGTGGAACCGGCCGATCCAGCGGTCGGCGATGGCGTCGATGGGGGCGGCGTTGAGGAAGTGGAGCCGCTGGCGACCCCGCTTCTCGCTGACCACCAGCCCGGCCCCCTCCAGGACGGCCAGGTGCTTGGTGACCGACTGGCGGGCCATGCCCAGGCCCTCGCCCAGCTCGCCCAGGCTCTGGCCGTTGCGGTCCCGCAGCCGGTCGAGCAGCTCGCGCCGCACGGGGTCGGCCAACGCCTTGAACACCTCATCCACACCCCGACAAATAGGCAGCCAAATGGCTGCCTGTCAACCCCTGCGGGTCAGCGCGGCTTGCGGTACAGGCACTGGCCCCCGCCCGAGGACCGGAGCAGCCCGTCCTCGCACCAGACCCGGGCGGTCCAGCCGAAGAGCCCGCCGGTGGCGACCGGCGCGGTGCCGTCGCACAGCAGCCAGTCGTGGCCGCAGGTCGGGCGGTGGAAGGCGACGTTCAGGTCGAGCGTCGGCGCCGTCCACCCCTCCTGCTTCCAGGCATGGGGCCGGTTGGCCGCCGGCCAGCTCGGGAGGTCGACGAGGATCACGCTGCGGGCGGCGTCGACCCACTCGTCGTCGTAGGACGCGGTGGGGAGGAACCGCAGCCACTCCGACCACGCGGCCGGGCGGGGCCCGTCCGGCGGCCACTCCTGCTCGAACTGGAGCGGCTTGACGTCGAAGTTGTGCCAGAAGGCGAACGGCGGCGCGTCCTCGGGATCGACCAGCTCGCCGAGGCTCTTCAGGTCGGCCGGGCGGGGCACGTCGGGCGGCGTCGTCTCGTCGTGCTCCTGGCCCTCGCCGTGGGCCGCGCTCCACACCAGCGCCTCGAGGATCGGCCGGTCCTCCTGGGTGATCGACACCCGGTGCGAGCTGGCCGCCCGACCCTCCTTGCGGGCCTCGACCTCGATGTCGATCGGGGCGAAGGCGGCCACGCCCAGGTAGTGGCAAGAGAAGGCCGCCGGCCGGGGGTGCGGCGTGCACGCCCCCGCCGCTCGGAGGGCGTGGGCGGCGACGTAGCCCCCCATCGGCCCCCAGATCTCCCAGTCGGCCGAGAGGGTGGCGCGGAAGCGATTCCGCCCCACGGGCTCGATCGCCGTCTGCTCGCCCAGGTCACCCACGTGGCGGAGCCTGCCCCTCCCACCCGACCAACGAGCAAGGGATTTCGTCTCGTTGCGCCACGTCCATCGGACAACATCTCGCCATGGATCACACGCGCCCGCCCGAGCCCGAGCCGACGGTGATCGACTTGCGCGCCTCGCCGTTGGGCTCCGTCCTACGTCCTAGGGAGGAGCAGATGACCGAAGCCGGCGGCCCGGTCCTGGCAGCACTACGCCGCACCTGGTCACGCATCGCCACAGCTGCGGCATCGGTCCCATGGGCAGAGATCGTCCGCCTCCTCGCGGAGTACCAGCACCTGATGCCGACCAACCTTCGCGGTCGCCCTGCCCTGGTGGTCGCCATGCGGGACCCGGAGTCGTCTGGGGTGCCCATCGCGTGGGTCGTCCCGCCCGACCTCGCGATCGCGCTCGTCTACGACTGTGCCGACGAGCCCGCGCAGGTGGCTCTCCTGATGGAGGAGCAGGAACGCATCCTCTCCTACTGCCGAGGCGCGCTGGCACAGCTCGACTTCGTCGCCGCAGCGGAAACCAGAGCGTCCATCGAGGCGTTGGTCGATGGACACTTCGGCCCCGCCCAGTCCCACGCCGCGAACATCATCGACAGCGTGCTCCTCGGCGTGGGGGCACCCCTGAAGCCGGCTGAGGCCCGGCGGCAAGTGCTCGCCCGAGCCGAGCTCACGTCCGACCCCACCGAGCCGGCACGGGCCTACGTCGACTCGATCGTGCTGCGGCCGCTGGCCAACGCCTACATCCGCTGGTTTCCCGGCGGAGACGAACCCGCGCCGCCTCGCTTCGCCAGACACGTCACAGCACACGGCGCGCACATCGAGGACGTGTTCAGATCCGAGCATGCATTGGTCGCCGTGCTGCTGGCCTGCTCGCTCTGCATCCACTACCGGAACGAGCTCACAGCTCCCGGCACTCCCCCCATCTCGGCCATCGCGGTGACGCCCGAGGCGTCGGGGGCCTGGGGGCGGAACCCCCAGGAGGAAAGGGCGAGCGGAGCGAGCGCCTCGAGCTAGGCGTCGAGGCCTCGGCGGAGGGCGGCGACGAGGGCGTCCTCGAAGGCGACCATGGCCTCGGCGGTGGCGGCGACCGCCTCGGCGCCGTGGTACATGCCGGGGACGACGAGCAGCTCGCAGTCGACGCCGGCGTCGCGTAGCCGGGCCGCGTAGGCGAGGTCCTCGTCGTGGAAGAGGTCGAGCTCGCCCACGCCGATCCACGCCGGCGGCAGCCCGCCGAGGTCGTCCCGACGGGCGGCGGCGGCGTAGGGCCGGTCCTCGTCCTCGGTGACCGGGTGGCCGAGGTAGGCACCCCAGGCGTAGGCGTTCGACCGGGCGGTCCACACGAACGAGCCCCGCCCGGCGTGGTCGCCGCGCAGGACGCTGCGGTCGTCGAGCATCGGGTACTTCATGGCCTGGAAGGCGACGGCGGGACCGCCGCGGTCGAGGGCCATCTGGCACACCGCGGCGGTGAGCCCGCCGCCGGCGCTGTCGCCGGCGACCGCCACCCGGGCGGGGTCGACGCCGAGCGCCTCCGCCGTGTCGTGGACCCACCGCAGCGTGCGGTAGCAGTCCTCCAGCCCGGCCGGGAACGGGTCCTGCGGGGCGAGCCGGTAGTCGGGGCTGACGACGACGGCGCCGAGGTCGTGGGCCAGCCGGCGGCAGATGTCGTGGTAGGTGATCGGGTGGCCGACGACCAGGCCCCCGCCGTGGATCCACACCACCGCCGGCCGCCCCGCAGCCGGCGCGTCCGACGCCGGCGGCTCGTACACGTAGACCGGCACCTCGGGCTCGCCGGCGCCGGCCGGGACGACGTCGCGCCGCCAGCCCGCGCTGGTGTCACGGGCGGCGGCGGCGCGCAGCCCGGCGTTGACGACGGCGACGGTGCGATCGCCGGCGACGTGGACCGGCACCATCAGCAGCGGGTGGCGCAGCTCGGCCGCCACCGGGTCGATCAGCCGCCGCCGGGCGGCGACGCCCCGGGCCACGACGCCGGCGGCCACCACGCCCACGCCGAGGGCGGCAGCCCGCCGCGCCCTCACGATCGGCCCGTCACGACGGAGCCGGGTCCCGCTCGGCGACCTTCTGGCCGGCCAGGAACTGGGACACGCAGGTGTCGACCAGCTCCTCGTCGATCGCCGCCATGTCGGCCAGCCCGGCGAACACGATGGGCCCGGCGACCAGGGCGACCGCCCGCTCGACGTCGTCGAGCACCGACGGGTCGAGCAGGCCCTCCTCGACCCCCATCCGCAGCACGGCCTCGGTGGCCTCGTGCTGGCGCTTCTTCAGGTCGGAGTCGACCTGGGCCAGCTCCGGGTGCTGCTTCGACAGGAGGATCAGGGCGGGGGCGAGCCGGCTCCAGCTCTCGTCGGTGAGGGCGGCGGCGACGGACTGGACGAGGGCGCGCAGCCCCTCCTCGCAGCTGGCGACGTGCTCGGGCGCCCCCATCGACGGCTTGCACGTGTCGAACACCGTGGCGAGCAGGGCGTCCCGGGTCTCCCAGTGGCGGTAGAGGGTCGACTTGGCCACGCCCGAGCGGGCCACGACGGCGTCCATGGTCAGGGCGGCGGGACCGCCCTCGACGAGCAGCTCGGTGGCGGCGTCGAGGACCGCCTTCTGGGTCCGGGCGATCCGCGGGTCCATGGCGAAGCCGGACGCTACCGGTGACCGGTGTCGCAAAGAAGGGTCTTGCGGGGTCGGGTCCATAATCGTACTGTACCGTCTCGTAGCGATACGAGACAGTAGCGTTTCGTCACAGCGTCGAGAAAGCGAACGGACGATGAGCACAGCGACCCCCGAAGCCCCACCCGATCACCAGCCCGACGGTGGAACCGTCGTCACCGACCCCGGACGCCGCCGCCTCGTGCTGGCCGCCGTCCTCCTGGCCCTGACCAGCGTCGTCGCCTCGGTGGCCAGCCTCAACGTGGCCCTCGGCCAGCTGGCCGCCGACCTCGGCGCCGGCCAGGGCGAGCTGCTCTGGGTGGTCAACGGCTACACCATCGCCCTGGCCGCCCTGCTCCTGCCGATCGGCGCCGTCGGCGACCGCTGGGGCCGCAAGCCGATCCTCCTCGGCGGCCTCGGCCTGTTCCTCGCCGCCTCGGCGGCCTCGACCCTGGCCACCAGCGTCGGCACGCTCGTCGGCCTCCGCGTCGTCGCCGGCATCGGGGCGGCCATGATCATGCCGGTCACCCTCTCGGTCATCACCTCGACCTTCCCGGAGGAGGAGCGGGACCGGGCGGTCGGCATGTGGGCCGGCTTCGCCGGCTCGGGCGCCATCCTCGGCCTGGTCGCCAGCTCGGTCGTGGTCGACAACTTCACCTGGCCGTGGGTCTTCGCCGCCCCGATCGCCCTGGGCGCCGCCAGCCTCGTCCTGTCCGTCCTGTTCGTGCCCTCGTCCCGGGAGCACGCCGAGGGGCGCTTCGACGTCGGGGGCTCGATCCTGTCGGCCCTCACCGTCGGCGCCCTGGTCCTCGGCATCCACGAGGGCCCCGAGGCGGGCTGGACCGACCCGCTCACCATGGCCGGCCTGATCGTCGCCGTGGCCGCCGGCGCCGCCTTCGTCTGGTGGGAGCTGCGCCAGGACCACCCGCTGCTCCAGCTGCGCCTCTTCCGCAACCACACGCTGGCCGGCGGCTCGCTCGGCCTGCTCGGCATCTTCGGCCTGATGGGCGCCCTGTTCCTGCTGCTGATCCAGCTGATGCAGGCGGTGCTGGGCTACTCGGCCGTCGGCGCCGCCGTCAGCCTGCTGCCCGTCGCCGCGGTGATGATGCCGCTGTCGAGCGTGGCCCCGCTGATCGCCCGCCGGGTCGGGCTGCGGAACATGATCGGCGGCGGCGCCCTCCTGATCGCCGCCGGCATGGGGCTGATGGGCGTGATGGCCAGCGCCGACGGCGGCTACTGGTCGGTCGCCCCCGGCCTGTTCCTCATGGCCGCCGGCATGGGCCTGGCCATGACCTCCGGGACCACCGCCATCACCGGCGCCCTCCCGCTGGAGGAGCAGGGCGTGGCCTCGGCCCTCAACGACACGGTCCGCGAGCTGGGCACGGCCGTCGGCGTGGCCCTGATCGGCAGCGTGCTGAGCGCCACCTACTCCTCCTCGGTCGCCGACGCCACCGCCGGCCTCTCCCCCGAGGCGGCCCACACCGTCGAGGAGGGCATCGGCGGAGCCCTCGCCGTCACCGGCCCGATGGGCGCCGACGGCGAGCGCGTCCTCGACGCCGCCCGCGGCGCCTTCATCGACGGCTGGGGCACGGCCATGACCTTGAGCGCCGGGATCGCCCTGGCCATCGGCGTGTTCGTCTTCGCCTGGATGCCGAGCCGCCGCCGTGAGGGCGACGACCTGGTCCTGGCCGACGAGACCGACCTCGACGGCGACCTCGAGCTGGCCTTCGTGGACTGAGGCCGGCCGGGGTCTGGGCTCAGGCCCCCGCCGAGGGGTGGATGACCGGCTCGTAGCCGGCCACCAGGACCGCCACCGTCGCCGGTGGCGTGAGCACGAGGGCCCGTCCCGCTCGGGGGCGGGCCCTCGGCGCGCCGTAGCCCTCGGCGGTGGGACGCCAGGGGACGAGCCGATCGGCCAGGACGAGGTGCGGCCGGTCGTCGACGAGGGCGAAGGCGCCGGCGGGGAGGCCGGACCAGGCCAGGTCGTGGACCCCCTTGGCCCGATCGGGCCCGACCCGCTTGTCGTGGAGGACGCGGTCGACGGGATCGACCGTCGGGCGCTCGCCGGTGGCCGCCTCCCACCCGTCCATCCAGCGTCCGAAGTCGCGGCGGCGGCACAGCGAGCAGGGGCGGTGGCCAGCGGCCAGGGCCACGGCCTCGTCCCAGAAGAACAGCGGCGTCCACCGCCCCGGCTCCCACATCGGGGCCCGCCAGCCCTTGTAGGACAGGGCGCAGGTGATCCAGCGGCGGACCTGCCAGGGCCGGACGATCTCCCGGTCGCGGTGGATGCTGCCCCGGTTGCCGAGGAACAGGCCCCGCTGGTCGAGGGCCTCGATCGACCCGGTCGGCGTCACCCGGTTGCGTGCGGCCACCGGTCGAGCATGCCATGGCGAGATCGAACAGATGTCCGTCGAAAACTGGACGGTAGATGACCGGTTTGGTGTGTCACGTTGTGCCCACGGGATCCGTCAGAGGGACCGGAACACGGGCGCGAGCGATGACTTCGCGCTCACCGCGCCGTCTCACCCCCGATCGCTCCACCCCCGCCCCACCACCCCGTAGGAGAACGCCGAGATGTTCGCTCGACTGGGCCCCTGGTGCCACGACCGCCGCAAGCTGGTCCTGGGCCTCTGGGTCGCCGCCCTCATCCTCGGCTTCGGCCTGTCCGGCGCCGTGGGCGACGCCTTCCGCGACGAGTTCAACCTCCCCGCCTCGGAGTCGCGCACCGGCTTCGACATCCTCGACGAGGACTTCGGCGGCCAGGGCACCAACGCCACCGGCACCATCGTGTTCCGGGCCGAGCAGGGGGTCGACGACCCGGCGGTGCAGGAGGCCATGGAGGAGCTGTTCGGCGGCGTGGCCGAGCAGGAGAACGTCCTGGCCGTGGTCAGCCCGTACGGCGAGGAGGGGGCGCGCCAGGTCTCGGCCCGGGGCCCGGAGGCGGGGCTGATCGCCTACGCCAACGTGGAGATGCCCGAGGACGTGGCCATCCCCGACGCCCAGGAGATCGCCACCTACATCGAGGAGAACACGCCGACGGTCGAGGGGCTGACCGTCGAGCGGGGCACCTTCTACTTCGCCGAGTTCGAGCAGCCGAGCTCGGAGGCGCTGGGCCTGGCCTTCGCCATCGTCATCCTGATCCTGGCCTTCGGGTCGGTGCTGGCCATGGGGCTGCCGGTGGGCGTGGCGCTGTTCGGCATCGGGATCGGCACCGCCATCGTCACCCTGCTCAGCCAGGTGCTGCCGGTGCCCGAGTTCGCCACCTTCCTCGGGATCATGATCGGCCTCGGCGTGGGCATCGACTACGCCCTGCTGATCGTCACCCGCTACCGCGAGCAGCTCCACGGCGGCCACAGCGTGCGGGAGTCGATCCAGATCGCCATCGACACCGCCGGCCGCTCGGTGGTCTTCGCCGGCTGCACGGTCGTCATCTCGCTGCTGAGCATGATGCTGGTCGGGGTCAAGTTCGTGCAGGGCCTCTCGGTCTCGGCCGCGGCGGTCGTGCTGGTCACCGTGCTCGCCTCGGTCACCCTGCTCCCGGCGCTGCTCGGCTTCGCCGGCGAACGGGTCGAGCTCACCCGCTGGCGGGGCCTGGCCGCGGCCGGGCTGGCCGCCCTCGGCATGGTCGGCGCCGGGCTCCAGATCGGCCCGCTGGCCGGTCTCGGCTTCCTGCTGGCCGTCGTCGTGCTGGTCGCCGGGCTCTTCCTCGGCCCGCTCAAGCGCGAGGTGCCGATGCAGCGGCAGAAGCCCCGCCAGGAGACCTTCGCCTACCGCTGGAGCCGGGTGGTCCAGCACCGGCCGTGGATCGTGGCCCTGCTGGCCACCGCCCTGCTGCTGGTCCTGGCCGTGCCGGTGCTGTCGCTCCGCCTGGGCTTCTCCGACGAGAGCAACTTCGCCGACGACACCACCACCAAGAAGGCCTACGACCTCGTGGTCGACGGCTTCGGCCCCGGCTTCGCCGGCCCGCTGCTGCTGGTGTCCTCGACCCCCGACGGCGCCCCGCCCGAGGCCCTCGAGGCCGTCACCGCCGCCCTGGAGGCCGACCCCGGCGTGGCCTTCGTGTCGCCGGCCGTGCCCAACGAGGACGGCACCGCCGTGCTCTGGAACCTCGTGCCCACCACCGGCCCGCAGGAGGAGGCCACCTCGCAGCTGGTCGACCGGCTCCGCGACGACGTCCTGCCCCCGGTCGAGGACACCGCCGGGTTCCAAGTCAACGTCACCGGCACCAACGCCGTCAACCTCGACTTCTCCGACTACCTCCAGTCCCGGCTGCCGTACTTCTTCGTGGCCGTGCTGGCGCTGTCGTTCCTGCTGCTGATGGTCGTGTTCCGGTCGGTCCTGGTGCCGCTCAAGGCCGTGATCATGAACCTGCTGTCGATCGGCGGCGCCTACGGCATCGTCGTGGCCCTGTTCCAGTGGGGCTGGCTCAGCGACCTCACCGGCGTGCAGCCGGCCCCGATCGAGCCGTGGGCGCCGATGATGCTGTTCGCCATCGTCTTCGGCCTGTCGATGGACTACGAGGTGTTCCTGTTGTCCCGGGTCCGGGAGGAGTGGCACCGCACCGGCGACAGCCGCACCTCGGTGGCCGACGGCCTGGCCGCCACGGCCAAGGTCATCACCGCGGCGGCGGCGATCATGGTCGTGGTGTTCGGCAGCTTCCTGCTGGAGAACGACCGGGTCCTCAAGCTGATGGGCACCGGCCTGGCCACCGCCATCTTCCTCGACGCCACCATCGTCCGGATGCTGCTGGTCCCGGCGACGATGGAGCTGCTGGGCGACCGGAACTGGTGGCTCCCCCGCTGGCTCGACCGCCTGCTCCCCACCATCGACGTCGAGGGCCACGCCGACGACGCCGACCGCAGCGACGTGGACCCGCCCGGCACCCCCGACGACGACAGGGAGGACCAGCTGGTCTGACTAGCGGGACGCGGCGTTCTTGGTCGTCGTGGTGGCGCGCTTGGCGGTGGTGGCCGTCTGCTCGGCGCCACGGCGGGCCGAGGTGGCGGTGGCCTTGGCGCCCGAGCGGGCCGCGCTCACCGTCGCCTCGCCCGTGTCCCGGGCCTGCTTGATGGCGGCGACCACCTCATCGGCCGCACCCGTGCCGTCGCTCCGGACCCGGCGGGCCGTGGTCCGGGTGACCGAGGAGCCACGGGGCGCCCGGCGGGGGCGCTCCCGACCCAGCACCCGGGCGACCAGGTCCTGGGCGGCGAAGATGCTGCCCTGGGCCACGCCGCCGACGGTGTCGCCGATGCGGTCGGCGGCGCCGGCGAGGGTGCCCGCCACCAGGTTGGCCGGCGGGGTCTGGGGCGACCGGGGGTGCGGGTGGGTCGGGGCCGTCTTGCGGGCCTCGACCATGGCGTCGCCCAGGTCGGTCAGGTCGTTGCGGCCCAGTGCCTCGCGCACCTGGGGGAAGTACTCCTGCTCCTCCTCCTCGACGTGGTGGCGCACGTTCTCGATGAGGACGGTGACCTTGGCGTCGAACCGCTCGTCACGGGGGTCCATGCCCTCGAGCTCCTGGAGGAGCCACTTCACGACGTGGTGCTCCTCGATGCTCTCGAGGACGACGTCGTCGGTCTCGGGCACGGTCTCCCTGGTCACCGGGTAGAAGAGCTGCTCCTCCACGGCGGCGTGGACCGAGAGGGCCTCGATGATGCGGTCGACGACGTCCCGCTTCTCCTTGTAGGCCCGGTCGCCGGCCTTCTCGAACCGCTTGAACAGCTTCTCCACCTCGCGGTGGTCGGCCTTGAGCATGGTGATGGCGTCCATGGCCATGACCCCTTACCGACGGCCACCCCCGGTGAAACAGATGTGGCGGACGTCGCCAAGACCGGCGTCAGGCGAACGGCACCTCGGACCGTCAGGCGAACGTCCTGACCAGGCGGAGCACGGCGTCGGCGTCGGGACCCTCCCCCCGCAGGCCGACCTCGGCGGCGGTGGCCCGCTGGCCGGCGACGGCGCACAGGTCGGTCGCCGGGCCGCTGATCACGGTGGGGGCGTCGTCGGCGCCGAAGGCCCACGGGTCGCCGGCCGGACCGGTCAGGGCGAAGCGGACCGGCCCGGTCGCCGCCACCCCGCCCTGGGCCAGGGCGTAGGGGACGGTGCGCCAGGCCAGCCGGGCGACGTGCCACAGCCGGTCGGTCGGGGCCACCGCCACGCCGAGCCCCACGGCGACGTCGACGGTGTGGATCCACGCCTCGGCCAGCCGGGTCGTGGTGAGGGTGCGGGCGGCCAGCTCGCCGGCGACCCACGGGACCCGGGCGGCCGGGTCGGCGGCGCCGAGGGCGGCCTCGACGGCGACGACGCTGGCCCGCCACCGGTCCCGCTGGGCGACCGGGTCGGTCCGGTCGACCTCGACCATCACCGCGGCCAGGTCCTCGACGTCGTCGGCCACCCGACCGGCCAGCCGCTCACCCCGGGCCGCCACCGCCGAGGACCAGCGCCCCTCGACCGAGGCCACCGCCATCTCGTTCGACTGGGCCAGGTGGAGCAGCACGTCGGCCACCGACCAGCCGGTGCAGCGCGACCCGATGGCGAGCCCGTCGGCGTCGAGCGGGGCGACCAGGTCGTCGAGCTCCTGGTCCTGGGCGGCGAGGGCCAGGTGAACGTCGGGTGCCATGCGTCGCATCCTCCCATCGGGTCCGTACGCTCGCCGCCGTGAGCGACATGGACTTCAACGACTTCAACAAGCAGATCATCGAGGAGTTCCGGGCCAACGACGGGAAGGTCGGCGGCCCCTTCGAGGGCGCCCCGATGCTGATCCTGCACAGCACCGGCGCCAAGAGCGGCCAGGAGCGGCTCAGCCCGCTGGTGTTCCAGGCCGACGGCGACCGCTGGGTCATCTTCGGCTCCAAGGGCGGCGCCCCGACCCACCCCGACTGGTTCCACAACCTGGTCGCCAACCCGGAGGCGAGCATCGAGGTCGGGGCCGACACCGTCCCGGTCACCGCCACGGTCGCCGAGGGCGACGAGCACGACCGGCTGTGGGAGACCCAGAAGGCCACCATGCCGGGCTTCGCCGAGTACGAGGAGAAGGCCGCCGGGCGCCGCATCCCCGTCGTGGTCCTCACCCGGCGCTGACCCGTGGGCGCCGGGTCCCTCCAGGGGTTCGACCGCGACCGGCTCGGTCGCCTCGACGCCGTCCTCCACCGCTACGTCGACGAGGGCAGGCTGCCCGGCGTCCAGACCCTCGTCAGCCGCCGGGGCGAGCTGGTCCACCGTGACCGCTACGGCGTCACCGACGTCGAGACCGGCGCCCCGGTGGCCGACGACACCCTGTACCGCATCTACTCGATGACCAAGCCGATCACGTCGGTGGCGTTGATGGTGCTGTTCGAGGAAGGTCGCGTCCTCCTGGAGGACCCGGTGTCCCGCTGGCTGCCCGAGCTGGCCGACCTCCGGGTCTGGGTCGACGGCACCGCCGACGCCCCCGAGACCCGGCCGCTGGAGACGCCGCTCACGGTGCACCACGTCCTGACCCACACGTCGGGACTGACCTACGGCTTCCAGTACGCCCACCCGGTCGACGAGCTCTACCGGCGGGACGACCTCGGCACCTTCGGCGTGCCGGACTACGACCTCGACGAGGGGATGGCCCGGCTCGGGCGCATGCCGCTGCTGTTCGAGCCCGGCACGCGGTGGAACTACTCGATGTCGACCGACGTGTGCGGCGCGCTGGTGGAGCGGATCAGCGGCGTCCCCCTCGACGTCTTCTTGCGGACCCGGATCCTCGAGCCGCTGGGCATGGCCGACACCGGCTTCCACGCCCCCGAGGCCGATGCCGACCGCTGCTCGACGCTGTACGCCTGCACGCCGAGCACCCCGATGCTGGCCATCGCCCCGGCGGCCTCCATGACCCGCCCGGCCACGTTCCTGTCCGGCGGTGGCGGGCTGGTCAGCACGGCCGACGACTACCTGCGCTTCGGCCACATGCTGCTCGGCGAGGGCGAGCTCGACGGCGCGCGGATCCTGTCGCCCCGGACCCTCCGGTCGATGACCCGCAACCACCTGCCCGGCGGTCGCACGCTCAACGAGATGGGCCAGACCACCTTCTCCGAGGTGACGATGGAGGGCACCGGGTTCGGCCTCGGGTTCTCGGTCCTGGTCGACCCGGCCGCCAACCTGAGCCTCGGCTCCGAGGGCCTCTACGCCTGGGGCGGCGCGGCCAGCACGGCCTTCTGGGTCGACCCCGCCGAGGAGCTGGTCGTCGTGTTCATGACCCAGCTCCTCCCCTCGACCACCTACCCCCTCCGCCGCCACCTCCAGGCCGGCGTGTACCAGGCCCTGGTCGACTAGCCGACCACACCGCGGCCGAAGGTCACCGCAGCGCGGACCTCGGCCGGGGCGCGGTCGACCAGCTCGGTGTCGGGGGTGGCGCCGAGGGCGTCGTTCACCGTCGAGAAGGCCAGGCGCAGGGCCACGAAGACGGTGACGGCGAGGATCTGGGCGTCGTCGAACCCGACCGCCCGCAGCGCATCGACGTCGGCCGCCGCCGTGCCGTTGGGATCGGCGGCGACCCTCCGCGCCCAGGCCGCCAGGGCGGCGTCGGCCGGATCGAGGTCGGCGTCGACGCCGGCCAGGACGGCCGCGGCGGCGTCAGGCCCGACCTCCCCCGCCAGCCGGGTGCCCCACGCCAGGGCGCAGTAGGCGTCCCCGAGCGTCCCCGCCGTCGCCGCCACCAGCACGCCCTTCTGCCGGAACGTCAGCCCGGCGACGTCCGCCGCCCGCCCCAGGACGGCGCCGACGCCGTCCTGGAGCTCGGGGGCGTGGGCCCACACCCGGGAGAGGTTCATCACGTAGCCCTCGCCCTCGACGTCCTCGTCGTAGAGGCGCTGGGCCCCCTCGCTGTCGGGTGCGGTGCCCAGGAAGCTCGTCATGCCGCCACGATCTCACGATCCGATGTGCCAGGGGCGGGGACGCCGATCGGGTGGGTCGTGGCCCGGCGGGCCATCGTCTCCACGATCCGCGGGCGGAGGGCGAGGACGGCCGGCAGCATCACGATGCGGACGAGGGTGGCGTCGACGAGGATCGCCACGGCCAGCCCGATGCCCATCTGCTTCATCTCGACGAGGCTGCCGAAGGCGAAGAGGGCGAACACCGAGACCATGACCAGGGCGGCCATGCTCACCGGGCCGGCCGTCTGGCGGATGCCGACGGCGACGGCGTCACGGGGCGAGGCGCCGCCGGCGGCGGCCTCCCGGATCCGGCTCAGGACGAGCACGTGGTAGTCCATCGACAACCCGACGAGGACCACGAACAGGAACAGCGGGATCCACGAGACCACCGTCCCGTTCGAGCGGAAGTCGAGCAGGTCCTCGGCCCAGCCGTGCTGGAAGACGAGGGCCAGGACGCCGTAGGCGACCGCCACCGAGGCCACGTTGAGGACGAGGGTGAGCAGGGCGATGCCGCCGCTGCGGAACGTCACCCCCATCACGACGAGGGTGAAGAGGAGGACGGCGGCGACGACCCACGGCAGGGCCGACGACTGCTGCTCGGTCGAGTCCCGGGCCTCGGCCTCGGCGCCCGCGGTCTCCCAGCGGGCACCGTCGAGGTCGTCGAGGAGCCGGGGCCCGAGGTCGTCGCGCACCAGGTCGAGGGCGGCGGCCGACGACGGGGTGCCGGCCGCCTCGGGCGTGGGCAGCAGCAGCTCGAAGGTGCGGCCGTCGGCCGACGCCTCGATGGTCGCGCCGGGGGCGAACCGCCCCGACGCCTCGGCCTCGTCGGCCAGGGTGCCCAGCGCGCCCTCGACGGCGGCGCCGGACGAGCCCGACGAACCGGTCGTGGCCACGACGACGATCTCGTCGCCCTCGGTCGGGAAGTCGGCCTGCACCCGGTCGAGCGCCTCGACGGCGGGGATGCCCTCGGGCAGCTGCTCGACGGTCGTCTCCTCCAGGCGGAGGCTCACCGCCGGGGCGGCCAGGGCCAGGACCACCACGCCGGACACGGCGAGGGCGAGACCGGGCCGGCGCAGCACCGGGCCGACGAGGCGGCCGCTGATCGCACCGGGGCGGGTGCGGGCGGCGAGGCGCCACAGCAGCGGGACACGGGGCCGGTCGACCCACCGCCCGAGCCGGCCGACCAGGGCGGGCACGACCGTGAGCGAGCCGAGCATGGCGACGGCCACGACGAGGATCGCCCCGACGGCGAGGCCCGAGAAGATCACGTTGCCGACGAGGAGCAGGGCCGACACCGAGACGATGACGGCGATCCCCGCGACCAGGATCGAGTGGCCGGCGGTGGCCGCGGCGACCTCGACGGCGTCGACCGGTCCGAGGCCGCGCTGGCGCTCCTCCCGCTGCCGCTTGACGAAGAACAGCGAGTAGTCGACGCCGACGGCCATGCCGATCAGCAGGACCATGTTGGCGACGGTGCCCATGTCCGGGAAGACCTGCGACACGACGGTGTAGAGGCCGAGGGCGATCCCGACCGACGTGAGGGCGAGCAGCACCGGCACGGCCGCGGCGATCAGGGCGCCGAAGGCCAGCAGCATCAGCCCGAGCGTCACCGGCAGGCTGAGCGCCTCGGCCCGGGCCAGGTCCTCCTCCACCACCTCGGTGACGGCGGCGTCGACCGAGGCCCCGCCGGTCTGCTCGACCCGGACGCCCGGGTGGTCGGCGGCGACCGTGGCGGTCACGGCGCGCAGCGGGGCGACGTGCTCGTGCGCATCGGCCGGGTCGCCCCGCATCTGGACCGGCAGGAGGGCGGCGTCGCCGTCGGCCGACCAGATCACGTCGCCCACCGCCGCCACCTCGGGGAGGGCGGCCATGCCGGCCCGGGCGTCGGCCAGGGCGGCCTCGGCGGCGGCGTGGTCCAGCGACCCCGAGCCGGCGGTGACGAGGACGTGCTCGCCGGCCGGTTCCTCCAGCCCGGCCTCGTCGATCATGCGGAGGGCCTGCTGGGACGAGCCGGCGGCCATGTCGGCGTCGTCGGCGGTGCGGGGGGCGACGGTGGCCGAGAGCACGATGGCCACGGCGACCAGGCCGAGCCAGAGGCCCAGCGAGCGCCAGGGGTGGGTGGCGCTCCAGCGGGCGACACGGACGGTCAGGGGTGATCGGGTCGAGGTCACGACGGTTCCTTCCTCGGGTGCGGTGTGACCTCGTCACCGTGCGGGACGCCGGCCGCCGGCACAGCGGGCGTGGCCCGTCTCCCGAGAGGGGGCCTAGACCCCCTGTCCTCGCTGCTCGGGGGCGTCAGACTGGCCCCTCGTGGAGACGAACGGCCGGACGGCCCTCGAGGAGAAGCTGAAGCGACCCGGGCTGTGGCTCGGTTGGGCGCAGCTGGCGCTGACGCCCGTGACGCTGGCCCTGTTCATCGTGGACGTGGTGGGCATCGGCCTCATCCCGATCACCGGTGGCATCCCGCTCATCGCCGTCGGCCTCCCGGCGACCGCCTACGTGGCCGGGCTCCACCGACGGATGGCGGCCGTCCTGCTCGGCCGCGAGGTGCCGGCCCTCTACCGCGAGCGCACCGGCTCCAACGCCCTGATCCGCCTCTTCCAGCGCCTCCGTGATCCGCAGACGTGGCGCGACCTGGCCTGGCTGGTCGTCAGCACCACGCTCGGGTTCGCCATCAGCCTGTTCTGCGCGGTGGCCTTCGTCGCCATCGGCTGGTACCTGATCTACCCCTTCCTCCTGGCCGTCGTCCCCGGCGACGCCCTCGACCAGGAGTACGGCTTCATCACCATCGACACGGTGGCCGAGGGCTTCCTCCAGTGGATCCTCGCCGGCGTCGCCTTCGCCCTGTGGTGGTGGGCGGCGCCGCCGCTGATGCGGGCCAAGGCGGCGATCGACGCCGCCCTCCTCGGGCCGACCGCGGACGCCACCCGCCGGGTGCTCGAGGCCCGGGTCGAGGAGCTGGCCGCCACCCGCTCCGAGGCCGTCGACGTCCAGGCCGCCGAGCTGCGCCGCATCGAGCGCAACCTCCACGACGGGGCCCAGGCCCGGCTGGTGGCGTCGGGCATGACGATGGGCCTGGCCCTCGACCTGATGGCCACCGACCCCGATCAGGCCCGGGCCCTGGTCGCCGAGGCCCAGGAGACCAACCGGGAGGCGCTGGCCGACCTGCGCACCGTCGTGCGGGGCATCCACCCGCCGGTGCTGGCCGACCGGGGCCTCGTCGGCGCCATCGAGGCCCTCGCCCTCCAGATGGCCCTGCCGGTGACGGTCACCGCGGCGGTCGACGGCCGGATGCCGGCCCCGGTCGAGTCGGCCGCCTACTTCGCCGTGGCCGAGTGCCTGACCAACGCGGCCAAGCACGCCGGGGCCGGCCGGGCCGCCGTGCTGCTGGCCCGGTCCGACGAGGTCCTGCGGGTGGTCGTCGAGGACGACGGCCGGGGCGGCGCCCGCCGCGACCCCGAGGGCGGGTTGGCCGGCATCGAGCGCCGGCTCGCCGTGTTCGACGGGACGCTGGAGATCGACAGCCCGGCCGGCGGCCCGACCCGGATCACCCTGGTGGTGCCGTGCGGGTCGTGATCGGCGAGGACCTCGCCCTGCTGCGCGACGGCCTGATCCGGCTGCTCGAGGCCAACGGCTGCACGATCGTCGCCGCCGTCGAGGACGAGGACGGGCTCCGCCGCAGCCTGCTGGAGGACGACCTCGACGTGGCCGTGGTCGACGTCCGCCTCCCCCCGACCTTCACCGACGAGGGCCTGCGGGTCGCCATCGAGGCCCGCGCCGCCCGGCCCGGGCTGCCCGTCCTCGTGCTCTCCCAGTACGTCGAGCAGCTCTACGCCCGGGAGCTGCTCTCCGGTGGCGACGGCGCCGTCGGCTACCTGCTCAAGGACCGCGTCAGCGACGTGGGCCGCTTCGTCGAGTCGGTCCGCCAGGTCGCCGGCGGTGGCACGGTGATGGACCCCGAGGTCATCGCCGCCCTCGTCGCCTCCCGCACCCGGCGCGACGACCCGGTCGAGCGGCTGACCGCCCGGGAGCTGGAGGTGCTCGGGCTGATGGCCGAGGGCCGCTCGAACGCCGCCATCGCCGCCCGCCTGGTGATCACCGAGAAGTCGGTGGGCAAGCACGTCGGCAACATCTTCTCCAAGCTCGACCTGCTGCCCGACGACGACGACAACCGGCGGGTCCGGGCCGTGCTGGCCTACCTCCAGACGGTGCCCTGAGGGCCTCGGCCCGAGCTGGTCAGAGGGCCGTCTCGTAGCGGCGGCACGGGACCATCACCGAGCCCTCTGCGGTGCCGGCCTCGTAGGCCAGCGGCCCGGCGTCGATCCAGCCCTGGCGCTCGTAGAAGGCCCGGGCCCGGGCGTTGCCGGCGACCACGGCCAGCCAGGCGACGGCGTGGCCGGCGGCCCGGATGGCGTCCTCGCCGACGCGGAGCAGCTCGGTGGCCACGCCGGTGCCCCGGGCCGCCTCCAGCACGAAGATCTGCTCCAGCTCGGAACCGACGACGGTGACGAAGCCGACGAGCTCGTCGTCGACCAGGGCCACCCAGCTGGTCCCCACCCGCTCGTCGGCCCGGGCCGCGAAGTGCTCGGGCCGACGGTGCTCCAGCAGCTCGTCGGGGACCTGGCCGGCGTGGCCGTCCCGCCACGCCTCGGCCCAGACCCGGGCGATGGCGGGGGCGTCGGCCTCGGTGGCCGGTCGGATGGTCGGGGTCACGGCCACGCCGCGCGACGGTAGCGCCACATCGTGCCGATGCGACCTTCACTGTCACACCCTCATGTCAGAGTTCACGCATGGGTCACCTGACGATGTCCACCAGCGAGCGCGAGGCCTTCCTCGCCGACGTGCACGTGGGGGTGCTGGCCGTCGAGCGCGCCGACGGCCCGCCCCTCGTCTCCCCGGTCTGGTACCGGTTCCTCGACGGCGTGGTCGAGATCACCACCGAGGCGGGGGCGAAGAAGGCCGAGGCCCTGCGGAGCGCCGGTCGGGCGTCGCTCTGCGTCCAGAAGGAGGACTTCCCACCGGCCTACGTCACCGTCGAGGGGCCGGTGGCCTTCGCCGAGGCGACCCGGGACCAGCGCCTCGCCATCGCCACCCGCTACCTCGGCCCGGAGGGCGGCGAGGCCTACGTCGCCTCCACGGAAGGAGGTGACGACACGGCCCTGATCCTCACCCCGGAGACCTGGCGCACCGTCGACTACGCCAAGCTCTGACCGTCCGGCCGGGCCACCAGCGCCGCCAGCTTCTTCGGGGCGAGGTGGCAGTAGGACTCGGTGCACAGCTCGGCCACCTCGTCCCAGTCGGTGGCGTCGTCGAGCTCGAGCCCGATGATGTCCTCGAACCACACCGGCGAGAAGAACGGCGGGCCGGCGTGCTTCAGGACGTCGAGCTCCTCCCCCGCCGAGCGGAAGGTCAGCACGAGGGCCGGGCCGTCGTGCCCGAGGGCCCGGGCGTGGGCCGCCGGGCGGCCGTCATCGACGACCAGGACGTGGGCGAAGGTCCGGGTCCGGATCCGCCACCGGCGCCCGACCCACGCCGGCTCCTCGACGACCTCGGGCAGCCGGCCGCAGATCGCCCGCAGCCGGTCGAGCACCGCGGCCGGCACGTCGTCACGCTCGAGCGTCGCCACCCGGCCAGGATGCCGCGCCGCCCCCGGACCTGCCGATCAGCCCTCGGCGAGGAGCTCGTCGAGCTTCTGGTAGCCCTCCTGGACGCCGGTCTCCATGCCGCTGGCGACGAAGGCGTCCCGGCCCTCGAAGGAGTCGACCAGCGAGGTGGTGACCAGGCGGGTGCGACCGTCGCCCAGGTCCTCGAAGGCGAGCTTCTCGAGGGCCACGCCGTCGGGGAAGCCCTCGAACGTGAAGGTCTGGACGATCAGCTCGTCGGGTCGCACCTCGTGGAAGGTGCCGAAGAAGGCGTACTCGCCGTCGCCGTCGCGGCTCACGTAGCGGTAGGCGCCCCGGGTGCGGAAGTCGAAGGAGTCGACCTCCATCTCCATGCCGCGCGGGCCCATCCACCGGACGAACAGCGTCGGGTCGGCGTGGGCCCGGAAGACCTTGGCCACCGGGAAGTCGAACTCCCGGGTGATGCGGACGAGGGGGACGTCGGGATCGACGTGGATCTCGGCCTCGCGGGTGGACTGCGTGGTGGTCATGATGGGTCTCCTGGGTTCGGGTCTTCGTCCGGCATGGACCGGAGGACGTCGTCGAGGCGGCGGTAGCGCTCCTCCGCCTGGCGGCGGTAGCGCTCGATCCACTTGGTCATCAGGTCGAAGACCTCCGCTTCGAGGTGGACGGGGCGGCGCTGGGCCTCCCGCGTCCGGGTCACCAGGCCGGCGTCCTCCAGCACCCTGAGGTGCTTGGACACGGCCTGGACGGTGACGTCGTAGGGCTCGGCCAGCTCGCTGAGGGTCGCGTCGCCGTCGCAGAGGCGGGCGACCATGTCCCGCCGGGTGGGGTCGGCCAGGGCCGAGAACACCCGGGAGAGCGGATCGTCGCTCGCTGCTGCGCTGGCCCGTCCCATGCTCGCCGTCCTTCCGTCGTTCAACCGTCTGGTTGAACAGGACCGTACGCTCGCGTGCCACCGTTGTCAACCAAATGGTTTAACAAGCGAGGTCCCCACGAGCGCGGCATGCTCGGGCGCCATGGAGCTCCACCACGCCACCTTGTGGGAGGCGGTCGCCGACGCCATCGGTGACGCCGAGGCCCTCGTCCAGGGCGACGTGCGCCGGACCTGGCAGGCCTTCGACGACCGCTCGGCCCGGCTGGCCCGGGCCCTGCTCGACGCCGGCCTGGGCGCGGGCTCGAAGGTGGGCCTCCTCCTCTACAACTCGCCCGAGTTCATGGAGGGCTTCTTCGCCGCCCTCAAGATCCGGGCCGTCCCCTTCAACGTCAACTTCCGCTACGTCGAGGCCGAGCTGGCCTACCTCCTCGCCGACGCCGACGCCGAGGCCCTCGTCGTCCACACCAGCCTCCGCCCGCAGCTGGGTGCGGTGCTCGACGACCTGCCCGGGATGCGGCTGGTGCTGTGGGTCGACGACGACGACGGCGGCGAGCCGGCGCCGGGCGACGGGCGGTCGGTCGCCTACGAGGAGGCCATCGCCACCCACGAGCCGGCGCCGCGGATCGCCCGCGACCCCGACGACATCACCATGATCTACACCGGCGGCACCACCGGGATGCCCAAGGGCGTGATGGCCCCGATCGGCGACGGCGTGGCCACGCTGCTCGCCCAGATCCCGCCGCTGCTGGGCGAGGCCCCGTGCGCCACGCCCGAGGACGCCGTGGCCCTGGCCGTGCGGGCCCACGAGGCGGGCACGCCCTTCGTCTGCATCGCCGCCCCGCCGCTGATGCACAACACGGCGATGGGGATGGCCGCCCTGCCGACCCTCGCCTTCGGCGGCACCCTCGCCCTGACCAACGGCCGGCGGTTCGACGTCGACGAGCTGTGGGACATGGCCGAGCGGGAGCGGGCCCGCTCGATCATCGTCGTGGGCGACGCCTTCGCCCGGCCCATGCTCGCCGCCCTCGACCGCCGGCCCGGCGAGCGCGACCTCACGTCGGTCACGATCATCGCCTCGGCCGGGGCCAGGTTCTCCACCGAGGTCAAGGAGGGCCTGCTCGGCCACATCCCGGGGATGGGCATCCTCGACCTGATCGCCGCCAGCGAGGGCAGCATGGGCATGTCGATCTCGATCGCCGGCGCCGTCGCCCCCACCGGCACCTTCACCCCCGGACCTGGTGTCATCGTGCTGGCCGACGACGGCCGCCGGATCGAGCCGGGCAGCGACGAGGCCGGCATCGTCGCCCTCCCCGGCGGTGCCGCCGGCTACTTCAAGGACGAGGCCAAGACGGCCAAGACGTTCAAGGTCATCGACGGCGTGCGCTACACGCTGCCCGGCGACTGGGCCACCGTCGCCGCCGACGGCACCCTCACCCTCCTCGGACGCGGGTCGCAGGTCATCAACACGGCCGGCGAGAAGGTCTTCCCCGAGGAGGTCGAGGAGGCGTTCAAGGCGCTGCCGGCCGTCGAGGACTGCCTCGTCTTCGGCGTCCCCGACGAGCGCTTCGGCCAGCGGGTCGTCGCCGTGGTGTCCCGCTCCGGCGGTGACGGCGCCGACGTCACCGACGCCGACCTCCTCGCCGCCGTCCGCACCCGGTTGGCCGCCTACAAGCTGCCGAAGCGGATCCTCACGGTGCCGATCGTCCCCCGCATGCCCTCCGGGAAGGCCGACTACCCTGCCGCTCGCTCGCTCCTCGAGGAGGCGTCGTCGTGACCACCTCTCCCCTGATCGTGGGCGTGCCCACCGAGACCAAGCCCGACGAGCACCGCGTCGCCCTCACCCCCGACGGCGTGCGCGAGCTGCACGGCCACGGGGTCGAGGTCCTCGTCCAGGCCGGGGCGGGCGCCGGTGCCGGCATCCCCGACGACGACTACGCCCGGGCCGGGGCCGACGTGGTCGAGGGCGCGGAGGAGGTCTGGGGCCGGGCCGGCCTCGTCTGCAAGGTCAAGGAGCCCCAGGGCGACGAGCTGGCCCTGCTGCGCGACGACCTCGTCCTGTTCACCTACCTCCACCTGGCCGCCTACCCCGAGGTGGGCGAGGCGCTGCTGGCGGCCGGCACCACCGGCATCGCCTACGAGACGGTGCAGACCGCCGACGGCGCCCTCCCCCTCCTCGCTCCGATGAGCGAGGTGGCCGGGCGCATGTCGGTCCAGGTCGGGGCCCACTTCCTGGAGAAGCACAACGGCGGGCGGGGCGTGCTGATGGGCGGCGCCCCCGGCGTGCGGCCGGCGCGGGTCGTCGTCCTCGGTGCCGGCAACGTGGGCTGGAACGCGGCGTGGATGGCCGCCGGGCTCGAGGCCGAGGTCGACCTGCTCGACCGCAACGTCGACCGGCTGCGCTTCATCGACCAGATCCAGATGGGCCGCATCACCACGCTGGCGTCGAACCGGGGCCAGGTCGAGCGGGCGGTGCTGGAGGCCGACCTGGTGATCGGGGCGGTGCTGGTGGCCGGGGGCAAGGCGCCGGTGATCGTCGACGAGGACCTCGTGCGGGCGATGAAGCCGGGCGCGGTCGTCGTCGACATCGCGATCGACCAGGGCGGGTGCATCGCCACCTCGCACGAGACGACCCACCACGACCCGACCTTCGAGCTCCACGGCGTCATCCACTACGCCGTCGGCAACATGCCCGGCGCCGTGCCCCACACGTCGACCTACGCCCTCACCAACGTGACCCTGCCGTACCTCGCCGAGCTGGCCCGGGACGGCGTGGCCACCGCCGTGCGCGCCGACCCGGCCCTCGCCCTCGGCGTCAACACGATGGCCGGCCACGTCGTCAACGACGCCGTCGCCGATGCCCTCGCCAAGGACCCCGTCCCCCTGGACGACGTCCTCGGCTAGGCCGGGTCGCCGAGGACGGCGCGGAGCGTCGCCCGCAGCTCGTCGTCGGTGAACGACTCGGCCCGTGTGATCGGCAGCTTGACCGTGCCCCGGCCGGACGAGAGCTCCGGCCGGCGGGCGATCAGCCCGGCGTCGTTGGTCTCGTCCAGGCCGTACAGCGACAGGCCGTGCCTCCACACGCCGACGGGCAGGCGCCGCTCGCCGACCACGAACGTCGGCATCGAGTAGGTGATGCGCAGCTCGACGGCCGGGAACAGGTCCCGCACCAGGCCGTCGACCCGGTCCCACATGGCCCGGTGCTCCGGGGCGATCCCCTCGATGTAGGCCTGCACGTCGGGGTCCACGACCCGGAGGTCTAGTCGGTGAGGACCTCGGCCAGGTCGAGGCCGGCGAGGCGCTCGGGGTCGGCGAGGACGTCGATCTCGGTGATGCGCCCGTCGGCGACGGTGAAGGCGAGGATCGAGTACGGCGCCCCGTTCTTCGAGCTGACGAGGCCGACCCCACCGTTGACGAGGGCCCGCTCGGCCCGCACGTCCGCACCGCCCAGGCGCTGGAAGGTGATGGCCGACCCGGCGACCGCCTCGGCGCCGTGCCGCTCCATGACCCGGCCGCGCCCCGCGTCGGAGCGCAGGACGACGTCGGGGTGGAGCACGGCGACCAGCCGGTCGAGGTCGCCGCCGCGAGCCGCCTCCAGGAAGGCATCGACGACGACCCGCTGGGCGGCCAGGTCCTCGGCGCGGGCGCCGTCGGACGCGACCGGCCGGCCCTGGATCCGGCGCCGGGCCCGGCTGGCGAGCTGGCGGGTGGCGGCCGGCGTCTTGTCGACCATCGGGGCGATCTCGTCGAACGGCAGCCCGAACATGTCGTGCAGGACGTAGGCCAGCCGCTCGGCCGGGCCCAGCGAGTCGAGCACGACGAGCAGGGCCAGCCCCACCGAGTCGGCCAGCTGGGCCTGTTCGGCCGGGTCCGACAGCGGGCGCACGTCGGGGTCGGGCAGCCGCTCGCCGGCCACCGTCTCGGGACGGGACCGGCGGGCCCGCAGCACGTCGAGGCAGACCCGCCCCACCACCGTGGTCAGCCAACCGGTCAGGTTGGCGACCTCGGTGGTGTCGGTGCGGCTGAGCCGGAACCACGTCTCCTGGACGGCGTCCTCGGCCTCGGTGACCGAGCCGAGCATCCGGTAGGCGACCGACCGGAGGTGCGCCCGGTCGGCCTCGAAGCGGGCGGCGAGCGCGTCCTGCTCGGGCCCGTCGTTCACCAGGTCGCGCCGGCCGGCTCGCGGACGGTCGTGTTGATCCGGTTGAAGAAGTTGGTCAGCCCCACCATCACGATGATGGCCGCCACGGCCTTGTCGTCGTGATGCTCGGTGAGGTCGGCCCACAGGGCGTCGGTGACGGCCTCGGGCGTGTCGGCCAGCCGGGTGGCGGCCTCGGCCACGGCGAGGGCGGCCCGCTCGGCCGGCGTGTAGAGGTCGGTCTCCCGCCAGGTCGCCAGCTGGAGCAGCCGGTCGACCGTCTCGCCCGCCTTCTGGGCGTTGGCCATGCCCCCGTGGACGCAGGCGCTGCAGCCGTTGATCTGGCTGACCCGCAGGTGGACCAGCTCGAGCGTGGCCGCCGGCGCCCCGCCCCGGTACATGGCCTTGTAGATCTGCTGGACCCCCGGGACGACGTCCGGCAGCAGGTGGGCGGGGTTCATCATGCGAGCTTCCATCGTGGCTCTCTCCTTCGTGGTGTGTGCCTCCCTGACGCATCCCCGCCCCCCGATGTGACACCCCCCCGGCCCCCCTCGCTCGAACTCGGGGGAGATCACGACGCGTTTCGGTCACCTTCTCCCCCGAGTTCGGGGGGCACGGCCGGCGGGATCCCCTGGGTTGGGGAAGGGGCTTCACCCGAACGGGCCAAAGGGGCGAACACAGGGCGTGACCAGGGCGGACGCGCTCGGTGAAGGGCTCACGTCCGGGGGCCAACGGTCGACGGGGAGGGGGCCGCAGCCCCCGATGCCGCATCCCAGGCCCCACCCCGGAAGCGACTCGTCGTGTCCTCTCCTGCTCGAACCGCGCCCCGGCGCGCCCGTCTCGCCGCCCTCGCCGCCGCCCTGTTGGCGGTGGCGACCGTCGTGGTCGTCGCCACGACCGGGTCCGAGCCCGCCGCCGCCGGCCCCCCGCCGGTGATGCGCGCCTTCGTGCCGCTGCCGACCAACGACTTCCAGGGGTACCTGGAGTCGGTCAACAGCGCCGCCGACACGACGATCTCGTTCACCGTCGGGGTCACCAACGCCGCCGCCGGGGCGACGATCTACTACGACCACCACGAGGACGGCTTCGAGGCCGACATCGCCAACCCGACCCAGCCCTCGACGCTGGTCTTCGGCGACGGGAACGCGGCCAACGGCAACGCCGCCACCTACTGCGGGGCCTGCTCCGGCGACCTCCTCCCCCAGGGCGCGCCGCTGATCATGCGCAGCTCGATCCCGACGCCCCGCAACACCGCCAACCGCTTCTTCGACGGTGGTGACAAGGTCGCCTCGACCCGCGGCATCACCATCACGGCCGGCGGGTTCAGCACGCCGCTCAACTCGGTCCTGTCGGGCGTCGTCTCGGCCTACGACACGAGCAAGTACGGCACCAGCTACACCGTCCCCGTCGGCGAGGACACGCCCTTCCCGACCGGCACCACCGACGCCTTCTCCTACACCGGCGCCTCGATCATGGCCGCCGAGGCCGGCACGGTCGTCGAGATCGACACCGACGGCGACGGCGACACCGACCGGACCGAGACCGTCGGCCAGGGCGGCTCGGTGTTCGTCAACGGCGGCCTCGACGAGGGGGCGCGCATCACCGCGTCCAAGCCGATCCAGGTCCACCTGCTCACCGGCCGCCGCCTCTCGGACTACGAGGCCCGATCGTTCACGCTGTACCCGGACGAGGTCCTGTCCAACGACTACATGAGCCCTGCCGGCTCGGGCCGCGACAACTTCCGCACGGTCAACTACCTGTTCAACCCGGGCAGCACCCCGCTGGTGGTCACCCCGACCTGCACCGGCTGCAGCGGCACGATCACCGTCGCCCCCCGGGCCAGCGCCGCCTTCCACTCGCCGGTCAACCAGGCGGTCCGCTTCTCGAGCACCGGCGCCCGCTTCATCGCCATCGCCGGCGTGGGCGCCCAGTCCGGCGCCCCGCCCGGCGGCAGCACCAACGAGTCGCGGGTCTACGACTGGGGCTTCACCATGCTGCCCACGTCGCAGCTGACCACCCAGGTGGCGCTGGGCTGGGCGCCCGGCAACTCGGCCGTGCCGCCGAGCACGACCGGCACCACCGCGGCCTACGACCCGGTCTGGGTCACGACCCTGACGGCCACGACGATCCACGTCGACTACGACGGCAACCCGGCGACCGGCTCGGTCTCGACGCCCGACTGCTTCGGCGCCCGCCACGACGCCGACATCGACGTGAACGCGCTGGCCTCGACCAAGATCTTCGATCCCGACGGCGACATGACCGGCGCCCGCATCTACACCTGCGACGGCACCAAGATCGCCGGTGCGTGGGGCCAGGACCCGTCGACCGCGTCGCAGGGCGCGCCCGGCTTCGACGCCGGCTACACGATCATCCCGACGACCGTCATGGTCGTGGAGAAGACGGCCCGCGTCGCCACCGACGTGGACGGCGACGGCGGCTTCGGCCCCGGCGACACCATGACCTACGAGATCGCCATCGCCGACGCCGGAAGCCTGGCCTTCACCGACGTCGAGGCCGAGGACATCCTCCCGGCCGGCCTGGCCTACGTGGAGGACTCGACGCGCCTCGTCAGCGGATCGACGACCACGCCCTTCGCCGACGACGGCCCGCCCGCAGCCACCCCCTTCCCGCTGGACGAGGGCGGCGTCAGCCTGCCCGACGTGGCCGCCGGCCAGACCGTCTACCTGCGCTTCGAGGCGGCCATCGTCGACCCCTGGGTGGACGACACCGCCACCATCGGCAACACCGCCTGCGTGCGGGCCGCCGAGGCCGTCGCCTGTGACACCAGCTCGACCGCCCTGACCAACGCCGACGTGTCGATCACCAAGACCCGCACCACGCCCAACGGCGACGTGGGCGAGGACGTGACCTTCCTCCTCACCGTGGCCAACGCCGGCCCCGACACCGCCCCCGGCCTGGAGGTCACCGACCTGCTGCCCGCCGGCCTGGCCTTCGTGAGCGCCGATGCGAGCGCCGGCACCTACGACGACGCCACCGGCATCTGGGCCGTGGGCGACCTGGCCGACGGCGCCGACGAGACGCTGGAGATCACCGCGACCGTCGAGACCGACGAGCCGATCACCAACGTGGCCGAGATCACCGGCGGCTCCTTCGTCGACCTCGACGACAGCGACGACCGGGCCGAGGCCGAGGCCGACTTCGCGCCCGTCATCGACCTGGAGATCGCCAAGGAGGTCACCGCCGGCCCCGCCGCCGACGGCACCACGACCTTCCGCATCACGCTCGCCAACACGTCGACCATGGCCGGCACCGGCGTGGTCGTGGCCGACACCCTGGGCGGCGCCGGCGAGGTCACCGCGGCCACGCCCAGCGTCGGCGCCTTCGACCCGGCCACCGGCGAGTGGACCGTCGGCACCATCGCCGGCGGCGGCACCGAGACCCTCGACGTCACCGTCGCCATCGACGACCTGCCGACGACGAACGCGGCCGAGGTGGTCGAGGCCGACCAGCCCGACGTCGACTCCACCCCCGGCAACGGCGCCACCGACCCGGAGGAGGACGACCGGGTCGAGATCGACGTGGTGTCCGACTTCGTCGACCTGGAGGTGGACAAGACCGTCACCCCGGCGCCGTGGATCGTGGGCGAGGACGTCACCTTCACCGTGACCGTGGCCAACCTGGGCCCGGCCGACGCCACGGGCGTCGAGGTCACCGACCTCCTGCCGGCCGAGCTCGAGCTGGTCGACGCCACCCCGTCGCAGGGCGCCTACGACGGCACCACCGGCGTGTGGTCCATCGGGGATCTGGCCGCCGATGACGACGCCACCCTCACCATCGAGGCCACCCTCGTCGAGGCCGGCCCGCCGACCAACGGGGCCCAGGTGACGGCGGCCGACCAGGACGACGTCGACTCCACGCCCGACACCGCCGTCGACGGCGAGGACGACGAGGGCGAGGCCGGCCTCGTCGCCGACGGCAACGCCACCGTCGTCGTCCTCGTCTGGGACGACGAGGTCGGCGACGGCGCCCAGGCCGGCGGCGAGCCGGGCCTGACGGGCGTGACCGTCCGGGTCTTCGAGGACACCGACGGCGACGGCACCTACGAGCTGCTGCGGGGCACCGACGTCACCGGCGGCGGCGGGGCCTGGTCGATCGGCAGCCTCGACACCGGCGACTTCCGGGTCGTCGTCGACACGGCGACGGTGCCGGCCGGGTACGTCGCCACCACGGCCACCACCTTCGACGTCGCCCTGGTCGACGGCGAGGTCCGCCTCGACCTCGACGCCGGGTTCAGCGCGACCGCCGACCTGGCCGTCGCCAAGGGCGTGCTGTCCGTCGGCGAGCACGTCGGCGACCAGGTCACCTATCGCATCACCGTCACCAACGACGGCCCGGCCGACGCCACGGGGGTGGTCGTCGAGGACCGGCTCCCGGCCGGCCTGACCCTCGCCGAGGCGGCACCGAGCCAGGGCACCTACACCGCCGGCACCGGCCTCTGGACCGTGGGCGACCTGGCCGACGGCGCCACCGCCACCCTCGACCTGACCGCCACCACCACCAGCGCGGCGCCGATCGCCAACACGGCCACCGTCGTCGCCTCCGACCAGCCCGACCCGGACCCCGACGACGACGAGGCCACCGCGCCGATCGACGTCGACGCCCTGGTCGACGTGAGCGTCACCAAGGAGGTGGCCGACCCGGCCCCGACGCACGTGGGCGACGAGGTCACCTTCACCGTCACCGTGGCCAACGACGGCCCGTCGGACGCGACCGGCGTCGAGGTCACCGACCTCCTCCCCACCGGCCTCACGCTCGACGAGGCCGATCCGAGCGTCGGCACCTACGACGAGACGACCGGCGTGTGGGCCGTGGGCGACCTGGCGGCCGGGCCCGACGCCACCATCACCGACACCGCGACCGTCGAGCCCGAGACGACGACCAACGTGGCCGAGCTGACCGGCCTCGACCAGGACGACACCGCCACCGACGACGACAGCGACAGCGCCGAGGTCACGGTCGACCCCCTCGTCGACCTCTCGGTGGAGAAGACCGCCACCGCCCCGGCCGCCATCGGCGGCGTCGCCGCCTTCGAGGTCCGGGTGACCAACCGCGGCCCGTCGGTCGCCACCGGCGTCGAGGTCACCGACCTCCTGCCCGCCGGGCTCGACCTGGTGAGCGCCACCCCGTCGGCCGGCACCTACGACGCCACCACGGGCGTGTGGAGCGTGGACGAGGTGGCCGTCGACGGCGTCGTGACGCTGGAGGTCACGGCGATCCTCGAGGTCGGCGGCCCGGTCACCAACGTGGCCGAGCTGACCGGCGCCGACCAGGACGACACCAGCGCCGACGACGACACCGACAGCGCCGAGGTCAGCGCGCCGGGCGCCTCGATCGGCGACCGGGTGTGGGACGACCTCGACGGCGACGGCACCCAGGACGACGGCGAGCCCGGCCTCGAGGGCGTCACCGTCACGCTGTACCGCGGCCCGGCCGAGGACGGCGACGAGGTCGCCAGCACCACCACCGGACCCGACGGCGCCTACGTCTTCGACGGCCTGGCCCCCGGGGACTTCGAGGTCGTCGTCGACGCCTCCACCGTCCCGGCCGGCCACGTGCCGACCACCCCCACGACCATCCCGGTGACCGTCGCCAGCGGCGAGGAGGTCACCGATGCCGACGCCGGCTTCAGCGGCGCCGCCGACCTGGCCCTCACCAAGGAGCTGACCGCGGCCCCGACCTACGTGGGCGACATGGCCACGTTCCGGGTCCGGGTGGCCAACGTCGGCCCGGCCACCGCCACCGGCATCGTGGTCTCCGATCCGCAGCCCGCCGGCCTCCTGTTCCAGGACGCCACGCCCAGCCAGGGCACCTTCGACGACGCCACCGGCGAGTGGGCCGTCGGCGACCTGGCCGACGGCGAGTCGGCCACCATCGACCTGACCTACCGCGTCGACATCCCGGCCGAGATCACCAACACCGCCGAGATCGTCGCCACCGACCAGGACGACCCGACCGAGGACGACCGCACCGCCGAGGCGCTGGTCGACGTCGACTCGCTGATCGACCTGTCGGTCACCAAGGAGGAGGTCGGCGACCCGACCTACCTCGGCCAGCGCGCCGTGTTCGAGGTGACGGTGAGCAACGCCGGTCCCTCGACCGCCAGCGCCGTCGCCGTCACCGACCTGCTGCCCGCCGGTCTCGCCTTCCTGAGCGCCGATCCCGAGATCGGCACCTACGACCCGGCGACCGGCATCTGGGCCGTGGGCCAGGTCCCCGCCGGCACCAGCTACGTGCTCGAGGTCCGGGCCCAGGTCAACGCCCTCAGCACCACCAACACGGCCGAGGTCTCGGGGGCGGCCGAGGACGACGCCGACTCGACGCCGGGCAACATCGCCACCGCCCCGGGCGAGGACGACGGCGCCTCGGTCGACGTGACCGTGGCGCCCCGCGCCGACCTGTCGCTGGAGAAGACGGCCACCCCGCCCGCCTTCGCCGGCCAGGCCGCCACCTTCGTGATCGAGGTCGCCAACGGCGGCCCGTCGCTGGCCACCGGCGTCGAGGTCACCGACCAGCTGCCCGCCGGCCTCACCTTCGTCAGCGCCACGCCCACCGCCGGCACCTACGACCCGGCCACCGGCGTGTGGACGATCGGCGCCCTGCCGGTCGACGGCTCCGAGCAGCTGACGATCACGGCGATCCTCGACGTGCTGGGCCCGGTGACGAACACCGCCGAGGTCACGGCCGTCGACCAGGCCGACCCCGACTCGACGCCGGGCAACGCCGACGCCGCGCCCGACGAGGACGACACCGGCAGCGCCGAGGTCGCCGCCCCCGGCGGCTCGATCGGCGACCGCGTCTGGGACGACGTCGACGGCGACGGCACCCAGGACGACGGCGAGCCCGGCCTCGAGGGCGTCACCGTCACGCTGCTGCAGGGCGGCGCCGAGGTGGACACGACCACCACTGGTGCCGACGGCGCCTACCGCTTCGACGACGTCCTGCCCGGCGCCTACGAGGTCGTGGTCGACATGGCCTCGGCCCCGGCCGGCTACGTCGCCACCACGCCGGCGACCGTCCCCGTCGACCTGTTGCCCGGGGCCGACGAGGACGACGCCGACGTCGGCCTCAGCACCGCCGTCGACCTGCGCGTCGACAAGACCCTGACCGGCACCCCGCCCGACTCGGTCGGCGGCACGGCCACCTTCACCGTGACCGTCACCAACGACGGCCCCGCCACCGCCACCGGCGTGGTCGTCGGCGACCAGCTGCCGGCCGGCCTGGCCTTCGTCGCCTCCACGCCCAGCCAGGGCGGCTACGACGCCGGCACCGGGCGCTGGACCGTCGGCACCCTCGCCGCCGGCTCGTCGGCGACCCTCGGGCTGGCCGCCGTCGTCGGCGAGGAGCAGGTCGTCAACACCGCCGAGGTGCTGGAGGTCGACCAGGTCGACCCCGACGACGAGGACGACACCGACACGGCCACGGTCGACGTCGACGCCCTGGTCGACGTGTCGCTCACCAAGGAGCTGACCACGCCGCCGGTCCACATCGGCGACGAGGCCACCTTCACCGTGACGGTCGCCAACGCCGGCCCCTCCCCCGCCACCGGCGTCGAGGTCACCGACCTCCTCCCCGACGACCTCACCTTCGTGTCCGCCGCCCCCTCCGCCGGCGACTTCGACGACGCCACCGGCGTGTGGACGGTCGGTGACGTGCCCGCCGGCGACGAGGAGACCCTGGAGGTCGTCGTCACCGTCGACACCACCGATCCGGTCACCAACACCGCCGAGGTCACCGCGGCGGCCGAGGCCGACGCCGACTCCGAGCCCGGCAACCGCGACACCGACCCGGGCGAGGACGACGCCGACAGCGCCACCGTCACCGCCGCCCCGCTCGTCGACCTGTCGCTGGCCAAGACCGAGACGGCCGAGCCGACCCACCTGGGCGACGTGGCCACCTTCGTGATCACCGTGGCCAACGCCGGTCCCTCGACCGCCACCGGCATCGACGTCGACGAGTCGCTGCCCGCCGGGCTCGGCTTCGTCTCGGCCGACGCCACCGAGGGCGGCTACGACCCGGTCACCGGGATCTGGACGATCCCGTCGCTGGCGGCCGACCGCGCGGCCACCCTCCCCGTCCGGGCCACCGGCGACGCCCTGGCCGTGGCCCACACCGCCGCGGGGGGCGGCGGCGACCAGGACGACGCCGCCGAGGGCGACGACTCCGACACCGCGGCCGTCGCCGTCGAGGCCCTGGTCGACGTCTCGGTCGACAAGGTGGAGACGGCCAACCCGACCGTCGTGGGCGACGAGGCGTCGTTCACGATCACCGTGGCCAACGGCGGCCCGGCCCCGGCCACCGGCGTCGAGGTCACCGACCTCCTGCCGGCCGGGCTGGCCTTCGTCGCCGCCGAGGCCGAGGTCGGCACCTACGACGACCCGACCGGCGTCTGGACCGTCGGCACCCTCGCCGCCGGCACCGACGCCACCCTCGTCGTGACCGCCCTGGTCGGCGATCTCACCGTCACCAACGTGGCCGAGGTGACCGCCACCGTCGAGGACGACGCCGACTCGACGCCCGACAACGGCGCCACCGACCCGGCCGAGGACGACCGTGACTCCGTCGAGCTGACCGTCGATCCCCGCATCGACCTCTCGCTGGCCAAGGAGCTGACGGTCGCCCCGACCCACGTCGGCGACGAGGCCACCTTCACCCTCACCGTCGCCAACGCCGGCCCGTCCCCCGCCACCGGCGTCGAGGTGCTCGACCGGCTGCCCGACGGGCTCACCTACGTGGGCGACGACACGGGTGGGGCCTACGACCCCGAGACCGGCGTGTGGACCGTCGGCGCCGTCGGCCCGCTGGCGTCCCGGACGCTGGCCCTCACCGTCCGGGTCGACGTCCCGTCGGTCACCAACCTGGCCGAGGTCTCGGCCGCCGACCAGGTCGACGTCGACTCGGCCCCGATCGAGGACGACCTCGGCCCGGCCGACCCGCCGGACCAGGACGACGAGGCGGCCGCCGCCGTCGAGGCCGAGCCGCTGGCCGACCTCTCGCTGGCCAAGACGTCGTCCCCGGCGACGGTCGAGCAGGGCGAGGAGGCGACCTTCACCCTGACCGTCACCAACGCCGGCCCCTCCCCCGCCACCGGCATCGAGGTCACCGACGAGCTGCCCGAGGGCGTGACCTTCGTGTCGGCGGCGGCCTCGGTGGGCGCCTACGACGAGGCCACCGGCGTCTGGACGATCGGCTCGCTGGCCGACGAGGGCACCGCCACGCTCGACATCGTCGTCACCGTCGACGCCGCCGGCCCGATCGAGAACCGGGCGTCGATCACCGCCCGCAACGAGGACGACCCCGACCTCGAGGACGGCGTCGACAGCACCGTGCTCGACAGCGAGCCCCGGATCGACCTCAGCGTCACCAAGGCCGTCTCGGACCCCGTCGCTGCGATCGGTTCGGAGGTCGAGTTCACGGTGACCGTCGCCAACGACGGTCCCTCCGAGGCCACCGGCGTGGAGGTCACCGACGCCCTGCCCGCCGGGCTCGGGTTCGTCGCCGCCGAGGCCACGGCCGGCACCTACGACGAGGAGAGCGGGGTGTGGTCCGTGCCGACGCTGTCGGTCGGATCGTCGGCCACACTCAATGTGACGGCCTCGGTCGACGGCACCGCCGAGGTCACCAACGCCGCCGAGGTCACCGCGGCCGACCAGGCCGACGTCGACTCCACGCCCGCCAACGGCGCCACCCACCCGGCCGAGGACGACCGGGCCACGGCGACGGTCAGCGGCATCCAGGTCGACCTCGAGCTGGGCATCGCCGTCGACGCATCCGAGGTCGCCGTGGGCGACACCGTCGCCTACACGGTGACGGTCCTCAACCGGGGCCCGTCGCCGGCCACCGGCGTGGCCGTCGTCGACCTGCTGCCCGAGGGCCTGGCCTTCGTCGGGGCGACCCCGTCGGCCGGCTCCTACGACCCGGCGAGCGGGCTGTGGTCGATCGGCGACGTGGCCGTCGACGGCACCGTGACGCTGGAGATCGTCGCCCGGGTCCTCGGGCCCGGCCCGATCGCCAACCAGGCCGAGGTCAGCGCGGCCGTCGAGCCCGACGTCGACTCCACGCCGAACGACCACGACGCCGCCGCCGACGACCAGGACGCCGTCACCGTCACCGGCCTGCAGGTCGACCTCAGCCTGACCAAGACGGTCGACGTGACCACCCCGGACCGGGGCGGCGAGGTCACCTACACGCTCCGGCTCACCAACGGCGGCCCGTCGGCGGCCACCGGCGTGGTCGTGGCCGACGGCCTGCCCGACGGGCTGGAGTGGGTGCGGGACAGCTCGGGCGGCGCCTACTCGCCGGCGACCGGGCGCTGGACGATCGGGCGGCTCGACGCCGGCGCCTCGGTGGCGATCCGGATCACGACCCGGGTCACCGGCATCGGACCGCTGACCAACGAGGCGACCGTCGTCGCCGCCGACCAACCCGACCGCGACTCGACGCCCGGCAACGACGACGCCCGCGAGGACGACCAGGACGCCGTCACCGTCGTCGCCCGCACCGCCTCGCTCGCCGGCCTGGTGTGGCTCGACGTCGACCAGGACGGGGCCTTCGACGACGTCGACATCCCGATCCCGGGCGTGACCGTGCTGCTGTACGACGGCGACGGGAACCTGTCCGACTCGATCCTCACCGGCGAGGACGGGACCTACGCCTTCGCCTTCGTGACGCCGGGCCAGGCCACCGTCGTGGTCGACGAGAGCACCCTCCCGGACCTGGTGGCCGGCCAGACCTACGACCCCGACGACGTCGTCGACGGCGCCGCGACCCTCACCCTCCGGGCCGGCGAGGCCCGCGACGGCATCGACTTCGGCTACCGCCCGGTCCTCGACCTGCTCGTGCCGGGCGACATCGGAAGCAGCGGTGACGAGGGCTCCGACTGGTCGCCCGGCGACCTGCTGGCCGCCACCGGCCTCAGCACCGGCCCGCTGGTCGGCATCGGCCTCGGTCTGCTGCTGGCCGGCGCCGCCCTCGTCGCTGCCATCCGCCGCCGACGCCTCGCCTGACCCCGCCCCCCTTCCTCGAACTCGGGGGAGAAGGTGACCGAAACGCGTCACCTTCTCCCCCGAGTTCGCTAGACGGCCGGGTTCCAGGCCAGGCCGTCGGGGGTCGGTTCCAGGCAGTAGTGGTCGAAGGAGGTGGCGCCGCGGGTGCGCTCCAGCTTCTGGGCCAGCAGCACCCTCTCGCCGTCGGTGCGGAGCGTGATCAGGCCGTAGATCGTCACCGACCGCTGGAACCGCTCCGCCACCTCCCCCACCGGGCCCTGCAGGTCGCCGGCGTTGGCCCGGGCCCGGGCCGCCAGCAGCGCCTCGGCCTGGGTCGCGGGCCGGGCGCCGGGGCGCGGGGCGACCGACCGGGGCGAGCGGGCCAGCGCGGTGCG
>JBQGCF010000275.1:0-15213 GCA_052038315.1 Iamia sp.
GGCGGCAAGATCGTCACCTGCGCGGCGACCAGCGGCTACATGATCGAGTACGACAACCGCCACCTCTGGATGAAGCTGAAGAGCATCGTCAGCTCGCACTTCGCCAACTACAAGGAGGCGTGGGCGGCCAACCAGCTCATCGCCGACGGCAAGATCCAGCCGCTGCTGTCGAAGACCTACAGCCTCGAGGAGACCGGCGCCGCCGCCCTCGCCGTCCACAAGAACGAGATCGAGGGCAAGGCCGGCGTGCTGTGCCTCGCCCCCGAGCCGGGCCTCGGCATCGACGATCCCGAGTTCCGGGAGCAGGTCGGCGAGGACAAGATCACGCTGTTCCAGCGCACCGCCGTCTGACGTTCCCCCGATCGGCCACCCGCCGGGCCGATCGACCATCGATCCGCCGGACCGGGCGGGTTCCCCGGGCTCCGTGCCCGGCGGGACCCGCCCGGTGCGCGTCCGGCGACGTCGGTACTGTCCGGCGCCATGGTCTCGATCCACGCGCTGCTGACCTTCGCCGCGACGGCCTTCCTGCTGATCGTCGTCCCCGGCCCGAGCGTGATGTTCGTGGTCAGCCGGGGCGTGGCGCTCGGGCGGCGGGCCGCCGCCCTCACCGTCCTCGGCAACGCTGCCGGCGCCTACACCCAGGTGCTCCTCGTCGCCGTCGGGCTGGGCGCCCTGGTGCAGCGCTCGATCGCGGTCTACACGGTGGTGAAGCTGGTCGGCGCCGCCTACCTGGTCTACCTCGGCGTCCAGGCCTTCCGCCGTCGCCGGGACCTCCACCTCGACGCCGTCGAGACGGCGCCGGCTCGTTCGAGCCGGCGCCTGCTGCTCGACGGGTACGTGGTCGGCGTCGCCAACCCCAAGGTGATCGTCTTCTTCGCCGCCATCCTCAGCCAGTTCGTCGATCCCGACGGTGCGCCGGTGCCCGTGCAGATGGCCGTCCTGGGGCTGGTGTTCGTGCTGATCGCGCTGGCGTCGGACGGCGCCTGGGGCCTGATGGCCGGATCGGCGCGCGGCTGGCTGGCCCGCTCGCCCCGGCGGCTGTCGGCCATCGGCGGCACCGGTGGCCTGGTCACCATCGGCCTGGGCGTCCGCCTCGCCGTCTCCGGCCGCCCCGACTGACCGCGCCCCCTGCGGCCTCGCCCGCTCCGGGGGCCCGGGGGTCGGGGCGGGCGTCGGGGGTCGGGGCGGGTAGACCGGCGGGCGTGCTCTGGCTGGTCGACGGCAACAACGTGATGGGCGCGGGCGCCGACGGCTGGTGGAACGACCCGGTGGCCGCGTCGGTCCGGCTCACGCAGGCGATCGCCGAGTGGGTGCGGACCCACGACGATCCGGTCGTCGTCGTGTTCGACGGCCGGCCCGAGCCCCGGCTCGCCGAACTGGCCGGCGGGAACCTCACCGTCGACTTCGCCCGCCGGCCGGGCCGGGACGCGGCCGACGATCGCATCGTCGAGGTGGTCGAGGACGCCTACGGCACCGAAGCCGACCTGACGGTCGTGACCTCGGACCGGGGACTGGTCGATCGCCTGCCGCCGGGCGTCGGGGTGGAGGGGGCCGGTCGCTTCCGTGAGCGGATCGGCCTCGGCGGCCGGCGTCGGCCCGGGCGGTCTACTCCTCGACGAGGCAGATGAGCGCGCCGTGCATGGCACGCGGGTGCACGAAGGCGATGCGGGTGCCCCGGCTGCCGGGGCGGGGGTCCTCGTCGATCAGCTCGTAACCGTTCGCGGCCAGCGCGTCGAGCACCGCCGCCACGTCGTCGACCCGGAAGCCGACGTGGTGGAGGCCCTCGCCCCGGTCGTCGAGGAAGGGCGTCAGCTCGGAGTCGTCGTGCAGCGGGGCCAGGAGCTGGATGTAGCTCTCGGCGACCTTGAGCAGCGCGACCTCGACCCCCTCGTCGACGAGCTCCTCGCGGTGCTCGACCACCGCGTCGAAGGCCTCCCGATAGGTGTCGAGGGCGGTGCCGAGGTCGCGGACGGCGAAGCCGATGTGGTCGATCTCGGTGAGGACGGCGATCTCCTCGCCGGCCTGGGCGGCCTCCCGCTCGTCCTCGTCCTCGTTGGGGTCGCGGGCCTGGAGCGGGCTCACGACCCCGACCTCGCGTCGTCGGTCGGCTTCTTGGTGAGGAGGATCGCTCCCGTGACGACCGCGGCCAGCACCACGGCCACGATGGCGCCGATCACGACCGGGCTGATCCCGTCGTCCGAACCCTCGTCGTCGGATGCCGGGCTCGGCGCCGTGGCCCCGTCCTCGCCGCCGTCGGCCGACCCCTCATCGGCCGACCCGGCGCCGTCGTCGGTGGTGTCGTCCGTTGTGCCGGCGTCGGTGGTGGCCGTGGTCGTGGGGTCCGAGCCGGTGGAGGCCTCGGTGGTGGCGGGGTCGTCCGCGGCGGCCGGAGCGGTGCCCTCGGCGGTGGTGGCGGGCTCGACCGACGTCACCCGGATGGCCGCCCCGGGCCCGGCGGCCACGGTGGCGGTGTAGTCGCCCTCCTCGGCGCCCGCCTCCATGGGCACGGGCGTGCCGTCGTCGACCACGACGGTGACGGTGGCGTCGGGGACGCCGTGGCCGTCCTCGATGTAGCGGACGTGGGCGACGACGGTGACCTGATCGCCGTCGCGGGTGATCGACGTGATCTCGGCCTCACCCTCACCGCCGTGGGCACCGGCGGGCGCGGCGAGCACGAGGAGGGTGGCCAGCACGCCGAGGGCGGCCAGCGCGAGCGGACGGGAGCGGGGCGTCTTCATCGGACGGGTACCTCGAAGGTGAACTCGGCGGTGGTCGTCAGGGTCACGGTCGTCGCCACCACGGACCAGGTTCCCGGTGTCGGCAGCGATGCACCGTAGATGCTGGCGTGGTCGGGCGAGATGGGGGTCACGCCGTCGAGCGTGCGCTCCGGGATGCCGTCGCGGGCGACGGTGACCTCGAGGGCGTCGAACCGCACCGGCTGGCCGTCGGCGTCGGTGAGGTAGATGTGGATGTCGTTGTCGCCGGCCCGCGCCGGGTCCACGTCGAGGCGCATGCGCAGCTCGCCGTCGGAGCGGACGTCGGTGTAGGGCTGGGCGAGGGTGTCCCGCCCCGGGGGCTGGTTGACCAGCCCGGCGGTCACGGCCAGCACGAGCGCACCGACCACGACCTCGACGCGCACCAGCTGGAGGAGACGGCGCCGGGCCAGCCCCGGGATCCGGTCGGCCTGCGGAGCGACCCCGTCGGCCCCTTCGTCGGCCGCGCCGTCGGTCGCGTCGGCACCGTTCGGGTTGGGGTCGGCACCGTCCGGAGTGGCGGTGGGCGCCGACCCGGCCCGGCCTCGGGGCACGGCGACCTTGCCCAGGAGGGGGACCAGCCGGGCGCGGTTGATCCAACCCAGGGCCACCAGGGCGGCGAAGCCGATCGCCTTGAGCACCACCAGCTGGCCCGAGGCGGTGTCGGTGACGGCGTCGACCGATCCCAGGAGCAGCCAGCCTGATGCCGTGCCGGTGACCACGACGACAGCGGCCGCGACGAGGGCGGACCCCGACACGACGCGGACGGCCCGGTCGGGGTCGGCCAGCGCCGGGCCGGCGACGACCAGGGCGACGAGCAGTCCCAGCCACACCGACGCGGCCAGCAGGTGCAGCGCATCGGCGGGGACGGCGAGCGCCCGCGGCTCGGCGGTCCACGGGTGGCCGGCGACGGGGGCGAGCAGCCCGGCGGCGGCCACGACCACGCCGGTGCCGACGAGGACGCCGGGCAGACGTCGGACCCGGCCGGCCACCCCGACCAGCGCGATCCCGACGAGCAGGGCGGCGCGCAGGAGGGCAACGGCCACCGGACGGCTGTCGCCGGCCACCTCGGCGACGAGGGAGAGGGCGCCGACCAGGGACCGACCCGTCGTCGTCGCCGTCTGGGCCACGACGGCGGCGGTGGTGCCGACGGCGCTGGCCGCCGCGCCCCCGGCCACGAGGGTGCCGAGCCGGGCGAGGGCCGTGCCGGTGGGACGGTCGTCGGGCGTGCCCCGCCGGAGCAGGGCGAGCAGCAGGGCCGCGCCCACCGCGACGGCTGCGCCGGCGTAGCCGAGCCAGCGCCCGATCCCGCCGACGGCGGAGGTGGTCACGGGGATCGACTGGTCGATGGTGGCTGCGCCCGTGCGCTGTCCGACGTGGAAGACGAAGGAACCGGTGATCGTGTGGCCGTCGTCGCTCACGACCCGGTAGGCGACCGTGTAGGTGCCGCGAGCGTCGCCGTCGACCTCGATCGACAGGCCGCGGCCACCGTCGACGTCGTCGACCGAGCCGTCCACCCGGCCGCCGGACGGGGAGATGACCTGCACCGCTCCGGTCGACGCGCTGACGGGCTCGTCGAAGCGGAGGAGGACGGCCGACGGCACGGCGTCGACCAGGGCGTCGTCGGCCGGGGCCGTGTCCTGCAGCGTCGCATGGGCTCCGGCGGGATCCGCCCCGCCCAGCACCCCCAAGGCGAGGGCGAGGAGCACGGCACCGACGACGGTGGCGAGGCGTCGGGGGGCGACGGGCACGGGGTCGGAGCCTATGGCGACCTCCGGCACCACCCCGGGTCGGGCCGCCTGCCGACCCGACGACGGTCGGGAGGGCCCTCGAGGACCGGACCGTCCGCCAGCTCGACGACGGTCGGGGCGGCGCAGTCGAGGAGCGAGCCGCCGACGTCGCGCTCGAGGGCCTGGTCGCGAGGCGCCGGCGTGTGGGTGCCGGCCCGGTGGCCGTACCCGGTGATCGGGGCGCCGACGTCCTGGCGCCGACGTCCTGGCGCCGGCGTCGGCGGGCCGGGCGGCGGGGCGGTCCGCTCGTCGGTGGGGCGTGGTGCGGCGCGGTCCGCCTGGGCTCGGGACCGACGGCGGGCGTAGCGTCCCCCGCCGTGCCCACGGAGGTCGAGACCGCTCCGGACGACGAGGTCGACGAGCTGCCGGTCGACCCGGCGCGCCTCGACGACCTGCGCCGCGCCCGCCGGCACCGTCGGGTGGCCGAGATCCACTGGGTCGACGCCCTGTACCGGGTCTACGTGGCCGCCATCGTCGGGACGGTCGCCGTGGTCGCCGTCGCCGGCTCGGTGGGCGACGCGCCCCTCGACGCCGGTCAGGTCGCCGACGTGCGCCGGCACGGCCCGGCCCTGATCGGGTTGGTGGCGACGCTCGCCTTCGCCGTCGGCCTGCGCTCGGGCAGCCGTGGCGGCCCGCTCGCCGTGGAGCCCGGGGACGTCCGCCACGTCCTGCTCGCCCCGGTCGACCGAGGGCGGGCGCTGCGCAGCCCGGCGTGGCGCCAGCTGCGGTCGGGCCTCTTCGTGGCCGTGCTGCTCGGGGCGACGATCGGGCGGTTCGCCGATCGCCGGTTCCCGGAGCAGAACCCGCTCGAGTGGATCGCCGCCGGTGCTGCGGTCATGGCCCTGGTCGTCGCCCTCAGCCTCGGCGCCGCGCTGGTGGCGTCGGGTCGGCGGCTCCCCCGCTGGGCGGCCACCGTGATCGGGCTCGTCCTGCTGACGTGGTCGGCGGTCGACGTGGCCGGCGTCGAGATCCCGGCGTCCCCCGGTCGCGCCGTGGGCTGGGTCGGGCTGGCCCCGCTCGACCTGCACCCGGTGTCGATCGTGCCCGTCGTGCTCGCCGTCGCCCTGCTGGCCATCGGGCTCGCCGGGGTGGGGGGCGTCTCGGTCGAGGCGGCCGAGCAGCGCACCGCGCTGGTGGGCCAGATCCGCTTCGCAGCCACCCTCCAGGACGTCCGTACGGTGCTGGTGCTGCGGCGCCAGCTGGCCGCCGACCGGCCTCGTGACCGGCCCTGGGTGCGGCTCGGCCCGGGTGGGCGGGTGCTCAAGCCCATCGGACGCCGCGCCTGGAACGGCATCCTGCGCTTCCCGGCGACCCGCCTGCTGCGCCTCCTGCTGCTCGCCGGCGTCGCCGGTGCCGCGCTGCGGGGGGCGTGGGGTGGGACCGCCCCGCTCGTCATCGTGGCCGGACTGGCGGCCTGGCTCGCCGGGCTGGACGTCGTCGAGCCCCTGGCCCAGGAGGTGGACCACCCCAGCCGGCGGGAGCTCTACCGCCACCCCGAGGGCGCCATCTACGTGAGCCTGCTGCTGCCGTCGTTCCTGGTGGCGGTCGGCCTCGGCCTGGTGGCGGGTGGCGTCGCGGTCGCCCCCGGTGCCGGTCACGTGCCGGTGGGGCCCGGCCTGATCAGCGGGGTGTCGGTGGCGCTGGCCGGCGTGGCCGGGGCCGTCCTCAACGTGATCTCGGGCCAGCCCTCGCACAAGAGCGACCTGGCCCTCATGGCGCCCGAGGTGGCCGGCATGGGCATGGTCCTCAAGTCGGCCCTGCCCATGCTCGTGGCGGTGGCCGGGGCGCTGCCGCTGCTGGTGGTCGAGGCCAACGACAACGCCGACCGCCCCCTCCTGCAGGGCGCCACCACGGCGTGGGCCGCGGTCCTGGTGGTGGTGGGGTTGGTCCTGGGGTGGGTGCACCAGCGGGAGGAGATCAGCCGCTGGTGGCGCGAGGCGCAGGAGGCCCAGGCGTCGCTGCGCAGCACCCCCGAGCGATCGGGTGACGAGGACGACGACGAGGACGATCGATGACCGAGCGAAGCGAGATGGACCGATGAGCACGCCTGCGGCGTTCCCCGCCCTGCTGGTCGAGGAGGTCCACCGCGCCTACGGCGGGGTGCCCGCCCTCGGCCCGGTCGACCTCGAGGTGGCCGCCGGGGAGCGCGTCGCCCTGGTGGGCCACAACGGCTCGGGGAAGTCGACCCTGCTGCGCATCGTCGCCGGGCTCCTCGACGCGGACGACGGTTCGGTCGAGATCGCCGGGTGGCCCGGTGGCGACATCCACGCCCGGGCGACGACGTCGTACCTGCCCGACGACCCGGTCCTCTACGACGACCTGTCGGTGGTGGAGCACGTCGAGTACGTGTCCCGGTTGTTCGGTGGTGAGGGCTTCGACGACTACGCCGAGGGCGTCGCCGAGAAGCTCGGTCTCGCCGAGCGGCTGGACGACCTGCCCAGCCGGTTCAGCCGCGGCCTGCGGCAGAAGGCCTCGTTGCTGCTCGGTCTGGCCCGGCCCTTCTCGCTCCTGCTGGTCGACGAGCCGTTCGTCGGCCTCGACGCCCCGGGTCGGCGCGCTCTGCTCGAGCTGCTCGAGGAGGTCCACGAGGACGGTGCCGCCGTCGTCGTGGCGACCCACGATCCCGAGTTCGTCGACAGGGTCGACCGGGTGGTCGCGCTGCGGGACGGCGCCATCACCTTCGACGGCAAGGCCACGCCGGCGGAGGTCCTCCGCCTGGTCGGCGCCTAGCCCGCGTTGGGCTGGGAGCGGACCGCCCACCGGTCGGGCCGCCCACGGGTCGGGTTGCCCACCGGGTCGGGTTGACCATCGGGTCGGGTCGCCCAGGGATCGGGCCCTCAGCCCGGACCCTCAGCCCGAGTCCTCCGGGCAGGCGGACCATCGGCCGAGACCGGCCGTGCGCGCCCGCTCTGCGGCGCGGGCGAAGTCGTCCTCGTGGGCCACGTTGGGCGGGACGGTGAGCGGCTCGGCGAAGCCCTCCTCGGCCAGGCGCAGGTTGACGAAGACGTCGTCGGCGCGGCGGTAGACGTAGGCCAGCGTGCGGTCGTAGCGATCGGTCGCCTCGACATCGCCGACCAGGCGGACCTCGGTGCCCACCGGGATCAGCTCCATGAGGGCGTCGGTGGCCTCGGGTCCGAAGCACTCGACCCCGAAGGACACCTCGGGCGTGTCCACGCCGATGAGGCGGATCCTCTCCTCACCGGCGCGGAACGTGTCACCGTCCGTTATGCGGGTGACTGTGACGACCCGGCCCTCTCGGGCCGGAGCCATGGCGTCGCCATCATCACCGTTGTCAAGGAGCGCGCACCCCGAGATGGGGAGCGTGAGGGCCAGGAGCCCCATGCCGGCCGCCGGCAGCCGTCTCTTCACGGTGCAGACCATACGGAGGGGGTGTGACAGCGAAGCCGGGATCAGGCGTCGGGGGAGGGGGACGGTGACGTCGGGCCCTGTCCGGGCAGGGCTGCGGCGGCCCGGAGGAGCAGGTCGAGGGCGTCCAGGAAGGCCTTGGGGGCGATGCCGTCGCCCTCGATCTCGTGGTGCATGGCGATGCCGTCGTCGAGGACCTGGACGATCAGGGCGATCAGCTCGGCGTCGGCGGGCAGCTCGATGCCCCCGAGGGCGAGGACGTGGGTGACGACCGCCCGGTAGCCCGCCCGCTGCTGCTGCTCCCACTCGGCGAGCCGGGGCCGCAGCTCCGGGTTCCGCAGGGCGTGCAGCCGCAGCTCGGCGCGGAGGCGGTTCCAGGTGGAGGCGTCCCGGTCGGCGCCCCGGTCCCGGAGGGCCGCCATCAGGTCGGCGGGCGAGGTCGCCCCCGTGACGAGGGGTGTCAGGTCGGCGACCTCGTGCGCGGTGCGGGCGTCGAGCACCGCCGTGAGCAGCTCGTCCTTGTCCCGGAAGTTCGAGTAGAAGGCGCCGCGGGTGTAGCCCGCCCGGGCGGTGACCTCCTCGACGGTCGTGGCGGCGATCCCCCGATCGGCCATCACCTCCGTCGCCGCGGCGACCAGGGCGGCCCGGGTGACGGCCTGCTGCTCGGCCCGGGTCCTGCGGGCGGGACGGCCGTTGACGTCCTCGTTCACATTCGCGAGTGTATCTGGATATGGCAACGAATCTGAAGAGCGGGGTTCTCGGGCGGGCAGCCGGGGTAACGGTGACGCCCGCGGTCGTGGCCTTCGTCGCCTCGTCCCGGCTGCGGGAACGTCCTCACCGCGCCTACGCAGCCCTGCGCCGCCTCGATCCCGTCCATCGCAGCCCGTTCGGGTTCTGGATCGTCACCGGGCACCCGGAGGCCAGCGCGGTGCTGCGCGACCCCGGCTTCGGCGTCGACGAGAACGCCCACGAGGTCCGTCACCTCCACATCGGCCCGGTCAGCCGGCTGCTCGGGCGCAGCGACCAGAGCGAGCGAGGCCCCTTCCTCACCCTCGCCTCCGACCTGATGCTCTTCCGGGACCCGCCGGACCACACCCGGCTGCGTCGCCTGGTCAACCGGGCCTTCACGCCGCGACGGATGGCCCTGCTGGAGGCGTCGATCACCACCCTCGCCGCCGAGCTGCTCGAACCCCTGGCCGGGCGGCGCCGCTTCGACGTCATGGACGACTTCGCCTACCCCTTGCCGGCCCGGGTGATCTGCGAGCTGATCGGGTTGCCGCCGACCGACCACGAGCTGATCGCCACCCACGGCCGGGACCTCGCCGTCGGGCTGGACCCCTTGCCGACGGCCGACGAGCTGCGCCGCGCCGACGCCGCCGTCACCGCCTTGCGGGCCCATCTGGCCGAGCCCATCGCCCGGCGTCGGGCGCAGCCCGGTGACGACCTGCTCTCGGACCTGGTGGCGGTCGCCGACGACGGCGATCGGCTGACCGAGGACGAGCTCGTGGCCACGGTCGTGCTCCTCCTCATCGCCGGTCACGAGACCACCGCCAACCTGATCGGCAACGCCCTCGTCGCCCTCGACGACGATCCCACGGCCCGAGCAGCGATGGCCCACGACGCGGCCGTGGCCGAGACCGGCGTCGACGAGCTCCTGCGGCTCGACCCTCCGGTCCAGATCACGGCGCGGTTCCCGTTCGCCGACACCGAGCTGGGCGATCACGTCGTCCCGGCCGGGAGCTTCGTGGTCGTCGGGCTCGCCGCGGCCAACCGCGACCCGCGGGTCTTCGCCGACCCCGACCGGCTGGACCTCACCCGTTCGCCCAACCCCCACCTGGCCTTCGGGGCGGGCGCCCACCACTGCGTCGGAGCCGCTCTGGCCCGGATCGAGGCCCGCATCGCCCTCCCTGCCCTGCTGCGAGCCGTGCCCGATGCCCGGGTGGCCCAGCCCCTGCCCCGGCGCCGCTCGAGCCTGACGATCCGCGGCTTCCGCCACCTCTGGGTCGAGCGGCCCTGACCCGCGGTCGCTACGACCGGGTCGTCCGGGCGAGGTAGGCCTGCCCCCGCGGGGAGAGTCGGTAGCCGACCTCGAGGCTCTCGGTCAGGCCGAGGCCCTTGAGCTTGCGGACGTCGAGCTTGAAGGGCTGGCGCTCCCGTCCCACCTCCTCGGCGAGCAGCGTCGAGACGGTGGCCGGCCGGGCCGCGATGAGCCGCAGCGTCGCCGACGTCCACGGTCCCCACGAGCTGGCCCGGTCGAGGCGGTCGAGACGCCGGTCGAGCTCGGCCACGTCGTCGTCGGTGAGGCCGTCCGTCGCCGCCAGCTCCGAACGCGGGTCGGGTCCGGCGGCGGGGACGATGGCGATCCGGTAGGTGGGGAGCGACGCGTCGCCGCGGAGGCGGGACCGGAGGGTGGCGGCATCGGGCTCGCCGGCCCGGTGGGCGTCCTCGTCGGTGAGGGCGTCGGGGTCGACCACGTCGACGGCGGTGACCGTCAGCCGTCCGGCCGCCGTGCGGTAGGTGTTGCCCACGATCGCCTGGAGGCGCTTCCACCGGCGGAAGAGGACGTCGACCTCGCCCCGCTCGATCGGGTCGCGGAGCCGCATCTGCACCTGCACGGCGACAGGGTACGTGCGGCCGAGGTGGCAGCACCTACGGTCGTCGCCGTGAGCGCGCTGCCCGCCGACGAGGCCCTCGCCGACCTGGTCGCCCGGGCCCGGGCGCGGGAGAAGGCGGCCGTCTCCCGGCTGATCGGCGTGTTCGAGGACTCCCGCCCGTCCGCCGCCGACGACCGGGCCCGTGTCCTCGAGGCCCTCGACGCGCACGGCGACGGGGACGAGGCGCCCAGCATCGTCCTCGGCGTCACCGGGACGCCCGGGTCCGGCAAGTCGTCGCTCCTCGCCCGGCTGACCGTCGACGCCCTGGCCGCGTCGGCCGAGCTGTCGATCGCCGTGGTCGCCATCGATCCGTCGAGCCACATCTCCGGCGGTTCGCTGCTGGGTGACCGCACCCGGATGCGTGCCCCGCTCGACGACCGTCGCCTCTTCTTCCGGAGCCAGGCGTCGGCCACCGAGCTGGGCGGGCTCTCACCGTCGACGTTCCAGGTGTGCCGGCTGCTGACCCGGCTCTTCCGGTGCGTGATCGTCGAGACGGTCGGGATCGGCCAGAGCGAGGCGGACGTCCGGCACCTCGCCGATCGGGTGTACCTGGTCCTCCAACCGCTCGGCGGTGACGAGGTCCAGTTCCTCAAGGCGGGGATCATCGAGGTCCCCGACGCCTTCATCCTCAACAAGAGCGACGAGCCCAGCTCCGAGAGCAGCTACTTCCAGCTCAAGGGCAGCCTCGGCCTGGCCCGGCCCTTCGATGCCCGACCGCCCGAGATCCACCGCACCAGCGCCCGCACCGGGGCCGGGCTGCCCGAGCTGACGGCCGCCGTCCTGGGCGCCATCGAGGCCACGACGCCCCGGACCCACGCCGAGCGGGAGCCGCACTTCCTCGAGCGCTGGGTGGAGGACGAGTGGGGTCGCCAGGGGCGGCGGCACCTGGTCGACGTCCTCGGCGGGGCGGCGGACCACATCGCCGCCGCCGGGGGGTTCGACGCCGCCCAGGTCGCCTTCGACCGCAGCATCCGCTCCGCCCTCGCCGGCTAGCACCGATCGCCCGGCCGGCACCGGCCGCAGTGCCGGGCTCGACCGGCGGCGGGTCAGGGCGGGCTTCGCCCGGGCCGGTGGTGGGCGTCAGCGGCGGGCGGCGGCCGGCGGCGGGCAGCGGCCGGCGGCTGGCAGCGGGCAGCGGGCGTCAGCCGGGGGCGAGCGACGGGCGTGCCGACCCCCGGGGAACGGGTCAGCTCGGGCGGCGGCGTCGTCGGCGGAGGCGGGAGAGGCAGTCCAGCCAGGCATCGGTGCCGATCGGCTCGCCGGTCAGCGAGCGGGCCAGCTCCTGGAGGGCCATCTCGGGGTCCGACCAGTCGACCTCGGTCTCGGCGGCGAGCGCCGGGCCCTCGTCGACGACGACCTCGTCCTCGACCCGCACGAGCCGGCGGTGCGGGCGCCCGTCCCGGAAGGACGACACGACGTAGGTGTCGGTGCTGGCCTGGCCGAGGAAGGTCAGCGTCTCCCCGCCCGACGCCGACAGGGCGCGGGCGAGGTCGTCGTGGTCGAAGAACCGGGCCACCGCCTGGATGCCCGGGCCGTCCTGCTCGACGACGGCGATGCCGCCGGGCGCCAGGTCGTCGAGCTCGGCCACCGCCTCGCGGACCGGCAGGCGCAGGCCCGTCGGCACGTAGCCGGAGGCGGTCACCGTGTCCGCCGTGGCCGCCGGTCCCCTCGCGTGCAGGACCAGAAAGTGCCACACCATGACCAAAGTCTGCACACGTCAGAATCGTCAGACGAAATTGCGTGCGCAGCCACATCGCTGACCAGCAGGTCTCTCCGAGAGTGGGCGGAGCACCGCGACAGGCCTGGTCGTCGCCGCCTCAGCCCGCGTCGTCGCCGGGGCAACCCTAGGCGCGCCCCGGCTGCAACCCCCAACCCCCGGGCATGGTCAGATGACGCCGTGCCCGCCGCTCCCGCCGTGCCCCTCCCGACCCCCAAGCCGTTCCGCTTCGGCATCCAGTGCTCGTCGCCGCCCGACGTCGACAAGCAGAGCTGGACCGCCCTGGCCCGCCGGCTGGAGGGCATCGGGGCCTACCGCATGACGGTGTCGGACCACCTCGACGACCAGCTGGCACCGATCGCCGCCCTCATGGCCGCGGCCGACGCCACGACCACCCTTCGGATCGGCGCCCTCGTCCTCTGCAACGACTACCGGCACCCGGCGGTGATGGCCAAGGAGGCGGCGACCCTGGACATCCTCTCGGAGGGTCGCTTCGAGCTCGGACTGGGCGCCGGGTGGATGACGACCGACTACCAGCACGCCGGCATCCCGCTCGACCCGCCGGCCCGGCGCGTCGAGCGCCTGGAGGAGGCGGTGCAGGTGGTGAAGGGCCTCTTCTCCGACGGGCCCTGCACGTTCCACGGCGAGCACTACCGGATCGAGGGCCTGTCGGGCAGCCCCAAGCCCCGCCCGGACCTGCCCATCGTCATCGGTGGCGGCGGGCGCAAGGTGCTGGAGGTGGCCGGGCGCCACGCCGACATCGTCGGGCTCAACCCCAAGCTGGCCAAGGGGGTGATCGACGCCGCCGCCGGGCCCAGCGCCACCGAGGCGGCCACGATCCGGAAGCTCGGGTGGATCCGTGAGGCGGCCGGCGATCGCTACGCCGCGCTCGAGCTGCAGACCCGCATCCACGTCGTCATCGTCACCGACGACCGGGAGGGCACGGCCGAGGCCATGGCCCCGGCGTTCGGCATCCCCGCCGAGGAGTCGCTGCGCTCGCCCCACGCCCTGTGCGGCACGGTCGAGCAGATCGCCGATGACCTGATCGAGCGGCGCGAGACACTGGGCATCAGCGCCATCGGGCTGTCGCTGAGCGACCTCGACGCCATGGAGCCGGTGATCGAGCGCCTGGCCGGCACCTGAGCGCTGGTCGGCACCCGCGACGGATGGTCGGAGGAGCGATGAGCTCCGGACCTGCTCGACGTCGCACTGGGGAGCGGGCCGCGCGCGCCCGCCGTCCGGCCAAGCCGTCCCAGGAGGCAGCACCATGGACATGAAGCTCGAGCTGGTGGTCATCCCGGTCACCGACGTCGACCGGGCCAAGGCGTTCTACGAGCGCTGCGGGTTCGCCGTCGACGTCGACCACGCCGCCGGTGACGCGTTCCGGGTCGTGCAGGTGACGCCGCCGGGGTCGGCCGCCTCGGTGTGCTTCGGCATCGGGCTCGACGGCCCGGCGTCGCCGGTGAAGGGCCTCCACCTCGTCGTCACCGACATCGAGTCGGCGGTGGCCGCGCTGCGGGCGGGCGGCGTCGAGGTCGGCGACCCCTTCCACGTCGGTGCCGAGGGCAAGGCCGACGGCGTCCACCCCGAGCGCCTCGACCACGGCACCTTCGCCACCATCGAGGACCCCGACGGCAACGTCTGGCTCCTCCAGGAGGTCGCGGGCCGTGGATGAGGCGACCTTCGGGCAGCTGGCCCAGCGACACCACCGGGAGCTGCACGTCCACTGCTACCGGATGCTCGCCTCCTACGAGGAGGCCGAGGACGCGGTGCAGGAGGCCATGATCCGGGCCTGGCGCCACCGGGACCGGATCGAGGGCGGCAACGTCCGCGCCTGGCTCTACCGGGTCTGCACCAACGTCTGCCTGGACGAGATCCGTCGGCGGAAGCGGCGCCCGATCACCGGCACCGCGGCCGAGGTCGCCTGGCTCCAGCCCTATCCCGACGCCCTCCTCGACGAGGTGGCGGCCGGCGCCGCCGGCGGCAGGACCACGACCACCACGATCGCCACCACCGTCGGTGCGTCGGACGCGGCGGTCGTCGACCGGGAGACGATCGAGCTCGCCTTCCTCGTCGCCCTCCAGGCCCTGCCGCCCCGGCAACGGGTCGCCCTGATCGCCCGGGACGTGCTCGGGTGGACGGCGGTCGAGACGGCCGAGGTCCTGGAGACGAGCGTCGCCGCCGCCAACAGCGCCGTGCAGCGGGCCCGCGCCACGATGCAGGCGCGCCTCCCCGCCCGGCGCGCCGACTGGACCGCGCCCGAGGTGGGCGAGGCCGAGCGCGACCTGCTGGCCCGCTTCCTCCGGGCCAACGACGAGGGCGACGCCGCCCTGGCCCTGGCCTGCGCGGCCGAGGACATCCGCATCACCATGCCCCCCCACCCGATGGTGTTCGAGGGCCTCGACGACCTGCGCACCCTGACCACCCGGGCGTTCGGGCCCGACCGCGAGGGCGACTGGCGGACCGTCCCGACCTCGGCGAACCGCCAGCCGGCGGCGGGGAGCTACCTCCTGCGGCCGGGGGACACGGTCTTCCGGGCGTTCAAGCTCGACGTCCTCCGGGTCGAGGGCGATCGCATCGCCGAGATCACCACGTTCGGCTGGTCGCACTTCGAGCGGTTCGGCCTGCCGCTCGAACTCGCAGGCTGAGCGGGGCCGGCGTCGGCCACACTCCGGCGATGGAGCTGTTGCGCACCGATCGGGTCGTCCTGCGCGCCTGGAGGGAGGACGAGGCCGACCGGCTGCTCGACATCCTCAGCCGTCCCGAGGTCAAGCGCTGGATCGACGACGACCAGGAGGACCCGGTTCTGATGAAGGACCGGGACGAGGCCGTCGAGCGCATCCGCGCCTACGCCGACGGGCACCGGCCGGGCAGCCCGCGCGGGTTCTGGGCCGTCGAGGAGGTCGCCACCGGTGTGGTGGCGGGCACGGTGC
>JBQGCF010000276.1:0-8733 GCA_052038315.1 Iamia sp.
CACGAGACGGCGGCGCCGCGGGCCGAGAAGCTCGGCAACACGCCGGTCGTCGCGCCCGACCTGCGCGAGGTCCCCCTGGGGGAGGGGGAGGGCGGGGCGTTCCGCAAGCACGTGGCCGAGGGCCACCCCCTCGCCGTGAAGATGTTCGAGACCCAGCGCTGGGACGCCATCCCCGGCGCCGAGTCGTCCGAGGCCTTCGGCGCCCGCCTCCGGGCCGGGATCGACCGGATCGTGAAGGCCCACCCCGACCAGCGGGTCGTGGTCGTCGTCCACGGCGGCGTGATCGGCGAGCTGGTGCGCCAGGCCGTCGACGGCGGCCGGGGCTTCGCCTTCGTCGGCGCCGACAACGGCTCGATCACCCACCTCGTCGTCGACGGCGACCGCTGGATCGTCCGCCGCTTCAACGACACCGCCCACCTCGGGGGCTTCGACCTCGACCCCGAGCCCGAGCTCCCGGAGTCCTGACATGCGCTTCAGCCACTGGATCTCGAGCGGCCACCCGTGGGACGAGGTGCTCGCCCGCGGCACCCACGCCGAGGCCACCGGGTGGGACGGCCTCTGGGTGCCCGACCACTTCATGACCAACACCGAGGGCCCCAGCGACGTGCCCGTGCACGAGTGCTTCGCCCTGCTCGCCGCCCTCGCCGTGGCCGTGCCCCGGGTCCGCCTCGGGGCCATGGTCGCCGGCAACACCTACCGGCACCCGGCGGTGCTGGCCAAGCAGGCGGTCACCATCGACCACATCTCGGGCGGTCGCATGGTCTTCGGGCTGGGCGCCGGTTGGCAGGTCAACGAGCACGAGGCCTACGGCATCCCCCTCGGCACGACCAAGGAGCGGCTGGCCTGGTTCGAGGAGGCCTGCCAGGTGTTCACCGGCCTGCGCGACCAGCCCCGCACCACGCTGGCCGGCGACCGCTACCCGCTCACCGACGCCCCGCTGGAGCCCAAGCCGGTCGGCCCGCTGCCCCTGCTGATCGGGTCGAGCGGGCAGACGGTGATGGCCCGCATCGTCGCCACCTACGCCCAGGAGTGGAACACCTGGAGCACGCCCGAGCTGTGGCTGGAGAAGAAGCGGGGCTACGACCGGGCCCTCGACGAGGCGGGCCGTGACCCGGCCACCCTGCACACGTCGACCCAGGCGCTCGTGCTGCTCGGTCCCGACGGTGCGGCCAAGGCCGAGGAGCTGTCGAAGCACCGTCCGGCCATCGGCGGCACCACCGATCAGCTGGTCGACACGATCGGCCGCTGGGCCGAGGCCGGGCTCGACGAGCTGATCGTCCCCGACTTCACCCTCGGCGACCGGGCCCAGGCCCTCGACGCGCTCGACCAGATCGTCACCGAGGTGGCGCCGGCCTTCCGCTGAGCGGGCTCAGGGGACGAGGGCGACCTCGTCGCCGGCGGCCAGCCGACCCGGCGTGACGACCGTGGCGTAGACGCCCACGTCCTGGCCCAGGTCGCGGACGATGTGGCGGAGGATGGAGCGGTCCTGCGGGGTGTCGTCGTCGATCCGGCGGGTGACCATCACGCAACGGGGGCAGCCGCCCTCGACCCGGACCACGGCGTCGCCGATCCGCAGCTGCCGCCCGATCCAGTCCCGCTCGACGTGGCCCTCGGCGTCCCCGGTGTCGACGACGAGGCTCGGGCGGAAGCGGCGCACGTCGAGGTTGCTGTCGGGCAGGGCGGTGTCGAGAGCCCGCAGCGCCGAGGTGGTCATCACCAGCAGCGGGTGGACGTCGTAGTAGGTGCCCGGCGGCGACTCGAACTCGATGATCTCGGACGGGAACTGCGACAGGTCGGGCAGCGGCTCGTCCTCCTCCCGTCCGAAGATCGACCGCAGCTCGACCATGAGGTCGTCGTGGTAGGCCGCGCCCCGCCGGTAGTGCTCCAGGTCGTCGGCCGGGCGCAGCGCCTCCAGCACCACCTCGTGGTCGATGGCGGCCGAGACCCGGGCGTCGACGTCGGCGTCGTCGGTGGTGACCGTCGATCCGTCCGGCAGCGTGATCGTCACCGGGCCACCGGTCGCGCCGGTCGCTCCGGCCGAGGTGTAGCGGGCCGACAGCTGCATCAGCCCACCGAGGACCTTGGCGCCCCGGATGCCCCCGCGGACCTGGTCCCGGGCCGCCCAGGTGCGATCGCCCACCAGGCCGGTGGGGGCCAGGTCGGCGGTCGGCACCGTGGTGCCCACCATCGACTTCACCGGGTACTGCCAGATCTCGGCGAGCTGCACCGCGCCTGTCTACCGCGGGGGCAGCATCCCCTGCTCACGGGCCAGGCGGACGGCCGCGGCCCGGGCGTGGTCGCGGGCCCGCTCGCGGTCGAGGCCGGCGCACCAGCAGACCTCGACGTGGGCGACGAGGGTCTCGACCCGGACGTTGAAGTCGTAGCCGGCCTGCGGGTCGGCCGCCACCTCCTCGACCACGTAGCCGGTCCCCGGCGCCTGCGGGTCGTCGGGCAGCGCGGTGACCTCTGCCTGGACATCGCGGCCGGTGTCCTCCCGGCGCTGCGCCTCCTCGCAGTCCCGGTACTCCTGGCTCAGCGACCGGTCGACGTCGGCCTGGGCGGCCTCGACGCTCTCGTACCGGGTGACGGTCACGACGACCACCGTCCTCTCGGTGCCGAAGCCGGCGTGGACCTCCTCGACCGCCTCCTCGTGCCAGCCGTCCGGGGCGCAGGACGCGCCGGCGGCGAACGCCAGCCGTGGGTCGGTCGTCCGCCACCCGAGCTCGATCAGCTCGTCGCCGATCGAGTCGAGGGCGAGCTGCGCCTCCGACGGCTCGGTGACCGGCACGGTCTCGACCGGCGTGAACCGCTGCTCGGACGAGGTGCCGAGGAAGGTGACGGCGCCGATCAGCAGCCCGACGAATCCGACGAAGCCCACCACCGCGATGGCCAGGGCGATCAGGACGGCACGGGTCGTCGAGCGGGCGTCGGTGGCCGGGCGCCACGGCGCCGGCGGTTGCGGCCACTGCCCGGGTGGTGGCGGGTGCATGGGGCCGTCATCGACCCCGGGCCCGCCGGGTTGAGGGCCGGGCTCAGCCGGCGAAGTGGTCCCGGACGTTGGCGACCGAGCGGGCCACGTTGGGGAGGTGCCGCTTCGGGTAGCCGGCCAGGCGGAGGGCGATGGGCAGCTTCGCCGTCGTCTGGTCGTAGGTCTCGGTGACCTTGGTGTGGCCGTCGGCGGTGGGCTCGAGCTCCCAGCGCCAGCGGTGACCGCCGAGGTGGGCCCAGGCGATCCTCGTGCCGTGCTGGAACTCCTTCACCTGGGAGGAGATCCGGTAGGGCACGCCCAGCTTCATGCTCATGCCGAAGCGGTCGCCCTCGCCCAGCACCTCGGGTCCGGACTGGGCGCCGGTCACGCTGGCGTCGCCGCTGATGATCGGGTGGTTGGCGGGGCGCCGGATGAAGTCGAAGACCTCGGCGGGGGGCGCGGGGACGACGGTGGTGGCCGAGACGGTGTCGCGGTCCTGCTCCACGGTGACGCCGTCGGGCACGTCGGGATCAGCCATGGCCGGGCAGGCTACGACGCCAGCAGCCGTCCGAGGGTCGTCCCGGCCAGGGCCCGCACGTCACGGGCGAGGTGGGCCTGGTCGGCGTAGCCGTGCCGGGCGGCGACGAGGGCCGGCGGCCCGCCCTCCCGGGCCCGGGCCAGGGCCCGCTGCAGGCGGAGGATGCGGGCGAGCAGCTTGGGGCCGTAGCCGAAGGCGTCGAGCGAGCGGCGGTGCAGCTGGCGCCGGCTGAGCCCGACGGCGTCGGCGATGGCGGCGATCGGCTCGTCGCGCCCCGCCCGGCGGACCACCTCGGCCAGCAGCGGGTCGGGCGCCGGGGGGCGGCCGTGCGCAGCCACGATCCGCTCCAAGGCCCGGGCCGGCCGGTCGCTCCCGGCCACGTCCTCCTCGAGCCGTCGGACCAGGGCCGGGTCCCAGACGTCGGCCAGGTCGACCCGTTGGTCCCGGGCCACGTGGGCGGGGAGCTCGAGGACCCCCGGTGCGGTGCCCGGGGCGAAGCGCACGCCGGCGACCAGGACCCCGGCCGGGACGAGCGACAGGAAGGCGGCGGTGTCGGGCCCGGCCACGACGAGCCGGTCGCCCATCCACAGCAGGTCCATGCAGCCGTCGGGGAGCACCCGGGTCGGGGCCCCGTCCGACGGTGCGGCCCAGGCCACCGCCCCGGCCACCGTCGAGCGCCGCTCCCGGTACATTCCCCCAGCCTGGCGGGCGCGTGGGCCGAACGCACCGTGTGGTCGTCGACCCCTCAGGGCGCACGGAGAGCGGCCGACGGGGTGGGCATGGCGCGCTTCCTCCGCACCGCCGCCGTCGGCCTCCTCGTCGCCGGCACCCTCGCCGCCTGCGGCCCGACGGTGCCCACGACCGACTGCCCGATGTTCCCGGCCGACAGCCACTGGCACGCCGACGTCCGCGGGCTCCCGGTGCTCGCCAACAGCCGGTCGATGGTCGCCACGGTCGGCACCGACGCCGCCCTCAAGGCCGACTTCGGGTCGGGGACCTGGGACGGCGGCCCCATCGGCATCCCCTACGTGGTGGTGCCCGGGAGCCAGCCCAAGGTCCGGGTGACCTTCGAGTACGACGACGAGAGCGACCCGGGCCCGTACCCGATCCCGCCGAACCCGCCGATCGAGGGCGGACCCGACGCCGACGGCGACCGCCACGTCATCGTCGTCGACGAGGGGGCGTGCCGGCTCTACGAGCTCTACGCCGCCCACCCGGCCGGGGGCGGTCGCTGGACCGCCGGCTCCGGCGCCGTCTGGGACCTGCGGTCGAACGCCCTCCGCCCCGCCGGCTGGACCTCGGCCGACGCCGCCGGGCTGCCGATCCTCCCCGGTCTCGTCCGCTACGACGAGGTCGCCGCCGGAAAGGTCGAGCACGCCATCCGCATGACCGTGCCGGTCAGCCGGACCAGCTACGTGTGGCCCGCCCGGCACCAGGCCGGCTCGACCGGCAGCGCCGACGCCCCGGCCATGGGCCAGCGGTTCCGGCTCAAGGCGTCGGTCGACGAGAGCGCCTTCCCGGCCTCGGTCCGGCCGATCATCCGGGCCCTCAAGGTCTACGGCGCCATCAACGCCGACAACGGCTCGGCCTGGTTCATGAGCGGCGTCCCCGACCCCCGGTGGGACAACGATGCCCTGCAGACGCTGCGCCGGCTGAGGGGCCGGGACTTCGAGGCGATCGACGCCTCCTCGCTCCGGGTCTCGGCGAACAGCGGCCAGGCCCGGACCGGCTGACGATCCCGGCGGGGGCGCGGCCGGGGGAGCCACCCCCGCAGGGCGTCCTTGGAGCGGGCCCGGCCTGCTGCCACCATGGCCCGATGCTCCGGCGGGTGACCAGGCTCCTCCTCGCCGCGCTGGCGGCCCTGCTCCTCGCCGTCGTCGTCCCCGTCGGGTCGCCGGTCGAGGCCCAGGAGCCGCCGGCCCCCGGCCCGACCGAGACGACCGCCCCCGTGCCGCCGCCGAAGGCGTCGATCGTCGTCGACCTCGACACCGGCGAGGTCATCACCGAGTCCAACGCCCGCGAGGCGCTGCCCCCGGCCAGCACGACCAAGATCCTCACCGCCCTGCTCGTGCGCCAGCACCTCGACATCGACGGCGAGATCGGCATCTCGGGCACCGCGGCGCTGGCCCCGCCCCGCCGCCTGGCCCTGCAGTACGGGTCGACCTGGGGCGTCCGCGACCTCGTCTACGCCATGATGCTCTGCTCCTGCAACGACGCCGCCTGGGCCCTCGGCCAGGCCGCCGGCGGGGGCACCATGCCCGGCTACGCCCAGCAGGCCCAGGCCCTGGCCGAGCAGCTGGGGCTGGCCGACGGGCCCGTGCTGCGGGACCCGGCGGGCCTCGACGACGAGCGCTCGATCGACGGCGGCAACCTGCTCAGCGCCCGTGACCTGGCCATCGCCGCCCGGGCCTACCTCGCCGACCCCGAGCTGGCCGAGATCGCCCTGGCCCCGAGCCACGAGTGGGTCGGCGGCGACGGCGAGCCCCACTCGGTCACCAACCTCAACGCCTTTCTCGGCGCCTACGACGGGGCCATCGGGCTCAAGACCGGTTTCACCAGCCGGGCCGGGATGACCTTCGTCGGCGCCGCCGAGCGGGACGGGCGCCGGCTCGTCGCCGTCGTCCTCGGCTCCGAGGCCCACTACGCCCACGCTCGGGAGCTGCTCGACGCCGGCTTCATGCTCGCCTCGATCGACGACACGACCGGCGACGAGCTCCCCCCGGTGCCGGACGGGCTGGCCGGGGTCACGACGACGACCACCACGACGACGACCACGACCACCTCGACCGCCCCCGAGGCGGGCTCCAGCGACTCCGACCCGGACACCGGGCCGTCGACCACCGCGGCGCCGGCCTCGTCTCCGTCGTCGGCCTCCTCGGACGACGGCTCGTCGATCGAGCCGCAGTGGATCATCGTCGGGGCCGGGGCGCTGACGCTGGTGGTCGTCATCGCCCTGCTGGCCCGCTGGCGGATGACCCGGGACCGCATCGACCGGCGCCCGGCCAAGCCCCGTCGCCGCGACCGCCGGTAGGGTCACGCCCCGTGTCCGACGCCCCTGCCGCTGCTCCGACCCCGCCTCCCGCACCGGCACCGGCGCCGGCGCCGCTCGACCTGGACGCGGTGACCGCCGACCTGGCCGGTGTCGAGGCCGCCCTCGCGCGCCTCGACGACGGCAGCTACGGCCGCTGCCTGGCCTGCGACGCCCCCATCGACGACGCCTCCCTCGCCGCCGACCCCACCCAGCCCACCTGCACCGCCCACCTCCCCGTCTAGGACGCGCCGCCTAGAGGGCGTCGGGGCGGGTGACGGTGGTGGTGGCGGGGTCGAGGAGGAGGTGGCGGGGGCCCAGCTCCCAGCGGCCGTCGACCCGGTGGAGCCAGCGGCCCTCGAGGTTGGCGATGCGGCTCCGGTCGTCGGTGAGCGGGCGCTCGACGCTGTAGACGAGCCCGCTGTGCGTGACGACCACGCCCGTCGTGGCGCCGGTCGCGTCGAGGGCCGCGGCCAGCCGCTCGATCCCGGTCCACGCCCTCGTGTTGAGCTCCTCCTCCGGCTCCCAGCCGGGCGGGGCGATCAGCCCGTCGCCCTCGGTGCCGGGCCGGCGGGCGGGATCGTCGGGCAGCAGGCCCGGGTGGGCGGCGTGGATCTCGGCCCGGGTCAGCCCGGAGAAGGCGCCGGCGTCGCGCTCCCGGAAGGCGGTGTCGACCACGACCGCCCGGCCCGCGCCGATCAGCTCGGCGGTGACCCGGGCCCGCTCCAGGTCCGACGACCACAGCTGGTCGACGTCGGCCGGTATCCCGGCGCCCGCCCGTCGGGCCTGGTCCCGGCCCCGCTCGGTGAGGGGCGGATCGGCCTGGCCCTGCCACCGGCCCTCGGCGTTCCAGGTCGACTCGCCGTGGCGGACGAGGAGGATGCGGACGTCGGGCACGAGGGGTGAACCTACCGGCAGGCCCCGCCCGTCAGAGCAGCCCCTCCAGGCGGGCCGAGATGCCGGCGACGTCGTCGGCCCGGCCCCGGCTCGTGCTGTAGGCGAGGGCGTCGACGAGGATGTGGAGCTGGGCGGCCCGGATGCGGTCGTCGGCATCGCTGAGATCGGCGCCCCGGGCGGCGAGGTGGGCGAGGGCCCGCTCCCGGAACCGGACCTCGGCGATGGCGGGGTGCCATGGCGTCCAGGTGTCGAGCCAGGCGATCTCGAACAGCGGGTCGCCGTAGAGGGCGCAGCCCCAGTCGAAGATGCCGGTGACCCGGTCGCCCTCGACCAGGACGTTGCGGTTCACCAGGTCGGCGTGGACGAGGGCCCGCGGCGGGTCGAGGTCCGGGGCCACGGCGGCGAGGGCGGCCAGGCCCCGGCGGTGGAGGGCGGCGGCCGCCGGGTGCTCGGCCAGGACCCGGGACCAGCCGTGGGTGCGGTCGGCGGGGTCGTCGTGGGCGGCGGACAGGAGGTGGGCGGCCCAGGTCGGCCGGGGGGCGACGCCACGTCCGTCCCAGGGGCCGACGCCGAGCCGATCGGCGATGTCGACGGCGGCCAGGGCGTCGAGCAGGGCGAGCACGGCGGGGAGGACGGACTCCCAGCCGGCGGTGTCGAGCTGCTCCAGCGGCGTGCCGTGGACCCGGGTCGATATGCACCAGTCGTCACCCGTCGCCAGGACCGCCGGGACGGGCAGATCCGGCCCGGCCCAGGCCGCGGCGCGTCGGTCCTTGGCGAAGTCGACGGGGTGCGATCCGATCCGCACCACCAGGTCACGGCCCTGCGAGCGGAAGGCGAAGCAGCGTGACCACTCGCCCTCGCCGATCCGCTCGACCTCGTCGACCGCGGGGTCGACGTGACGTCGGACGATCGCCCGCGCCGCCCCCTCGTCGGCCCCCGGCGGCACCGCCATGACCGGGACCGTACCGGGCGGACGGGGCTCCGGGTCGGGGGCGCCAGTAGGCTCCCGCGCCGCCATGCCCGTCCTCCGGCTCTTCGCCGCCGCCCGTGAGGCAGCCGGGACCGCCTCGGTCGAGGTGGCCGGTGTGACCGTCGACGAGGTGCTGGACGCGGCGCGCTCCCGTTTCGGTCCCGAGCTGGCCGCCGTCATCGACGCCAGCAAGGTGTGGCGCAACGGTGAGCCGGCGTCCGGCACCGACCCGGTCGGCCCCACCGACGAGGTCGCCGTCCTCCCCCCGGTCTCCGGCGGCAGCGGCCCCGACCGCCCCCGCAGCGGCCGCGGCGGCGGCGCTGGCGGCGCTG